>JAXJBE010000001.1:0-1593 GCA_036303125.1 Bacteroidaceae bacterium
CGGTCAGCAATACACCCAGCCGGACAGGGACATCTTCGGCTGCTTCAACGATGCCTTGCCTGACCGTTGGGGAAGATTGCTGCTTAACCGTCGCGAACAAATCCTTGCCACGGAAGAGAAACGCCCCGTACGTAAGCTTTCGTCATTTGATTACCTCATTGGTATCGATGACTATTCTCGTATGGGTGGTTTCCGCTTTAAGGAAAAACAAGATGGAGAGTACATCAATTGTGAGAAATCGCTTCGTATTCCCCCTTTGACCGACATTAGGGCTTTGGTGGCAGCCAGCATGGAAATTGAGAAGAGCGAGGAACTGAATCAGTTGCCAGAGAAGAAATGGCTCTTGCAATTAGTCCATCCTGGCACTTCGCTTGGCGGTGCCCGCCCCAAGGCTGGAGTGATGAATGATGAAGGCCGGATTTGCGTAGCCAAGTTCCCGTCAAGGAACGATGACTATGATGTAGGCCTTTGGGAACACCTCAGTCATCTGTTGGCAAAAGAGGCTGGAGTCGAAGCAGCAGAGACTAGCGTCATTGAGACAGGCAAGAAATATCACGCCTTGCTCTCCAAGCGTTTCGATAGGACAGTTGAAGGACGAAGAAAGCATTTCGCATCAGCCATGACCTTGTTGGGCTTGACTGATGGCTGTGATGTAAAGACAGGCAATGGCTATCTTGACATCGTGGACTTTATCCTCCAGAACTGCTGTGACGTAGAGCAGAACCTTCGTCAACTCTATCGTCGAGTGGCATTCAATATAGCCATAGGCAATAGCGATGACCATTTCCGCAACCACGGATTCCTGCTGACTCCACGTGGCTGGACGCTATCACCGGCATATGATATGAATCCGACTCTGAATGAATACCAGGCTTTGCTTATCAACTCCACAACGAATTATGCAGACCTTCAGGTGTTGCTTGATTCCTCGGAGGAGTATATGATAGGCAAAGACGAAGCCGTGTATATCATCGAAGAAGTGAAGGCTGGTGTGAAGCATTGGAAGTCCATAGCCACTCGCCTGGGTATAGCCAAGCGAGAAATGGATGTGTTTGAACAGGTATTCCAACGCTCACTTAAATGAAAAAAATACGTAGCATGATGTAGCGAGACTGATACACAACGACTTACATTCTATAACGACAATAAATCAATGTAGCGAAAATGTAGCGGTATGTATCTTAATGTAGCAAAAAGACATATAATAATGAATAGTAATATATCATCAAAAATATGACAATGCAGGAAGCTATAGAAGCCCGACATAGTATAAGGGCTTACAAAGACCTGCCATTGAGCGAGGAAATCGTCAAGTTGCTTGAAGATGAACTTGTGAAGTTGAACAATGAGGGTCAACTCCATATTCAGTTGATATGCAATGAGCCGAAGGCATTCCAAGGGACTATGGCCAAATACGGAAAGTTCCGTAATGCCAACAACTATCTGGTCATGGCAGGAAAGAAAGCCGAAGACCTTGACGAGCGTATAGGCTATTATGGTGAGCATCTAGTCTTACTTGCCCAAACACTGGGCTTGAACACCTGCTGGGTTGGACTCAGCTATTCAAAGGTGCCAGGAACCTATGTGCTTGAA
>JAXJBE010000002.1:0-2627 GCA_036303125.1 Bacteroidaceae bacterium
TGACAGTATCGGCGAATCGGTACCACTGTAGCGCATGAATCGGTACCATCATAGCACTGCATTCGGTACCATCGTATCACTTGAATCGGTACCATCATAGCGCACCAATCGGTACCAAAAAGATGTAAAGTTCTGCTCATGTATAATAATAACCGCCTATCTTTGCAGAAGAATTTTAAAATCTGTATAGATATGGCACAAAGTAATGTAAACATGAGCAAATTAAAACGTTCATTTCAAATGCTAGCGGCAAAAATACCGCAACGCACCATTTGCGAGCAACTACACATGGGACGTGGCGTACTGAACCGTTACAAGACCTTGGCGGATTCCCAAGGTTTGTCCTATGGCGTGATAGGCCGCATGAGTGACGGGGAAATAGAATCTTTCCTCCAGTTGTCCAAGCCCACAGCAGCCCCATCCTCCCAACGTCAGGTGCTGGACGGGCTGTTGCCTGAATATGTGTCAGACTTGTCGCATAACCGCTACCTCACCATTCAAGCCCTGCACGAGTCATACAAGAAGGAGCATCCCGACGGATATGGATACACCCAGTTCAAGAAGTCAATCCGTGAGTATCAGTACTCACACAACCTCAGCTTCCATAACACCTATATTCCAGGGGAAGAGATGCAGATTGACTTCGCCGGCGATGCCCTGTGGCTTACCGACCCGAAGACAGGTGAGCTAACCAAAGTTGTCGTCTTGGTCTGTATCCTGCCATACAGCGGCTTGGGATTTGCCAAGGCTATGTACAACGCTTCCATGGAGAACTTCTTCGGCGGTATATCCGATGCCTTCTCTTACTTCGGCGGAACAACTCGCATAGCCAAGAGTGACAACATGAAGCAGTGGGTGAAGAAATACGACCGCTACGAGCCAGCGTTCAATGATGCAGCCGTGGAATGGGCCGCCTACTACGATACAACCCTCCAAACCTGCAGGGTTCGCACTCCCAGGGACAAAGGTCCAGTCGAGGGACTCGTCCAAAAGACCTACAATGCCGTCTACGCTCTGCTACATGACGAGGTGTTTTACAATCTACCGAGTATGAATGCCCGTATCTATGAGTTGATGGACGGCTTCAATGAAAAGCCGTCCAGAACGACAGGGAGAAGCAGACGTGACATCTTCGAGGCGGAAGAGCAACCTACGTTGGGCAAACTGCCCATGACTCCATACCGCTTCAGATATCGCAAGGAGGTGAAACTGTCCGGTACCTATCACGTCATGGTTGACAAGCACAACTATAGCGTACCATACCAGTATGTCGGGCAAAAGGTGAGCGTACTGTGGGACTTGGATACCGTGGAGGTTTACTCCGGGAGTTCTCGCATAGCCATCCATCAGCGTCGCCAAGGTTCTGGGTACAGCACGCTTGACGAGCATATGCCAGACAAACATCTTGCCTACAAGCACGGACAGGGATATAATGCCGCCTATTTCCTGGAGGAGGCGGCATTGGTCGGCAGCAACACCACTGCCGCAGTCCAATCCATCCTCAATCGCACGAAGCATGTCGAGCAGTCGTACAAGTCCTGCCAAGGAGTCCTGTCTCTCAAGCGCAAGTATGGCAAGGAGCGCCTGGAGAAGGCCTGCAAGCGTCTGGCAGGTTGTTCATCCATCACCTACACGACCATCCGCAACGTATTGGAGAAGAACCTTGACCAAGTTGACGGGGAAGAAACAGTCTCAAATGTGCCACAGAACGACTATGTGAGAGGCGCGGAGGCATTTATGAACATTTAAACATATATAGTAACATGAACTTACAAGAAACCATCATACAACTCAACGAGTTGAAACTCAGAGGTATGTCATCCTCCTTCGAGGCCATGACCAGCCTTCCTGTACAGAACCGCCCATCCCTGGAAGTCGCCATCTCCAAGATGGTGGATGCAGAGGTGCAGGACAGACGAGATCGAAAGACCGCCATGTATCTAAAAATCAGCAAGCTTAGATATACGGCACTCTTAGAGGATGTCATCTGTGGAACAGACCGCAACTTCACCAAGGATGACCTTGCCGCCATTGCCGACTGTGCCTTTATACGCAGGCATGAGAACTTGCTCATACAAGGAAAGTGTGGCTGCGGAAAATCCTTTCTTGCCTGTGCCCTTGGAAGACAGGCTTGCATGCTAGGCTACAGAACTCTCTATCTCAATATGAACAGCTTTGTGGAGAAAGTTGCACTCAGCAAGCTGGATGGGTCGTACCTGAAGATGATAACCAATCTGGAAAAGTATGACTTGCTCATATGGGATGACTTCGGGTTGCAGCCAATGGATGACAAGACCAGACTCGCAATGCTCCAAATCCTAGAAGAGAGATACGAGAGAAAGTCCGTCATTATCGCCTCACAGCTTCCCATTGCCAAATGGTATGATTACATAGGTGATCCTACCTTGGCAGATGCCATTATGGACCGTTTGGTGGCAAATGCAAGTAAAATAGAGTTAAAAGGCGATTCTATGCGCCAGAAATTGAAAAAATAGATTACCTTTGCAATTTGAAAAGCAGAACTGAAATCTTGGTACCGCTTGCAGCGATACAAGCGGTACCGATTGCAGTGATAGCATGGTACCGATTACACCGCTACGCTTGGTACCGATACAGCGCTATCGTCA
>JAXJBE010000003.1:0-1561 GCA_036303125.1 Bacteroidaceae bacterium
CGTTTTAATGTTGCTTTTGACATAATACTACACGTTTTAATTGTTAATTACGTGTGAAGTAAATCTGTATCATGTCACAGTGACTATGACACCTCTGTAATCACCCATTAACATCTCCTTGTATGTTGCTAAGACTTATAAATTATCCCATCTTGCTTGCCAGATGGTGTCGTCAGGCAGTGGGGCTGTGACGTGAACTTCCTTTTTGCTCACAGGATGGATGAAGGACATGGAACGGCTGAGCAGGGATATGCTGCCATCGGGGTTGGAGCGTTTTGCTCCATATTTGAGGTCACCTTTGATGGGACATCCTATTTTGGCCAGCTGACAGCGTATTTGGTGGTGACGTCCAGTCTTTAGATCAACTTCAAGCAGGTGGTAGCGGTCTGATTTACCTATGAGGCGGTAGTCGAGGATGGCTTTCTTGCTGCCTGGCACCTCATGGTCGTAGGCATAGGATTTGTTTTGTTTTTCGTTGCGCACTATCCAGTGGGTGAGTGTGCCTGAGGGGACTGGAGGCATGTCTCTCACTATGGCCCAGTATGTCTTGCGCACTTCGCTATTGGCGAACATGGCATTTAGACGTGATAAGGCTTTGGATGTGCGTGCGAACATTACGAGTCCGAAGACAGGGCGGTCGAGGCGGTGGACTACTCCGAGGAATACGTCGCCTGGCTTTGCGTAGGCCTCCTTGATGTATGCCTTGACTTGGTCGCTTAGTGGCTTGTCTCCGGTCTTGTCGCCTTGTACTATCTCTCCAGATGTCTTGGAGACGATGATGATGTGGTTGTCTTCGTATATTACTTCCATCTGAGGTTATGTCGTGAAATAAAAAATGGCGCGCCCGCATCAGTCATGGACTGAGAGACACGAGAGCGCCGCATTAAAAAACAAAACTTATGAAAACGAAAATGAAATGTGTTCTGTGTGTCATTACATGTTCATGCCGCCGTCAATCTGGATGACCTGTCCAGAGACGTAGCTTGACATGTCGGAAGCGAGGAAGAGGCATACGTTGGCTATGTCTTCTACCTGACCGCCGCGGCGAAGTGGGATTTTCTTCATCCAGTCCTTTCGTACCTCTTCTGGGAGCTGGGCTGTCATCGCTGTTTCGATGAATCCAGGAGCTACGGCATTTGCGCGCACGCCTTTAGGTCCGAGTTCCTGTGCTATGGACTTGGCAAGGCCAATCATGCCTGCCTTTGATGCTGAGTAGTTGCATTGGCCTGCGTTGCCGTGTACACCTACTACAGATGACATGTTGATGATTGAACCGCCACGCTGACGGAGCATGATTGGAGCGCATGCGTGGATGAAGTTGAATGCAGATTTTAGGTTGACAGCGATGACTGCGTCCCACTGGGCTTCTGTCATGCGGAGCATCAGACCATCCTTCGTGATGCCTGCATTGTTGACGAGCACGTCAATAGTGCCGAAATCGGCATGTATCTGCTTGACAACGGCTTCAGTCTCCTCGAAGTTGGCGGCATTGCCTGCGTATGCGCGGCAGGTGACTCCGATAGCCTCGATTTCCTTGCGAGTGGCTTCAAGTCCTGCTGCC
>JAXJBE010000004.1:0-23248 GCA_036303125.1 Bacteroidaceae bacterium
ACCAAATGAATATGAGCTCAGAGCTGAGTATACATAGCCAGTTGCGCCGCTGAAGTTCTGTCGAGGATCGAGACCCTTGCGCTTGGAGAGAAGCCAGATGTTGTCGCCTGCCACATAGAAGCGGAGGTTTTCGATGCCCCACTGTCTCACGAGAGTGCGTGGGAGAGTGTAGCCGAGAGTCACATTGCGGAGGCTGAAATAAGAAGCCTTTGTCAGGAAGAAGTCGCTGTAGCTGTCAATGCTTGCATCCTGGCTCTGCCAGTTGAGCATAGGAATGTTTGTCTCAGTGTTGGCTGGTGTCCAGCGATTAAACATGTCTTTGTGGAAGTTATTGCCCAGGTCGCCTGCATTCATGAGACCTGCGTAGAAGCTATCTTTTACCCATCCTCCAATCTGGAATGCTGTCTGGATGGAGAGGTCAAAGCCGTATGCTTCGATGCTTGTGGAGAAGCCGCCTGTGAGGTCAGGTATGGCCGATTTGCCAGTTTGGCGCAGAGATGCTTCAGATGACTTGTTGACAGTGGTGACAACCTCGTTGCCTTTATCATCTGTTGTGTACTTGTTGTAAAGAGGAAGACCAGTCTCGGGGTCTACTCCCACATACTCGTATGTGTACCAGTCGTAGAGCGAACCGCCTATCTTTCTCCAGTAGCTGCCAGCCTGGTATCCGTCAGGGTATTCGCTTGCAGGCTTAGATGCAGGGAGCTTAGTCAGCTTATTCTTGTAGTGAGTGAGGTTGAGAGCCACGTTCCACTTGATGTCCTTTGTCTTGATGATGTCATAGTCTGCCTCAAACTCCACACCGATGTTCTTCATGTCCATCTCGTTGCGGTAGATAGATGATGGTGAACCCTCAGACATAGGGATAGGGCTCGCATAAATCATGTCGTTTGTCTTCTTGATGAAGAAGTCGAAGTTGACATTCAGGCGGCGCATGAGGCTCGCCTCAAATCCGACATTGAAGTTTTGGCTCTTCTCCCAAGTGAGGTCAGGGTTGCCGCGCATCACCTTCTCAAATGCAGGCTGGTTGTTGACACGATTGACCGCATAGAGGTCTGAGTACGCTCTCCAGATAGTGTAGCCGTATGAGTCGAGTATGTTGTCGTTACCCTGCGTACCGTAGCTTGCCTTTACCTTCAGATTGTCGATGAAGTCGATGTCCTTCATCCATGTCTCTTCTGAAAGTCTCCATGCGCCACCGACAGCCCAGAAGTTGCCCCAGCGGTTGTCCTTGTGGAACTTGGATGAACCGTCTCGGCGGATGCTGGCTGTGAAGTAGTAGCGGTCCTTGTAGTCGTATTCTCCCTTGGCGAAGAAGCCTTCGAGAGCATATTCGTTGGTGTAACTGTTGAGACCTTGATAAGTAGAAGCATTGTTGAATTCGCTGTTGTTAGGGTCAGCGAAGCCTGTCATGTGGCCATACATGTATTTCTCCTGGTCGTTCTTTGTCTCGTGACCGAGGAGGACATGCACTCCGTGGTCGCCAAAAGCGTGATTCCAGTCGAGGAGCTGGTTGAGGTTGAGAGCAGCGTAGCGCGTGTTGTACTTGTATGAGCGACCGCCCACATTGGCTGCGTCACCGCCAATAGGAGTGTTGTAGATGTTCTCGTATGTGTTGAAGAGGTCATAAGCGGCATTGACTGTCAGCTTGAAGTCCTTGAGAAAATTCCACTGGAAATAGCCGCGTGAGCTGAAGTTGTCGCGATACACCTGATTCTTGTTCTCCTTGGCCACAGCAAGCGGGTTCTGCTCAGAACCGTATGGACGCTGGTTCTCTGTACCGAAGTCGTATCGGTCCTTTCCGTTAGCGTCCTTGATGCGGTTGCCATCAGCGTCATACATATATATAGGATAGATGGGAGCTATCATCTGTGAGAACTGGAAGATATTTGAATAGTTTGTATCCTCGTCTCCGAAGCGGTCCTGGATAGTGTTGGCGTAGAAGAAGTTTCCGCCAATCTTGACATTGTCATTGATCTTCTGGTCAACCTTGATGCGGGCAGATATACGCTCAAACTTTGAGCCCACCATGTAGCCTTCGTCAGAGAGGTAGCCGAGAGAGGCGTATGCCTGAGTGTTCTCGTTGCCACCCTGCACGTTGACGTTGTACTCCTGGCGGAGTCCATTATCGAATGGATCCTTAGACCAGTCATCGTTCCACTTCAAGTCGCGGGCGTTAGGATTGAGCTTACCTGTGAGAGGGTCGATTATTTGGTTGTCCGCGATACCCTTGTAAGCATTGTATTTGAGGTTCTTTGAGATGAGGTTCTGAGCTGCATACGCATTAGCGTCAGCCATAGACATAGAACCAAGCAGAGAGTTTCGGTAAGATTCATACATCATCTCGTAATACTCTCCAGGATTTGTGATGATGTCATATGTGGGCACACCGCGTGTGTTGAAACCGATGCGTCCGTCGAAGTTAATCTTAGCTTTGCCAGCCTTGCTGCCCTTGGTAGTGACGAGGATGACACCGTTAGAGCCGCGTGCACCATACATGGAGTTGGCGGCAGCGTCTTTCAGTACAGTTATGTTTTCCACATCCATCGCCGGGATGGAGTTGAGGCTTCCCTCGTATGGCACACCGTCCACCACGATGAGCGGCTCCTGGCTACTTGATATGGAGCCAATGCCTCGGATGCGTATTTTAGCTGATGAACCAGGTGTGCCGCTGGTAGCTGTTGTCTGCACACCTGCTACGCTGCCTTCAAAAGCTTTTGAGAGGTTGGATACCTGCAACTTCTCAATCTTCTCGCCCTTTACAGTGGCAGCAGCACCAGTGAATGAGCTGCGCTTCTGTGTGCCGTAAGCAACGACGATGACTTCGTCAATTTCTCTGTTGTCGCTCAAGATGATGCGCATGTTGGGGCGAGCGGCAACCTCTACATTCTCCATGCCGATGTATGAGATTGTCAGCATCTTCTTGTCGTCGGGGCATGTTAAACTAAACCTACCCCCCCCGTCGGTGACAGCGCCGATGGTCGTTCCATTTACTTTGACTGATGCGCCGATTACGGGTTGGCCGTCACTTTCGGAGATGACAGTACCAGTAACCTTCATTTGCGCCAGTGCTGTTCCTGTGCACAGGAGAGAACTGGCTAAAAGCATAGATAGTTTCTTGTTCATGTTGTTTTTGTTAGTGATAGTTTGTTGAGTTCAAAT
Source organism: Bacteroidaceae bacterium (assembly GCA_036303125.1). Taxonomy (GTDB): domain Bacteria; phylum Bacteroidota; class Bacteroidia; order Bacteroidales; family Bacteroidaceae; genus Minthosoma. The sequence goes on from JAXJBE010000004.1 coordinate 3,163, forward strand.
CGGCTGCAAAATTACAAACAATAAATGTTTTTACAAAATAATAACATATCAATCAGATGATTTAATGCTAAAAATGTATAATCGCCCTGCTTTTTGTAAGGTTAAAGCATGGTTTGGTTGACATTACGATAATGGCAATGTTAAAAGAAAGGAAGGTGAGCGTGTTAAGGTATGGCAAGCCTTGTTGACGGCAGTCAGAAGGAGTGCGTTCCATGTGGTTAGCCCTTTATGGCCATACGGAATGTTTGTGGCACGAAGCTCAATGAATCAGCTCAGCAAACTCATTAAATCAATCCAGCAAGCCCAACGTTCCAATCCAGCAGGCTCAACACCCCAAATGAGCCTGCTCACAACCCCTCGGGAGCAAGCTCCCAGCCCCTTGGGAGCAGGCTCCCGAGGGGTTGTGAGCAGGCGGGATTTTTTGATGGGTAAGACGATGCTATTTCAATTCGTAAGCATGGAGGATGGAGTGCGCCTTGTGGTAGTCACGTTGGGCTGTGAGCCATTGGTCATAAGCGTCATAGTATGCGGAAGCCTGGAGCAGATAGTCAACCTGCGATATCTCGCCGGCCTGGAGGGCTTGGGCTGACAGAGGCATATTGGAGCACTCGGAGAGAGTGCGGCCGTAGAGCAGGGCGAGCGAATGGAGTGTCTCGGCCTGATGGAAGAGCGACTCCATGCGTGACCGCTGTTGGAGTACAGCGTCTGCCTGCTCCGCTCTGGAGGCTTGGATGTTGGCGCGCGCTTGTCTCACCTTGTTGCGCGAACTCCACAGCGGGATGGATATGCCGAGAGTGACGCCTTGATAGCGTTCGCCAGATGTGTTCTCGCTCATGTAGCCAATGGTGATGTCAGGCAGCCTGTCAGTCTTGGCGAGCGAGAGCTGTCGTGCGGACAGCTCTGTCTGCCGCGAGGCAAGCTCTATCTCCGGCTGGTGGTCGGTGATGGTGGCATACCACTGGTCAAAGTCGGCAGGCAAGGCGAGGTCATCGAAGGCTGCGGCTTCAAAGCTGAGGGGGTGTCCACCGTTGAGTCGGGTGAGCTGGGCAGACGTGATGGCTCGTTCGGAGGACAGGCGCAGGCTGTCAGCCCTCAGAGTGGAGAGTGACATGAGAGCATTGTTGAGGTCGAGGCGAGTGCCGTCGCCAGAGTCGAGCCTCTGTCGCTGCATGTCGGCCACGGCGGTAGCTGCGTCTATGCGCATGGCCATCTGGTGGAGCATGGCATTGTAGTAGACCATGTCGATGAGCAGGTTCTTCGCTTCGAGCAGGATGGACATGCGGTCTAAGGAGAGACGTGTGTCTACGATGGCGTCGAGCCTTGAGGCCACACGATGGCGCTGACCCGTGAGGGTAGCTATGGACAGTGGCTGTGAGACGCTGATGTCGTGGCGCTTGCCTATGTCTGACGGATGGCCCCAGAGATAGTTGAAGCCAAGCTCTGGCGCGTCGAGATAAGTGTCGGCGCGGTTGGATAGACGCTCTGCCTCAGCGCGGCTGGACAGGGCAGAGAGGGTGGTGTTGTTGCGCTCGATGGAGGAGAGAGCCTGAGTGTAGTCTTGGGCGCAGAGGGAAAGGGGGCAGAGAAGGAAAATGAGGATGAGTGGTAGCATGTGAGGAGAGGTTGGTCGTTTTGCTGTGGATGGAATGGCTGGAGTGGCCGGTGTGGCCATCAGGTAGATGATGGGGATGATGAAGCCGTTGAGGATGGTGGATGTGATGAGTCCGCCAAGGATGACCACTGCCATTGGACTTTGTATCTCATTGCCAGGCAGGTCGCTGCCTATCACCATGGGGATGAGGGCGAGGGCCGAGGTGAGGGCTGTCATCAAGATTGGGTTGAGGCGGTCGGCGGAACCGATGAGGACGCTGTCCTTCATTGTGAGTCCGGCACGGGTGAGGTCGTTATAGCGGGCCACGAGCAGCATGCCGTTGCGTGTGGCTATGCCGAAGAGGGAGATGAAGCCTATGATGGAGGGGATGCTGATGACTCCACCTGTGAGCCAGATGGCTATGACTCCGCCGATGAGGGATAGGGGCAGGTTGAGCAGGATGAGGGCTGACTGCCTGATGTTGCGAAACTGGCTCCAGAGCAGAAGGAGGATGACGATGAGCGAGAGGGCAGAGACGACGAGGAGTGTGCGCATGGCCGTCTCCTGGCTCTCAAATTGTCCGCCATACTCTATGTGGTAGTCTTCTGGCAGGCTGATGCGCTCGGCCACTATGTCCTGTATGTCTGTGACGACACCTCGGAGGTCTCGTCCGCTGACATTGGCCGATACAACCACCTTGCGTGTGACGTTCTCGCGGTTGATGGTGTTTGGCCCCGCTGTTGAGCTGATGTCGGCAATGGCGCTGAGCGGCACTTCTCCCTGCTTGGTGTCTACCATCAGGGTGCGTAGGTCGGCCATGCCGCGGCGGTGGCTGTCATCCACCTTGAGCACGAGGTCAAAGGACTTGTCGCCTTCATACACCTGCGACACGGTCTCGCCAGCCAGGAGCGTGTTGACTATCTGGCCGAACTCAGCCATGGTGACTCCGTAGCGTGCCATCATAGAGCGCCTGGGGGTAATGGTCAGCTGCGGACGCTCCACCTGCTGTTCGACATTGAGGTCGGCTATGCCCTCCACGCCGCTTATCTGCTTGCGTATGTCATTGCCGAGGGCGAAGAGTTTGTTGAGGTCGGGGCCGAAGATTTTGATGGCTATGCTGGCACGTGTGCCCGAGAGCATGGCATCTATGCGGTGGCTGATGGGCGAGCCCACTTCGATGTTGATGCCAGGAATGGCGCTCAGCTTCTTTCTCACGTCTGCCACCACTTCGTCTTTAGACCTGTCGCCAAGGACGAATGGCGCCTCTATCTCGGAGGTGTTGATGCCCAGAGCGTGTTCGTCCAGTTCGGCGCGCCCGGTCTTGCGGCCTACAGCCTGTATCTCCGGTATGCTCATCAGTGCTTTTTCGGCCATGGAGCCTATGCGGTCAGACTCCTCTAAGGACACTCCGGGGAGTGTGCTCACGTTGATGGTGAATGAGCCTTCGTTGAATGACGGGAGGAAGCTGCTGCCCATGCCGGCGAAGAGCGTGATGGCGAGGATGAGGGCTGTGGCTGTGCCTGTGAGCACGAGGCGGCTGTGGCCCAGTGCTTTGTTCAGGAGGAAGAGGTAGGCTGACTTCAGACGGCGGGAGAGCAGTGACTCCTTGGCTGATGTCTGCGTGCTTTTCTTCTCCTTGCCGAGCAGGTAGCTGCACAAGACGGGGGTGAGGGTGAGAGCTACCACGGTGGAGGAGGCAAGGGCGGTGATGAACGCTATGCCGAGGGGCACAAGCATGCGGCCCTCCATGCCTGAGAGGAAGAAGAGGGGGGCGAAGCTGGCCACGATGATGAGTGTGGAGTTGAGTATGGGCATGCGCACCTCGCTCGATGCCTTGAAGATGATGTCAAGCGCGCTCTTGCGCTGAGCGGCAGGGAGGCTGCTGTTCTCTCTCAGACGCTTGTAGACATTTTCCACATCGACTATGGCATCGTCGACGAGAGAGCCGATGGCGATGCAGAGGCCTCCGAGGCTCATCGTGTTGATGGTGAGCCCTAAGAGATGGAGGACAAGGATGGATGTGAGCAGTGCTATGGGGATGGTGACGAGGGAGATGATGGTGGTCCTCACGTTGGCAAGGAAGAGGAAGAGGATGACGACCACGAAGACGGCGCCTTCGATAAGTGCTTGGCGAACGTTGTTGACGCTGCTCTCAATGAAGCGTGACTGGCGGTAGACGTCGGAGTGTATCTCTATGTTGGTTGGCAGCTGATGTCTCAGTTCGTCGAGAGCAATGTCAATCTTCTCGGTCAGCTCGATGGTGGAGATGTTGGGCTGCTTGGTCACTGTCAGCACCACTGAAGGGTGTCCGTTGTAGGATGCCACTCCCGTCTTGGGGGCATGGTCGCCCTCCTTCACCTCAGCGATGTCGGCGAGGGTGATAGGAGTGCCGTTGTCTGTTCGCTTGACAAGTGATGATGCTATCTGCTTGGTGTCTTGGGTCGACAGCATGCCGCGGATGATGTATTCGTTGCCGTACTCGTAGAGTATGCCGCCTGACACATTGCGGTTCATGTCGCTCACGGCTGCGGTCACCTCAGAGAGCGTCACGTCGTAGTGTCTCATCTTTTCGGGCGAGAGCAGTATCTGGTATTCCTTGACCTCTCCTCCCAGCACAGACACTTGGGCCACGCCGCCTGTGGCCAGGAGCCGCGGACGTATGGTCCAGTCGGCGAGGGTGCGGAGGTCGCGGAGGGATGTGGTGTCGGAGGTGAGGCTCACTGTCATCAGTTCGCCGAGGATGGATGACTGCGGGCCGAGTGTGGGTGAGCCTACCCCCTCGGGCAGGAGCGAGGAGGCTGCCGCCAGTTTCTCTGAGACAATCTGGCGGGCGCGGTAGATGTCGGTGCCCCATTCAAATTTGACCCACACGACGGAGAAGCCGGTGGTGGACGATGAGCGCACTCGCCTCACATCGGTGGCGCCATTGAGGGCTGTCTCGACGGGGAAGGTGACGAGGCGTTCGACTTCTTCGGGAGCCATGCCGTTGGCCTCGGTCATCACCACGACAGTGGGTGCGTTGAGGTCGGGGAAGACATCTACCTCCATCTTTGAGGATGTGTATATGCCGACAAACATCAGCAGGACGGCTGCAACGAGGACGATGAGTCTGTTGCGGAGCGAGAAACGAATGATTCTGTTTAGCATATTGTATAGATGGATTAGTGTGAGTGTGAATGTCCTTCGGGTATGACTGATGAGGCAGCTGCCAGTTTGACCTGCATGGTGCCGTTGACGACGACCTGCTCGCCTTCGGAGAGCCCGCTGATGACTTCTGCGCGTTGGCCGTCGGATGAGCCGATGTGCACTTCTCGCCTGATGAAGCTGTTCTTCTCTCCCTTCACCTGCAGGTAGACATAGTGGAGGCCTTGGTTTTCGGTCAGTGCGGAGACGGGGACTGAGATGACCTTCTGGCGCGGACGGGCGATGAGCCACACATCGGCGTATGCGCCTGGGAGGATGTCGCCTCTGTTGTCAAAAGAGAATGTGACGGGCAGGTAGGGTGAAGAGTCTGAGAGGCTCTTGGCTGTGGAGAGGAGAGAGCCGTTGAGGTCGCTGAGGGCATAGATGGTGTCGCTGCCTGACGGCGCGAAATGGGCTGATGAGACATGGCGGAGCATGCTGAAGGCTGAAGATGGGAGGTCGGCTCGGAGCGTCAGCCGGCGGGCTTGGGTCACGGTGAGCAGGGGAGTGCCTGTGGTGACATAGTCGCCCTGGCTGATGTTGATGTCTTTGACGTATCCGCTGATGGGCGATGAGACCTTGATGCCGCTGGCCGAGAGTGAGGAGGCCATGCTGAGGTAAGCTGCTTTGGCTGACTCGAGGCGCAGACGCGCGTCTTCAAACTGCTTTCGTGATACTATCTGCTTGTCGGCAAGAGGTTTCACGCGCTCATATTCGGCCAGGGCTGCTTCATATTCAGCCTTGGCTTTGCGAGGGGCATTGCCGTCTTCGAGCCCTTCGGATGAGATGGTGATGACGGTTTGTCCCTGTGAGAGCGTGGAGCCCGGGGCAAGTGTGGATGTGAAGCGTGCGATGCCGTTGGCTGTGGCTGAGATGATTTGTTCGTCGGCGAGGGACGGGAGTATCTGTCCGCTCACTTTGAGTGTCTCGGCAAAGTCGCCTGGACGCGCGGTCTCGGTTTTTATCTGAGCCTCTTGGGCTTGGGCAGGAGTGAGGATTATCTCGTCTGCATGGTCGTGTGAGTCGATTGATGATTCTGACTCTTGGTCATGGTCATGACTGTTGGCTCCGCAGCTGAACAGAATGAGGGCTACGGAGAGGAGTGGTAATATATGCTTGTTCATAGATGTACATGTGTGATTGGATGTGATTATATATATAAATGTACGCGCGTACATTTATATAATATTGGAGAGGTGCATGCTTGTGGGTATGCGCCATTGGGAGCATGGACGGATGTCGTGCTCCTTGTTTGTAGGAAATGATGACTAATCAATCACACTGTGTACGGAGGCGCTCGGAGGGAGCGTGGTGTGTCCGCAAGGTTTGAATGGTTGCGGAATGGTGTGCCTTGCGGGGAGGTGCTTTCCTGATGAATGGCTGGCTGTGAGTGGCAGTCTGATGGAAGGAAGGCGAGGATGGGGTAAATAGGGATGAGACGACGTGAGTCTGTGTCCGATTGTGTCACCTTGAGGGCGCTGATGTGCTTGATGCATGTGCTTGAGTCATGGGTGCCTTGATCATGGTGGGACGTGTGCTCGTCGTTGTACTGGTGGTCTTGCGCACATAGCTCCTTGGCCATACACGCCACACCATCGTGGTGATGGTGGGGGATGTATGGCAAGATTACTATCAGAAGGGTGGATAGTGAAAGGATGGCTATGTGCAGGGTGTGCTTCATTTATTGCAGAATGAAGTTTTGCGTTTGGGCAATGCTGTGTGGGTTAAAACTTCTTGTTATCTGTTGGAGAAGGCGAAGTCGTGGATTTCGCAGGCTGAGCGTCCTTTCTTGGCTGTGTGGATGACGAAGAAGAGGGCGTGCTTGCCGTGGTGGAGAGAGAGGGAGGGGACGGCGGCCGTGATGGATGTCTTTGCCTTAGGCATGGAGGACTTGAGGGCGAGGGTGCCCAGTTTGATGCCTCCGCGCTCGGTGTATGGGCTGTCGATGTAGATGTCGATGGTGGCGTCTTGTCCTTCTGGCAGAACGGTCATGTTGAGATGGAGGTTCTGCACATCGTATGTCTGGTCGAAGTTGAAGTACTTGTAGCCTATGATAGATCCGTCTGTATTGTTGACCACGGGGTTGTGGTTGACGCTGAGGTCGTAGAGGTCTCCTTGTGGCAGGGAGGGTTGACGTGTGGGTTTGGGGTATGAACCGTAGAATGTGTTCTTTGGCCATACGTGCACGGCTGGCTTGGGGTTGGTGTAGTAGCAAGCTATGCCGGCAGAGTAACGCTTGAAGGGGTTGAGGCCTTGGGTCATGAACCCTTCGGATGTGTACTCGCCTTCGCTGATGACGACTTTGCCGTCTCGACCTTCTGTCACGTCAACTGTAATGGGCGCAACCATGGCTTGGCGTGAGTATTCGTCGAGGCCGCACTGACGATGGTAGAAGACCCACCATTGGCCGTTGATTTCGCAGATGCTGCCATGGGTGTTGCCGTCGGGGGTGGCAGTGGGGACGGGAGTGCCGTTGAGGTCGTAGTCGCGTCCGCGTCCGTCGATGATGGTGCCGCCGTAGGTGAAGGGTCCCATGGGTGAGTTGCTGTAGGCGTATGCCAAGGTGTAGTTGGACGATGGCAGGCCAAACTCGCCTTCGCCAGTGAAGCGGCTGTAGATGAGCACGTATTTGTCTTTAATCTTGCGTATGGATGATGCTTCGAAAAAGCGGAAGATGCCTGGCTGCTTGTAGCCGTTGATGTAGCACTTCTTTGGTGCTGTGCCCGGTTTGATGGTGGCCATGGTGTTAGGGTCGAGTTCGGCGACATAGGGTTCTTCAAATCCCCAGTAACCGTATATCTTGCCATCGTCGTCGCGGAAGACAGCTGGGTCGAAACGCAGGTCGCCGACTGTCTCGAATGGTTTGTCGGCATTCCAGTTGGTGACTTCGAAAGGACCGTCTGGACGGTCGGCTTTGGCCACCATGCCATTGCGTCCGCCGCACTGGTTGTTGGGATACAGGTAGTATGTCTTCTTGCCGTTCTGGTCTGCCACTTCTACGATGTCGGGAGCATAGAGAACGTCGCTGAGATGGTTGGCATCGAGATATTCGCCTTTGGCATTCTTGTTTACTTCGAAGATGATGCCGTCGTATCGCCAGTGGTCGAGGCTGTCGGTGGGGGCTGACCATGTGACGAGCTCGCGTCCGCAGTATCCGTCTATCATGGTGTCGTGTGAACCGTAGATGTATACTCGCTTCTTGCCAGGTTGGTCAGGGTCATCGAAGACATACGGTTCGCCGTCGGGGATGTATTCCCAAAGGGGAAGGTATGGGTTCTGGGCTGTGGCTTGCTGCATGGCAAGCCCCATTGAGAGGGCGAGGGCGATGCGTTTAGCAGGCGGTGTGGATAAAAGATGTTGCAGTGTTGTTGTCATTTGTTGGATAATGTTAGATTGATGAAATGTTGATAGATTGATGAAACATTGATGTAATCATTGATGGATTGAGTGCAAAGATACGATAAAAACACCAATTTAAGGAATGAAATGCAGTAGATGTTTTGTTTTTTATGAATTTTTCACACATGAAGTAGTTGTGTATTCAAAAAAAGCCGTACCTTTGCACCCGACTTCGAAAGATGCCAATCTGGAGGTCAAGACATAATCGGGATGTAGCGCAGTTGGTTAGCGTACACGTCTGGGGGGCGTGTGGTCGCCAGTTCGAGTCTGGTCATCCCGACAAGAAAGAGTGAGAGCGGTATTTTTCGAAATGCCGCTCTTTACTTTTCTCTTCAATTCATAACGAACATTATTTTTATCAAATAATATCAAAGTGCAGTCGCAGGGACTATGGCAGACAAGATGACACCCGAGCAGCGCAGCAAGTGCATGAGCAAGATAAGGTCGAGAAACACTCGGCCAGAGATGATTGTGCGCCGTTTTCTGTTCAGCCATGGTTTTCGTTATCGCATACATGCTCGCCCTTTGCCTGGCACTCCAGATGTGGTCATTGTGGGATTGCGCACTTGCATCTTCATCAACGGATGTTTTTGGCATGGCCACGAGGGCTGCACGATGTACCGCATGCCACAGACTAATGTTGACTATTGGACGAAAAAGATAGAGCACAACCGCCAGCGAGACCATGAGACTCGTCTGCGGCTCAAGAGTATGGGATGGCACATGGTGGAGGTGTGGGAGTGTCAGCTTAAACCCAAGCAGAGGGAAGAGACTCTGAGGGGATTGCTCCGAACGCTCAATCTCATCTCTCTCGAGAACCATGGGGCGCGATTCCGCTATACGCTGGAGGAGGACGAAAGCAGCATGGCGGCTGAGGATAATGTCTGAAGGTTTATGATTATTACACATTATATATAATATATAGAAAGAAAAGAAAGGATTGAAAGATATGATAGCAAGGATTTCCACTTCGATGGGCGATATCATTGTTCGCCTCTACGATGAGACACCTCTTCATCGTGACAACTTTGTTAAATTGGCTAAGGAAGGTTACTATGACGGCACGATTTTCCACCGTGTCATGTTGCATGTTGCCTAAAGAATACCCATAACTTGCATATCTTAGGACGATAATATATAAAACGATAGAATTTTATTGTTATGAATTACGATAAAGAGATAACCAACGCAATAAAATCATTCTGGGACACAAAGATGAAGCAAGGCAATGTGCTTGCAGGCAGACAGCTTGACGCTTTTCTTGAAATTCTTACGTGTGTTGCAGTAGATGCAGGTGTGCCCAAAGAGTGCGTCTATCTGAAGAATAATCATATTCCTGGGTATTATAGAGCCACGAAAGATTGGGATTTGCTTGTCATCTCGCCTAAGGGCAACCTTGTTGCTGCGATTGAGTTGAAATCACAGGTTGGTTCGTATGGCAACAACCTGAACAATCGGACAGAGGAATCTTTAGGTTCATCCGAAGATTTTTGGACGGCATTTCGCGAAGGTTCATTCCGTTGCACACAATCGCCATGGCTTGGTTACATGATGGTAGTTGGTAAGGACGAAGGCTCGGCACATGTGGTCAAGGTAAATGAACCACATTACGAAGTACGCCCTGAGTTTAAGGGTGTTTCATACCTCGAACGGTACAAGATACTTTGTGAGCGATTGGTGCTTGAGCACAAGTACAGTGCGGTTGCACTTGTAGTGACGTCGGGCAAGAGTCATTACGAGAGTCTCAGCAACCGTATTTCCATCGAATCATTCATCAGTTCTTTCCGTGGTCATCTCTTAGGATTGGAAAATGAGTTTAACGACTAACACATACGGCACCCGTAGCAGTGGCGGTTTGCACGGTGACGTTTTTACGAAACCTTGCGTGGTGAACTACATGCTTGACTTGGTAGGATATACATCCGACCGAGACCTATCTTGCGTGTCCATCACAGAACCTTCTTGTGGTGAAGGAGAATTTATCATTGAGATAACACGTCGTCTTGCGGATTCTGCCAAAAATTTTGGTTTCGACCTTAACGAGTCTTTTCATAAGTATGTATCTGCTTCTGATATTGATGGGCAAAAAGTACTTGTCTGTATAGAGCGTATCAAAGATGAGTTTCCCGAAATCACCAACCCAGGGCTTCGCATCTTTGTTGAGGACTATCTGCTGATGAATCACGAGCCTGTGGATATCGTAATCGGCAATCCTCCGTACATCCGCTATGAGCAGATTCCGGAGGATAAACAACTTGTCTATAAACAGCGCTTCAGTACGTTCTATTATCGTGCAGACATGTATGTGCTGTTCTTTGAAAAATCCTTGTATCAGCTCAATCCGGGCGGTAAACATTGTTTCATCTGTGCCAACCGATGGATGAAGAATACCTACGGCAAGGTGCTTCGCAAGATGGTTGCTTGCAACTATTCTCTTGAGCGCATTATCAACATGGAAGGTGTCGACGCTTTCGATGAAAAGGTGTTAGCTTATCCTGCTATTACGCTTATAAAGGCGCATCAATCAAATGGTGTGACTCTGTATGCAGAGGCGTCAAGCGTAGATGCACTTCCTGATCTCCCAATGGAGTCGCTTGTATCGCCTACGAATGATGATTGGCACTGCATGTTCAATTCTGATGCCACTCAATCAATGCTACCTCTTATCGAGGAACAGGGTTTCAAGATTGGTATAGGTGTAGCTACGGGAGCTGACAATATCTTTGTGTCAAAGGACTTGAAGGGAATGGTAGAAGACGAAGTGCTTCTTCCTGCTATCAACGGACGCGACCTACAAGGTGACAACATGCAATGGGGTGGTCGTTATCTACTGAATCCATACGATGCAAATGGACATTTGATTCGATTGGATGATTATCCTAAGGCAAAAGCATACATCGAGCATCATCGTGAGCGTCTGGAAGACCGCCACAAGGCTAAAAAGAATCCTGCCAATTGGTATGGAACCATCGATAAAATTTCTGCATCGCTGACCGAACAGCCCAAGATATTGCTGCCTGATATTTCGGGTAATTCTTTTGTGTTTGTAGATGAGGGCAAGTATTATCCTCTACACAACATATATTATATTACTGGCGGTACTCAGCAGAGACTTCAACTATTGGCAGCTCTCCTGATGTCTGACTTTATGCGCGACCAATTGAACAAGATGACAAATAAAATGAATGGCGGTTATGCTCGTTGGCAAAGCCAATACTTGAGGAAGCTACGTGTGCCGACAATAAGCGAGATTCCCGAAGAACTGACAAACAACATCCTGAGTTGTTACAAGAATAGGAATATTGAAGGCATCAACTATTACACCTACAAAATATTAACACATGAAAAAGAAACTCCATCAAAGATTGATGCACGACATAAAAAAAACGTACAGTTGGAGTTGGCTTTTGAGTATTTATAAAATAACAAACATGACAAAAGTAAAGATTCAAACAACTCTTGGCGATATCATTGTTCGCCTCTACGATGAGACACCTCTTCATCGTGACAACTTTGTTAAATTGGCTAAGGAAGGTTACTATGATGGCACGATTTTCCACCGTGTCATAAAGGATTTCATGATACAGGGCGGTGACCCTGACTCAAAGAATCCTGCTTCTAACGGACGTTATGGTACGGGCGGGCCTGACTATACCATCGAGGCTGAGATAAAGCCTGAGCTGATACACAAGCGCGGTGCCCTTGCGGCCGCACGTCAGGGAGATGAGGTTAATCCGGAGAGGCGAAGCAGCGGTTCGCAGTTCTATATCGTATGGGGACAGCAGTACAAGGCAAGTCAGATGGGGCAGCTCGACAAGCAGATGCGGATGCAGGCTGAGCTGCATATATTCAATGAGCTTGTGCAGCAGAACCGCAAGCGCATCATGGACTTGCGACGCAACCGCGACCAGGAAGGATTGATGGACCTGCAGAATGACCTCGTGGCTCAGACTCATGCGATAGCGGAGCAGAGGGGTGTGAAGGGACTCTCGGAGGTTCAGAAGGAGGTTTACTCTACAGTGGGTGGCACTCCGCATCTTGACGGGCAGTATACGGTGTTTGGTGAGGTGGAGGAAGGTCTTGACATTGTGGGCAAGATACAGGCTGTGGCCACACACCAGGGTGACCGTCCTAAGGAGGATATCTTCATGAATGTAACTGTTTTGGAGGACTGACGCTATGCAGGAAGTGCTGATGACTCCCGACCTCTGCATGAGATTTCTCATCTGGAGCTATTATTATCATGACATCATTCCTGAGCAAGGCAAGAGCTACGGACTCAGCGGGTTGTTTCTTCAGAAGGACGTGGAGAGACTTGACTTGCTCAATGAGTCTCTTTTCCGTTGCTTTGAAGCCAGTTCTGTAATCAATGCTGTCCATCATTTTCAGGAGGCAAGAATACGAAGAGAACCTTGTCCTTTTTCACAGGAAGAGCTTGATGGAATGTTTGCAAGGTCAATAAAATGAGATTGTTTGGACGATTGTAGAATTTGGTTGTATGACAAATATGGGTCAACCTGTCACTATGGAATTTATGGAAGAGAAAAAAGATTGTTTGAAGGGACTGACTGATGAGGCTGTTGCTGAAAGCCGAAGGGTGCATGGCGCCAATCTCATCACACCGCCTGCTGAGACTCCTTGGTGGATATTGTATTTTGAGAAGTTTAAGGATCCCATCATCCTTATACTCATCATTGCTGCTGCCATTTCGCTTGGATTTGGCATTATGCATGGCGACTTCACAGAGTCGGTCGGCATAATCTGTACGGTCATACTCGCCACGAGTGTGGGGTTCTGGCAGGAATATAGTGCCAAGAAGAAGTTCGACGCCATGCGCCATGATACGGACTATGAGAAGGTCAAAGTGAGGCGCGGGGGCGAGGTGATGGAGGTGACGAAGGACATGCTCGTTGTCGGCGATGTCGTCTTGCTCAGCATGGGCGATGAGATACCTGCTGACATGCGTCTGATGAAGGCTATGGACTTGAAGGTGGCTGAGGCCTGCATGACGGGCGAGTCGGTTGCTGTGGACAAGTATCCTATGGCTGAGGCATACACGGGCGCTGGCTTTGCCCCTAATCTTCTGCTCCGCGGCACTACCATAGAACAGGGTATGGGCGAAGGCATTGTTGTCAGTGTGGGCGATGCCACTGAGATAGGCAAGACTACCCGTAAGGCTTCGGAGGAGACGCATGCTCAGACTCCTCTGGAGGAGAAGCTTGACCGTCTGGCCAAGAAGATAAGTGCTGGCGCCTTCTGGGTGGCTGTCATCATGTTTGTCGTTCTAAACCTTGTGCATTGGGACTTTGCTTTTGGCAAGAATGAGTTCCATTGGACTTGGGATGCGCTCTTGCAGGAAGTGCAGTTCTTGATGGGAGCGGTCGTTGTTGTCATTGTGGCTGTGCCAGAGGGATTGCCTCTCTCTGTCACTCTTGCATTGGCTTTCTCCATGAAGACTATGGCCAAGGAGAACAATCTCATCAAGCGTATGCACGCTTGCGAGACTGTGGGGGCTGTGGATGTGATTTTCACGGACAAGACTGGCACGCTGACGCAGAATACGATGGCGGTGGTGGAGGCTGACGTGAGGGATGAGGCTATGATGGCTTTTGTCGGGGCATTGAACTCCACGGCTAATTGGTCAAAGGGCGATTCTGTCTTGGGCAATCCGACAGAAGGTGCCATTCTCAAGCGGATAGGGCGAGAGGAGGTGAAGAGACTCCGCAGTGAGTATGATGTGTTCTCATGCATTCCATTCTCCAGCAAATATAAGTATATGGTGTCGCATGTGGGGCGCTCCAATTCCTCGGGGGATGGCCTGTTTCTCATCAAGGGTGCGCCCGAGGTGGTGGCGCATATCATTGGTGATGACAGTTTCTTGGGCAATGTGGCCGTTCAGCAGGAGCGAGGACGAAGAGCCATCAGTGCCGCTGTGCTTGGAGGCGGCGATTATGAGGAGGTGAAGAGGTTGCTGGCTGACGGCAGCATGATAAACGGCAGCAGATATGTGGGCACATGGTTCATCGAGGATCCCGTGCGCGGCGATGTGCCTGAGGCTGTGGCCAAGAGCTATCGTGCAGGCATAGATGTGGTGATGATGACTGGAGACAATCTGCGCACAGCCTCGGAGATAGGTGCTCAGGCTGGCATCAGGGATGTTTGGGCTATAGAGGCCAAGGATTTTGATGCCTCTATCGCCAGAGGGCGCGAGGGGCGTGAGATGCCCAATGTTATAGCTCGTTGTACTCCTGATGATAAGTTGCATATCCTTCAGTGGGCTCAGAAGCGCCATCATGTGTGTGCCATGACGGGAGATGGAGTCAATGATTCGCCTTCGCTCAACTATGCCGATGTGGGCATAGCCATGGGGTCAGGCACGTCTGTGGCCAAGGAGGCGGCAGACATCGTGTTGCTCGATGATGCTTTTCCCTCTATCATCACTGGTGTCAAGTGGGGACGCTCATTGTATAAAAACATAAAGAACTTCCTTTACCTTCAACTCTCCATCAATGTGTCGGCCTGTCTCGTGGCCATGTTTGGTCCTTTGGCGGGAGTGGAGATGCCATTCACCGTCATTCAGTTCCTTTGGATAAATCTTGTGATGGATTCTTTGGCTGCTATTGCTTTAGCTTCCGAACCGGCTGATGAGAATGTCTTGCTTGACCGTCCGCGTGACCGCCGCGAGTTTATCATCAACCGCTCGATGGTCAAGGAGATAATGTGGTTTGGTTGCACGGTGGCAGTTCTCTGCATAGCTGTGCTTTATGGCATGGAGCATCGTCAACTCATTGACAGTTGGGGCATCGGGTGGTTGTCTGCATTCTTTGAAGAGGTCAACCTCACGGAGTTCTTTGTCGGTTATATGGTCATCAACTGGTGGAACATGTTCAATGCCCGTGTCATGGGACGTAGCAAGTCTGTTTTCAGCGGTCTCTTTGCTAATGGGAAGTTCTTGGCCATCATGTTGTTTATCCTGCTTGTCACTATACTCATGGTACAGTATGGCGATGAGGTGATGCGCACAGTGCCTCTCTCTCTGACCACATGGGTGGTGATTCTTGCTGCCACATCTCCTGTGGTGCTGGTGCGTGAGGTGATAAGAATGATAAGAAGGTGGAAAGTGTGATTTTTGCCCTTGTCTGAAGGCTGAAAGTGTGATTTTTACTATCTTTGCACATGGAACACAATAAGATAACGTTTTATGCTGAAAAGAAAGATAGAACAGGCTCTTCTCGACTGGAAGCAGCGTGAAGACAGAAAGCCATTGATAGTGAAAGGACCAGATTAGTTGAAAAAAATGAAGGTACCTTCAAGCGCCCACGAAGATACCTTCATTGTCCTACGAAGATACCTTCATCGCCCCACGAAGGTACCTTCATTAAAACGACAGAATCTTGAACACGTTTGTATGTTCCATTGTGGGCTGTATTTCTATGTGCTTTTTTAGATAGAGAGCCAAGTATCTTAAGATAAATGGCCAAGTATCCTAAGACATACTTAGTCAGCTGCCCCCCTTTACCTCCAGCCCGTTTAGTTGCTGACCTGTAAAAGCCTAACAATGTGCATTCAACTTTGCGATTTCTTCTGGCGCGCTTCTGACACGGCCGTTTTAACCAACGCAGGGATAACCGCATAATCCGCATGCGATTATCCCTGCTGAGTAGTGGTACCGAAAGCGGGGCTCGAACCCGCACGAGCGCAATGCCCAAGGGATTTTAAGTCCCTCGTGTCTACCATTCCACCATTTCGGCACAATAGGGTGGTGATTCAAAAAAAGAAGTTCGTGAAGGAACTTCTTTCTTTTATGACTTTTATGTCAATCAACTTAGTTGCGGGGGCTCGACTCGAACGAACGACCTCCAGGTTATGAGCCTGGCGAGCTACCAACTGCTCCACCCCGCGGTGTGACCAATATGAGGTTGACTTAATGTCTTTCTCATTTGCGAGTGCAAAGGTAGGGACTTTTGCTGAATTGGCCAAATGTTTTGTGGGATTTTTTTGAGAAATCTGCATTTTGGGGTGATTAGGGTCTGTTTATTAGGATAAATGTGTTGAAAGTGGTGCCAAAAGTATTATTGCTGAGAGTGCTGGTGTCCTTGAAGTTGGGGCTATTTCTGTTCTTTGAGGTTGTCGAGGGTTATAGATGCCTCTGTCCACTCATCTTCTGCATCAGAGAGTTGCTGTTGGAGGGAAGAGTAGAGGGAGAATAGCTGGGTGTCTGTGGCTCCTGCAGGAGTGGCGAGTTTTGCTTCTACATCAGCTTTCTGCTCTTCGAGTTTGGCTATATTTTGTTCTGCTAACTCGACAGCTTTCTCTGCTCTTTTGATAATCTTGTTACGCTCTTTGAGTTCGGCATAGGAGAGAGAGGGTGCTGATGAGGTTGACGGAGACATTGCTGATGGTGAGGCTGGTGCTGACGGGCTACCTGAACTGGTGAGGTTGCGTCCGAGGTCGTTGAGTGACTCAATCTGTTTCTTTTGTAGGAAGTCATATATGCCGCCGATATGTTCACGCACCATGCCACCGCCGAATTCGAAGACTTTGTCTACGAGACCGTCAAGGAAGTCGCGGTCATGGGAGACGATGATGGCTGTGCCGTCGAAGTCTCGTATGGCCTGCTTGAGCACATCCTTCGACTGCATGTCAAGATGATTGGTGGGCTCATCGAGGATGAGGAGATTTACAGGTTCGAGGAGGAGACGTATCATGGCGAGGCGGCTTCGTTCACCTCCAGAGAGCACCTTGACATATTTGTCTGATGCTTCGCTGCCGAACATGAAGGCTCCGAGAATGTCGCGTATCTTGAGACGTATGTCTCCTTTAGCCACACGGTCTATGGTGTCGAAGACGGTGATTTCTCCGTCGAGAAGCTGTGCCTGATTTTGAGCAAAGTAGCCTATCTGCACATTGTGTCCTACTTTGAGTGTGCCTTCGAAGGGAATCTCGTTCATGATGCATTTGACGAGGGTGGACTTACCTTCTCCATTGTTGCCGACGAAGGCTACCTTCTCACCTCGTTTAATGGAGAGGTTGACGTGAGAGAAGACGATGTGGGTGTATGACTTGCTGACTTCATCGCAGATGATGGGAAAGTCGCCGCTGCGCAGACAGGGTGGAAACTTGAGACGTAGAGCACTGGTATCGATTTCGTCTATCTCGATGGGAACTATCTTTTCCAGCATCTTGATGCGCGATTGTACCTGATTGCTTTTAGTTGGTTTATAGCGGAAAGTTTCGATGAACTGTTTGATTTCAGCTATCTCCTTCTGTTGGTTTTCGTAGGCGCGGATCTGCTGTTCGCGTCGCTCATCGCGCAGCTGTATATAGTCATCGTATTTGACCTTGTAGTCATTGATGCGGCGGCATGTTATTTCGATGGTGCGGTTGGTGACGTTGTTGATGAAGGCGCGGTCGTGGCTTACGAGGATGACGGCGTTGGCTCTCTGGGAGAGGAATTGTTCGAGCCATTGGATAGATCCGATGTCGAGGTGGTTGGTGGGCTCATCGAGAAGTAGTATGTCAGGCTTCTGGAGGAGGATCTTAGCCAGTTCGATGCGCATGCGCCATCCTCCAGAGAACTCGGACGTGGGTCTGTTGAAATCACTTTGGTGGAAACCGAGGCCTTGGAGTGTGCGTTCGAGTTCGGCATGGTAGTTGGTACCTCCGAGAAGGTTGAAGCGTTCGCTGTCATGGGTGAAGCGCTCGATGAGTTGCATGTATGACTCTGACTCGTAGTCGGTGCGTGAGTTTATCTCATCGTTGAGGCTGTCGAGGTGCTGCTGCATTTCTGCTATGTGGGCGAAGGCTGTTTCGGCTTCCTCCATGACGGTGCGGCTGTCAGAGAGCACCATGACCTGAGGAAGGTATCCGATGGTGATATCCTTCTGACGCGCCACCTGTCCGTAGGTGGGCTGTTGTAGGCCTGCTATAATCTTGAGCATGGTTGATTTGCCTGCTCCGTTTTTGCCGACGAGGGCAATGCGATCTTTGGGGTTAACTACGAAGCTGGCGTCAAGGAAGAGGGGAGTGGCGGAGAACTCAACTCCCAATTTTTCTATAGAGAGCATGTTTTTTATTAAGTAGTGTTCTGTAAATTAAGACGAAGAATGAGGGCAAAAACAAAAGGGGACGAGTCTCTTTATCATTTACCAGTGAGATTTTCATTGATAGGTATCTTTTGTCCTTTGTTTTTTGTGAATGGTCCGAATTCAATGGCGCGGTTGGGGCAGAGGTGGTAGCAACGGAGGCATCCTGTGCAGGTGGTGTTGCCCCAACTGACGTGGTTGGTGACGCTGATGTTGTGCATTGGACATGAGGCTACGCACCTATGGCAGAGTGTGCAGGATTGGGTGGTGTGGAAGTAACGGTCGGTGACGAGGAAACGGTTGAAGATGTGTCGCAGGATGTATGTCTTTAACCATGGAGTGGATCCTCTTTCTACTTCTGTGGTTGTGCGCTTTGCTTGTATGGTCTCTGCTATATGGGTTATCATCCCGTGTGTAGTCTTTACTTTGCGGTGAGCCGTGTCTGGACTGTCAATGTCGAAGCCAGGAAGGCAGACGTAAGTGTTGGGCATGGGCACAGAGAAAATAGCGTCTGGCTGTCGGCCAAGAATGCGTGTGAGTGTGTGGTCGGCATAGCCGATGTCATCACCGCAGGTCATAACGGTGTATATGTATGAGGCGGAGGAGATGATTGGGCGGTTACGTTCGAGGAAGTGGACAACGATGGAGGGAAGTCCCCATGCGTAGACGGGAAATAGAATGCCTATTGTGGATGACGGAACTACCATCGTGTCTGGGGTGATTGATGTGAGTGGATGGTCTGTAGCTTGGCTTAGGAGCATGGCGACGTGGCGTGTGTTGCCTGTGCCGGAAAAGTAGTATATCATTGATTATTCCTGGGTGTAACTTGCGGTTTTAGTGATGTTTGTGGAGATGAGAATGTATTTTTACATGTCTATTTTTTAATCCTCATCACTCGTATGCCTGTATGTTTGATTTGTTTCTTTTCGTAGTCGTAGAAAGTTTCATGGCTTATGAGCACGCATTTGTGGAGACTGGATGCATGGAGGAGGTGGAGGTGGTCGTCTCGCCAGATGGCGAAACCTACATGGCGTGTGTCAAGTCCGTCACTGTCGGTGAGCATGGCTACGATGTCTCCTGAATGGATGACGGATAGTGGCCCCTGAGGTGTTCCGTCAAGCTGGCTCTTGGGTATGTAGCGGTTGCGTTGGCCTTGAGAGGCTTGTTCCATGTGTTGTATGACGGCTGTGTGCTCGGGGTGGAGGCGTAGCTGCTTGTAAGAGGACGGGTGAGTGGACATGTAGTTGATGTTGATAGTCTGTGTGGCTGTGAACGGTTCCCATGGAGCTGATGTCGGGGCAATGTCGCTTACAAGGCCGAGGTTCACATTGTCTGTGGCCCACCATGTGAAGTAGTGAAGTCGTGAGGTGTAGTCGGTAAGTTGGCCCTGGCGGTAGCGCAGAAGGGTGAGGTAGTGGCAGAAATCACTGAAGGTGCGGTGGTCATGGTAGTGGCATAAGACGAGGGCAGAGACTGTCTCTACATAGGTAGAGCAGTCGAACTGCCGGAGGTTGACGATGAGGTGCTCTTGGTTGCCGAGTTCGAGGGTGTGGGCCACGTATGGGGCGCCGATGAATTGTAGGGCGAAATGGATGACAGCGTTTTCTGTTACAGGGAGAAGGGATGCGTCTTTTAGTATTTTGACGACTTTTGTACTGTCTTCACGCGTATATTCGATATTTTGAGCTGAGAGGCTTAGGGAGCATAGTAGGAAAAATGGGGTGATGGCACATAGTGCTTTATGGACGAGTAAGTGTGTGGAGAGTCGGGGCATTGATGGTGAGTTTATATCTGCTTTATATATATTTATAATGTGTGTTGTGCAAAG
>JAXJBE010000005.1:0-10407 GCA_036303125.1 Bacteroidaceae bacterium
CGGATACGCCGAAATGTGTAAGTCCGGTTCGGGGGCGAGCATTTGGAAACCTACCATAGTAATATGGCAAGGCGCTGGGTGCTTAGCCTACATGATCCGCTGCTTTTCCCATTGGTAACGCTTATTATTATGGATGTATTCATCCAGAAAATGCGTATCAAGAAGAACCGTAAGGTGCTTGTCATTGAAGAAGCATGGAAAGCTATTGCCAGCCCTATGATGGCAGAGTACATCAAGTACCTCTACAAGACAGCACGTAAGTTCTGGGCAAGTGTCGGTGTGGTAACACAGGAAATTCAGGATATTGTTGGCAGTCCCATTGTGAAGGAGGCCATCATCAACAACTCCGATGTGGTGATGCTGCTTGACCAGAGCAAGTTCCGTGAGAGATTTGATGAAATCAAGGCTATCCTTGGTTTGACCGATGTGGACTGCAAAAAGATTTTCACCATCAATCGACTGGAAAACAAGGAAGGACGCAGTTTCTTCCGTGAAGTATTCATCCGTCGTGGAAGTGTTGGAGCCGTCTTTGGAGTCGAAGAACCCCATGAGTGCTACATGACTTACACCACAGAAAGAGCCGAGAAGGAAGCCTTGAAGCTCTACAAGCGAGAACTGAAATGCAACCATCAGCAAGCAATCGAGGCATATTGCCGTGATTGGGATCGTTCTGGTATCAGTAAATCTCTGCCTTTTGCCCAAAAGGTAAATCAAGCAGGGCATGTATTGAACTTAAAACCAATTGAAAAGCGTTATACATGAAAAAATGTCTGCTTATAATCTCTCTTATCATCTGTGCCCTGGCAACAGCCAAGGCACAGTACTACAGTGTCAACTTTGATAAGGAAACTGTAGCTAAGATGGTAGCATCCTTCAATACTGAAGCTGCCACAGAGATGTATTATGCAGACCAGATAGCCAAAATACGAGAGCATTATCAGGCTGCAGAGGTAGCTGCTGCTGGCATCTTCACGAGTAAGTTCCTTGACCGCAAGGCATTGACAGACCTTGGACTTTGGACAAGCAGCACAGAGAACTATTACTATCGACGTATTTACCACATGGTTTCGGCTAAGATTATGCCGAAGATTTGGACTGTAGCTGGAATGATGCTCAAAAGTCCCCAAAATGCCTTGTATTGGGGTTCCTACCTCTATAAGGTTTGTGATGAGACGAAGAATCTGTGCTATCAGTTTGAGTCTATCGTCACAAACAGCAGTCTGAGTTTCAGGGATATTGCATTTCTTGAAATCAACGAGCAACTTAGGGACATCCTGAAGCTTTCAGAGCTTGGCGATGTGGATTGGAAAGCCATTCTGGATAATATCGGTGATATACCTTCAAATTTCAGCAAAGAGAGTCTTCAGGAAGACCTTGACAACCTCTATGCAATGGGCGTTAACATTGCCACAGCTGGAGCAAACAATCTTATCAACTCAATACTGGCAAATAGTAACTTTAGTGGCACTATCATGGATAAAACAGCCAGTGTCATAGAGATTGCTGACAACGTATATAACCTGTATGAGAACATAACGACCAATACAGGTGGTACTTTGCTTAACCTGATTGGTGGTCAGGATGCAGTAGCAAACCTGTTCAATCTCTCCAATTATAATGCTACGGCATGGTTAACAGACTATGCCCGTGAGGGAATGGGACAATATTATACCCAGCGTTGGTATATTTATCGTGTGGATAGAGGAAGTGTTAATCTATGCGACTACTACCCTCCTACCGATGATAACAGCATCCTTTATGGAGATCATTGGTATCGCATTGATACCAGAGACCCTGACTTCTATCCAAACAGCAGCCAAAGAGAAGCCGCCTTGCAGAACTCCGAGAATCATGCAGGGTGGAGTCGTAGCCGAGTCCAACAGCTTAATAATAGCAATGACGGCTTCTATTACTATATCAACTATTGGAGCAGTGCCTATATCCTGAGCAAGAGCCGAAGCGGACAATATGCCAAGGCTTATGCCTATGAGATTCACGTCACGAAGTCTTGGAATAACACAGAAATCAAATATGAGGATATCTTTGACTCCTATACGATGGATTTAGCTTCTTTCAAGGCTGGTCTGAATGCTCGTCTTGCTGACTATAATGACAACGAGGAAGGTTTCACCTACTACATCGGTTCTGATTCAAAGAAATACTATCAGGCAACCGATGCCCAGAAGATTGCTGGCTGTGAGACTGCCACAATCAGCGTGACCTGCCATGATGGAGCTAAACTTGGAGAGGGGTCAACCCAATACAAGTGCAGCAGTTGTGGTGGTTCTGTCAGTAACCATACCAAACAATGTGCCATGTCCACCTCTATCACTGAATCCGGGTTTGACACATCAGAACTTGATGGCAAGATAAGCGAGGCAGAGAGCAAGATTGCCATGCTCCAGTCACAGATAGCCGCACTTGAAGCTCAAAATGCAGACTTAATCAAGAAGATAGCCAATGCAAGTATCAATGATGCAGCCACCTATAGGCAGCAATATAATGCCAACAAAAATCAGATAGCCTCTCTTACATCGGAAAAGAGTAAATGGGAAAGCCTTTTGGCTCAGTACAATCAAGCCAAACAGGAGGCTATCAACAGTGAGTCTGCCCAAACAGATGACTATTATCGAATACCAGCCATCATGCAGGACTATAAGACAGCTTATAATCTTACATGGAATGGCAGTGGTTCCTGGGAAGGTAACACTTTCGTCCGTACAGCTACCATGCCAAACGTCAATGGTGTCATCACCTTCAGGGCAACAGTCTCGATAGCTCGTGGCCCGAAATATTTCCTTGGCATCAAGATACACCGTGCCATCGTACAGATAGCATGGACACTTACTACTGATTACAGCGACACACAAGTTGTAGCTGTCCTTGATCTCGATCCACAGAAGAGCGATGCGGAAAAGTCATCAGAAGTAAATACAAAGATTGCAGAGGTTGCTCGTGAATATCCAAATTGTGATACATCTGTGGAATACGCAAAGACAGAGCCTGTAGAGGCAGACGATACGGATAACACATACCATCTTCTCTGGTCAAGTGACCGTCTGGAGATTGCGCGAGACATCGACACTCGCCTGACGAAGATATATGCAGACCTTGTTTCTTTGGAGAAAATGATGCATTACAAGCATTCCATCATTGACATATTGAGGACTATTGCACCCTATATCAATGATGAACAAGGCCGCAGACTTACTCTTGTAGAGCAATGCAGGAAGCGTTGGCTCAGACATGCTGCCAATAGCAGCCATTCAGATAGTTATAACGGAAAATACGACGATGAAGATGAATAGAATAATTATCATAGCTATTACGCTCTTGTCATTGTTTCCTACCATTTTGAGAGCACAGTTCGGTTTCGATATACCATCCGTCGAAGCCTATATCTATGACCATAAGGAACAGCGTAGTCTTCTGCTTGTCCGTTCTACACTCGAAGCAAGCAACAAACTGCTGCATGACTATTCAAGTGACGCAAATATCGGCTATAAAGACATCAATGCCCAGCTCGACAGATACACTCGTGCCTTTGATGTCATAGATATATTATATCAGACCTTGCGAACAAGTCTCAATGTATATAACACTTATGAGACAGTCTGTGACCGTATTGGTGATTATAAGGACATGCTTGAAGATTTCAACAAGAAATGTCTGGAGCGAGGAAACATTGTCAGTACCGATACGCTTATCATCACCCTCAATGCCAGAGCTTTGGCGAAGATTGCTGATGAAGGAGACAATTTATATAAGTCTGTAAGTGATTTGGTCCTCTATGCCACAGGAGCTGCAGCCTGTTCTACATCTGACTTAATCTTGGTTCTGAGTAGTATAAACCAGTCACTCGACAATATAAAGAAACATCTGAACAAAGCCTACTTCGACACATGGAAATACATCCAGGTTCGTATAGGATATTGGAAACGTCAGGTGTATCGTGCTAAGACAAAACAGGAGATTATCGAAGGTGCTTTTGGAAGATGGAAAGGAGCTGGCTACCTCGGATATTAGTTCATAACAGATATTAAATAATCACTTTATGAGAAAATACATAATCTATTTGAAATCAATGACATTCTTACTTGGATTGATAGTAACACTTCAAGTAAAAGCACAGTCTTATGTGACCTACAATCACGATGAAGCCAAGATGAACCAGATAACGGTTCAGGAGATTGGAGCCGGATGCCTTACTCCGGATTTGTACTATTGGGCATTTCACAACAGTTACCGAAACTCAGCTGCATCGAAAAACAAACTGACCTATCGCGCATTGGCAGGAGTCTCTGCCTATCCACAGGTAGAAGATGCAGACTCCATAGAGGCGGCATTAACAAAACGAGCAGAGATTGAAGCCTTGAATATAGCAGACCGCCAGATTGACATTGCCTGGTTAGCTGAAGGGGCAAAGATAACAGACAAGCTAAATGCTTTCCAGACGAACATCAACCGTATTGTCAGTGCTGGCGGTTCTATTCATGACAAAGACCGATGGAATGATTACTACCATATCTTTCAATGTGCCATCAAAGCTACTCAGGATGCTTATATGCCCAATGCACAGCGAAAGAAAGAGTATCTTGCCATCTATGCGGACATAACCAAACAGAATGAAACGCTGATAGCCTATCTTTTTCAACTCAACAAGAAAGCGAAAACGGCAGACCTTCTTTCTGCAACATATAACAAGCCAGACCATCGTGCAGCTATTGCTACGGCAGCTCACAATCGTTGGAGGGATGCCGGATGGGGAAATAATGGAGGCAACTCCAATAGTGGTTCAAATACTAATGGCATAATTATCCAAGAATAATATGGCAGATACGAATATCCTTTCAGACTTTGGCATCAACATCCTTGAAGAGGAGATTGATGATGTTATCTTCCAGACCAACGAGTTCCTTTGTGATGCTACTTTCACTGGTTCACAAGGGCCTTTCTGGTGGATATTGCAGATGTGTATGGCTCTTGCAGCACTCTTCTCCATCATTGTAGCAGCAGGAATGGCTTACAAGATGATGGTGAAACATGAACCGCTTGACATCATGAAGCTGTTCAAACCCCTTGTTGTCAGCATTATCCTATGCTGGTGGTACCCACCTGCTGATACAGGCATGACAAATAGCGGCAGCAGCTGGTGCGTTCTGGACTTCCTTTCCTACATTCCAAACTGCATTGGCTCTTATACGCATGACCTCTACGAGGCTGAATCCACTCAGATTGAGGATAAGTTTGCGGAAGTCCAGGAACTCATCTATACAAGAGATACTATGTACACAGCTCTTCAGGCACAGGCTGATGTGGCTCATACAGGAACTTCTGACCCCAATCTTATTGAAAGTACAATGGAACAGGCTGGTGTCGATGAAGTGACGAACATGGAACAGGATGCTTCAAAACTATGGTTCACGTCTCTTACGGCTGGAGCTGTCGTAGGTATCGATAAGATTATCATGTTGATTGCCCTGATAGTTTTCCGTATCGGTTGGTGGGCTACCATCTATTGCCAGCAGATTCTTTTAGGTATGCTGACGATATTCGGGCCTATCCAATGGGCTTTCTCGCTACTCCCGAAATGGGAAGGAGCTTGGGCGAAATGGCTTATACGCTATCTCACTGTCCATTTCTACGGAGCTTGTCTATACTTCGTCGGCTTCTATGTGCTGTTGCTCTTTGACATTGTTCTCTGTATTCAGGTTGAAAACCTTGAAGCCATTACGCAGAGTGAGCAGACAATGGCAGCATACCTTCAGAACTCCTTCTTCTCAGCAGGTTATCTGATGGCAGCAAGCATTGTTGCGCTCAAATGTCTGAACCTTGTTCCAGACCTTGCAGCATGGATGATTCCTGAAGGTGATACGGCATTCTCTACCCGTAACTTCGGTGAAGGTGTAGCACAGCAAGCAAAGGTATCTACACAAGGTATGATTAGCAGAGTATTATAAATTATCGAAATAGTAAAACTATGGTTATCAAGAATCTCGAAAACAAAATCAAGTTGGTGATGATAATATGTTCCCTCTTCTTGGTGGGATGCATCATCATCAGCATTTCCAGTATCTGGACAGCTCGTGTAATGGTAACAGACGCACAGCAGAAAGTGTATGTGTTGGATGGTAACGTTCCTATCCTGGTTCAAAGAAGTACGATGGAAGAAACCCTCGATGTGGAAGCCAAAAGCCATATCGAAATGTTCCATCATTTCTTCTTCACGCTTGCCCCTGATGACAAGTACATCAAATACACGATGGAGAAAGCCATGTACCTAATTGACGAAACAGGTTTGGCACAGTACAACACTTTGAAGGAAAAAGGCTTCTACTCTAACATCATGGGTACGAGTGCCGTCTTCAGCATCTTCTGTGACAGCATCAAGTTTGACAAGGATAAGATGGAGTTTACCTACTATGGTCGTCAGAGGATAGAACGTCGTTCCAGCATCCTGACACGAGAGTTGGTGACAGCAGGACAGATAAAGCGTGTTCCTCGTACAGACAACAACCCTCATGGATTGCTTATCACCAACTGGCGTACCCTGCTGAATAAAGACATAGAGCAGAAAACAAAGATGTCTTACTAACAACATACAGCTATGTCTTGGAAGAAAATGATTATGGGCGAGAAAATGCCCGACAAGGATGACCCGAAGTATCGAGACCGCTATGAAAGAGAGGTCGATGCCGGACGCAAGTTTGCCAGAGCAACTAAGATTGACAAAGCAGCTGCCAAAGTCCAGCAGTTTGCCAATGACCACAAGAAGCTCTTCTTAGCCATCGTCTTTGGTTTCATCATTCTCAGTTTTGCTGGAAATCTCATTCGTATGGGCAAGGTATATAACGCCCATCAGTCACAGAAATCCGCTACTGAAGTACAAGAAGAGTTGGTCAGGAACCGACATAAGCGAGTTAAGCACGCTATCAGCTCCATCCACACCATGCCTGTAAGTGTAAACAAGGAGTTCAAAGAATCACAAACTAAAATCAATAAAGACAATGGACATTCTGAAGAAGATTAACTGGAAGCAGCCAAAATACATGCTGCCCCTCATCATCTATTTTCCTTTGCTTTTTGTCGGATATTTCGTCATTGACCTCTTCCATACGGAAAAGGCTGAGATACCAGACAACAGCCTTACTACTACAGAATATCTGAACCCAGTATTGCCTGATGCAAAAATGAAGGGTGACGGTATTGGCAACAAATATGAGAGCATGGTTAAGTCATACGGAAAGATCGCTGACTTAACTGCAATGGAAAATATAGACAGAAACAATGAAGAAGAAAAAGAATCTTACAACTCCAAGTATTCAGACGAGGAACGTCAATTACTCGAATCTCAGGAAGCCGCGAAGCTCGCTGAGATTGAGAGACAACTACAAGCGAGTGCGCAAAAAGGTCAAGAAATCGCGAATGGTAGCGGCATGAGTGAAGCAGACCGTCTCGCTCGTAGTCAGCAGCGAGAGCAGGAAGCAATGGAAGAACTCAACCGTGCGCTTGCACAGGCACGACTACAAGGTCAGCAAGCGATGACACCTCCAACTGATAACAATGTAGATAACACACCTGCCAACAGTCAACCTTCAGACAAAGTAGAAGGTAAAATCAGCGTGAATGAAAGAGCTGTTAAAGGTGTCTCTGATGATGATGAAGCACAGGAGGTTGTGAAGAAGGTCAAAGTCACTTCCGATTACTTCAACACCCTTACTGAAAAAGACCCTGAGCCGAACCTTATCAAAGCCATTATTGATGAAAATGTAAAGGCGGTAGATGGTTCTCGTGTAAGGCTTCGTCTGCTTGATGACATTGAAATCAATGACATTGTAGTTCCAAAGGGAACGTACATCTATGCACTTATGAGTGGTTTTGGCAGTCAGCGTGTCAAAGGAAACATCAAGAGCATACTTATCAATGATAACATCATCAAGGTCAACCTTTCTATTTACGATACTGATGGATTGGAAGGTCTGTATGTCCCAAGCAGTAATTTCCGAGAGACCACGAAGGACGTAGCAAGTGGAGCAATGAACAACTCTTCAGCTCTAACGTCAAGTTCAACCACAGCAGGAAACTCCCTCATTCAATGGGGCAACCAAGCCATCACAAATGCCGTTCAGAAAACGAGCAATGCCATAAGCAAGTCTATCAAGAAGAACTCAGCAAAGCTTAAATATGGCACTTTTGTCTATCTGGTCAACGGCAAAGAGAAGAAAAACGATTAAAACAATTTTCAAATAAAATGCACATGAAGACTTTCAAGAAAATCGGCACATCACTTATCTGTGCTTTGTTTGCAATGCCTCTGATGGCACAGCAGACGTATGAAGAGATGGAACAACTCACTGTTAACGAACAGGTGACTACCGTCATCACGGCTTCTGAGCCAATTCGTTTCGTTGACATCAGTACCGACATGGTAGTTGGTGACCAGCCCATCAACAACACTATCCGACTGAAGCCCAAGGAGGGAGCACATGCCGACGGTGAGGTACTTGCCATTGTCACCATTGTCACTGAGAGATACCGAACCCAATATGCGCTTCTCTACACCACAAGGCTTCAGGAGGCTGTTACAGACAAGCAAATCCAGCCCGAAGAGAGAATTGCTTATAACAATCCATCCGTATCAATGAGTACTGAAGATATGGCAAAGTATGCCCGTTCAATCTGGAACTCGACTGCACGAATACGCAATGTCAGTACCAAGCAGCATCGAATGATGATACGTCTTAACAATATCTATTCCGTTGGCGAATACTTCTTCCTGGACTTCTCTGTGGAGAACAAGACGAACATTCGCTTTGACATTGATGAAATGCGCTTCAAACTGGCAGACAAAAAGCAGTCGAAAGCTACTAACTCGCAGATTATCGAGCTTACTCCAGCCTTTGTCCTCGACCAAAGCAAGACGTTCAAGTATGGCTATCGTAACGTCGTTGTTCTGAAGAAGATGACCTTCCCCAATGACAAGGTGCTATCTATCGAGATTTCAGAGAAACAGATTAGTGGACGTACCATCATGCTCAACATTGACTATGAGGATGTTCTCTACGCCGATTCGTTCAATGCTATTTTACTGAAGGAGGATTAAACAATGAAGAAGTTATTTGCTATTATCGCTATCTTGGGTTCTATTTCCCTTTCATCCTTTGCTCAGTCACATAGTGACAGGATTACCTTTGGCGTGGGACTACTTTATGAGCGTGGCCTTGATGCCACACTTGCATGGGAACACGAAACCAAGTATCATAACGCTTGGGAATACTTCGTTAATGGCTATCTCAAATGGGATGAGTGCGAAAGTTGTGGGCATGTGTGTCCTGAATCATTCTGGAAAAACTACCGAACATGGGGTGTTGGCGTAGCCTACAAGCCTTGTGTGCGGCGAGGTCGTAACAATCATGGGAATCTACGCATCGGTGCCAGTGCAGGAAGCAACACGGATAAATTCTTGGGTGGCATCCATGTTGGCTACGAACATAATTATGCACTTAGGCACGGATGGGTTCTGTATTGGCAAGCTAAATGTGACCTGATGCTGCCTGACAGAAAAGACTTGTTCCGTACTGGAGTTACCCTTGGATTCAAAATTCCCACAAGATAATCAAACTTAATACAAAGTAAAATGAAGCTATTACATACTATCTGTGCTGCCTTTATTATGGTGGTCATAACAAGTTGCGACGAACACCGTGAGTTTCCTGACACGGCAATGAAGACCTGTGACATACTATGTACTGACGGAAAGGTTGTGCGATATGAAGACATGAAGAGTCAAGGTAAACAGCCTATTGCCGTAGTGTTTCATATCAACCAGAACAATGAGACACAGGGAACTGGTTATGCCGTTTATCTTTGGGACATTGCGCCTGAAGCTTACAGTGACAGTATCGGTGTTAAGCATAATACTTCGGCTAACATTACCGCTTTTGACGGGAACATGAATACTCATTCCATGTATTCCTCTGGGGTATCTCCAGCTGCCACAGCAGTCTTTGACATGTGGCAATATGGACAAAGTGCCTACATACCATCAGTGGCCGAGATACGCCTGCTTTATGGGGCAAAGAACACGGTAAATGACTATATCAAAAAGTGTGGCGGCGATGTCATATCTGACGATCCTGACGAGTGCTGGTATTGGACTTCAACTGAGGTGAAAGATATGGAATCGGCTAAGGCATGGTTGTTCTCTCTTGCTTCTGGAGCACTTCAAGAAACACCTAAAGAACAATCACATAAAGTACGACCAATCATCACTTTATACAATTAGAGTTTACAACAATTTGAGTAAGAAATGGAAGAAACCAAAGAACTTCAAACTGCCTATAAGATATTTCGTGCGGTCATCTATGTGTCGCTACTCTTGGAGTTTTTCGAGTATGCCATTGACCC
>JAXJBE010000006.1:0-18598 GCA_036303125.1 Bacteroidaceae bacterium
CGTTTTAATGTTGCTTTTGACATAATACTACACGTTTTAATTGTTAATTACGTGTGAAGTAAATCTGTATCATGTCAAAGCTCGTTTTATGTCCCATTATGGGCTGTATTCCTATGCGTTTTTTCAGATAAATGACCAAGTATCTTAAGATAAACGGCCAAGTATCCTAAGATTGTCATTTTTTTTGCGTAAGAAACTTTTGAACAGCGAAGTCTCGTTGTCTTTCCCATATTTCACCATACACTTTTTCTTTTTATAAACAGAAACAGCAGACAGTGTTGTAAAAGTCATATTGAATCTAAAGACACACGTTCCAAAACCATACACCGCACAACGGAAAAGCCCAGCTCTATATGTCTCGCGTTAAAATCCACTGCAAGACATATAGAGCCGGGCTTGGGGTGTTCTATAAATTAGTGTTTTTGCTTTTATCAGGCATCACCCTTCTTTATATTGAAAGGAGCTATAGTCCTGCCTTCGCCAGACTGCTGCTGTGGCTGTCCAAGTTCTATATCACCAAACTGCTTCTCAAACTTGATAATATTGTCCTGAAGAGCGAAGAGGAAACGCTTAGCGTTCTCAGGAGTCATGATGATGCGGCTGGCCACTTGTGCCTTCTGCATACCTGGGAGCATCTGAACGAAATCGGCAACAATCTCGTTGCTTGAGTGAGTTACAACTGCGAGGTTGGAGTAGATGCCACCTGCGATTTCTGGCTTCAGTTCAATCTGAAGTTGCTGGTTTTTGTTTTCTGACATTTTGATTGTAGTGTTTTTAAGTTAATACTATAAGGTGTTATTTTAGGGGTGTTCTATAAATTAGTATTTATGTTTTATCGGGAGTTGTCCTTTCGCCCGGTCGATTTTGGCTTCTCACTTGCATCTGTCTCTTTTGCGTTCAGTCACGATGCCCGCATCGCTCCTTCATTTTAAAGAGACATCTGCTGCGTGATAGTCTCAAAAATCGCCTCGAGCTAATTTATTGAACACCCCTTTAATTTGCTGTGATTGCAGATGTTTTATTGAGGCTATAGAAGGTGTAAGAACGCTATGCGGCTACAGGTTATGCTGTTGAGCGTACTGTTCATAGCGCTGAATTACTTTGGAAGGGGTATCACCAACCCATGCATATCCATTACGGCGCTCATAGCCAATCTCTGAGATATTACGTTTAGGGACACCGTCACGGTCGCAGTAATACGGCAAGGCTTCGTCAAGATCATAGAAGCGCGCCCATAGCAAAGGGGCTCCAGGTTGACGAATCAGTCTAACATCTTTCATGCCTTTATCATTGATAAACACCTCCTTCGCCACATCTACCATGGCATGCCCCCTCAGCCACTCAACACCTCCTCTGATAGCCTCACGCACTTCTGCTGAGGGTTTTTCGATGTCCATAAGAAGGTTGAGCAAAGCGCATGTCTCGCCAAATCCAGTATAGGAAGGCAGCTCATAAGCGCGGGCCTTTGCGGGAAGGAGAGTTACTTCGTCATGTTGCTGACACCACACTGTGCGGCGTGATGCACTCCAAGCATCAGTGCCGTACGCAACAACTCTTCCATGCTCGTCCACCCTTATCTGGCAGTCAAGGATGCACTGTACCCCCATGTCGTATACATTGGAGCAACGCTGCATTGTCTCTCGGTCTACTTGCATGACGGCACATATCTCGCCGCCAGCCGACAGTTCCTTGAGAAGCGTAAGCACATTGTACATTGCATTGTCATTGAAAGTTATCTCTGTTGAATAGTCTTTATGCTGTTTCTTCGGATAGAACTGAGGGAAGCCACCATTGGGATACTGCATTTCCAAAAGATAATCTATACCGCGGCAGAAGGAATGCCTATATGCATCAGCTTTCTTTTCAAGCTCAGCCGCCACTATATAATCCGAATCACCCTTTGCCCTATTTATCTCTTTGACAGCTTCAACGAGCTTCTTCATCTCCGAGATAGTAGCACCGTTGTCAATGGTGGAACCGACACCAGTCTTCATGGCCTGACTTATCACATTCATGTCAGGCCCTTCAATCCAATTTTGGTTCTTGCACCACCCACCCGACTCAAGCTGATATTTCACAATGGAGTCCGCCAACTGGAGAACAGCATTCTGTGCCTTGATGCAGGATGGGGACATTATAAAAGAAAGAACAAACACCAACGAGATATACAGTCCGACGCATCCATATTGATGCTTGTCGCACGCCACGTCTTCGTTGTGGTACAATTCTCTTACCATGGCTACTTTGTTGTGATATGAAGAAATCTTGTTATTTTTCTGCCAAGACTCAAATCCTTATTATTGATAAACGCATCAAGCACTCGAGAACTGCCATTGAGCGGCAGCACGTCGTAGTCAGCAATAGCAGCTGGAATAAGTGTGCTCCAGCCCTCCTTCAACACAACCTCCTCGCCTGTAGAACGCACTCTTATCTTGCAGTCACCAGCAATGCACATGCAGATGATGAAGCTGTCATACTTGATGAGATTTCGGTGGAAAGGACCTTCCATCTCAGTCACTCTCACATTGAAGAATGGAGAGTCTATGACAGGATTGGCACGGTTGGACACACAGCCATACTGCGTGCGGTATTCGTCCTCAACCTGAAAGTCAAGAGCCTGAGCGGCTAAATCTGTATGCAGATCCCTCATTTTCCCGTCCATTCCAGGACGGTTATAGTCAAAGATGCGGTAAGTCACGTCTGATGACTGCTGCACCTCAGCCAGCAGTATGCCTCCGCAGATGGCATGCACTCTGCCAGCAGGCAAGTAGAACACATCACCCGGTTTTACCTCATGCTTAGCCAGCACCTCCGTCACCGTACCATCCTCCACCCTCTTCTTATATTCGTATGGAGAAATCCTTTCTTTGAAACCCGCATAAAGATAGCTGCCTGGCTTAGCATCAATGATATACCACATCTCGCTCTTGCCCATTTTGCCATGTTCTCTCTGCGCCATAGCATCGTCAGGATGCACTTGTATGCTCAAGTCTTTATCAGCGTCAATAAACTTGACAAGAAGGGGCAGGCTGTTGGAATATTTCCTTGCCACACACTCCCCAAGTATTTCCACAGGTCTCTCATCAATCACGCTTATCAGGTTGCGCCCCACCCAATGTCCATTGCTGACGATGCTGGCACTTGAAGGTACAGCACTTACTTCCCAGCTTTCACCAATGGGGGCTGCAGAAGGTGTAAGGCCTTTAAATGATTTCAATCTATTTCCACCCCACACCACTTCGTGGAGGTTTGGTTCAAATAGTAATGGATACAAATCACTCATTGTTCGAAAGCGTGTACTGGTTATTTACTGCTTGATGCTGAGATGCCACTTGCTGCAAAACGACTTAGGCCGCTTTGTAGCCACGCTTGGAATTTTTGCACGTCATCATCATAAGAGTAGCCTTTCTCCAACACATTGCCATCAGCATCAAGCAGCACATAGAAAGGTTGGGCCGTCGCGCCGAACTTACTTGACTGCAGATAGCTCCACTTATTGCCTACTGTGCGCAACTTGTACTCCTTGCCTGCATCATTAACCATGATAGGTTCAGCAAGTTTTGTCTTGTCGTCAACATATAGCTGGATGAGCACATATTTCTCCCTCATCATCTCCGCCACTGCAGGGTCTACAAAGACGGCCGCTTCCATCTTGCGGCAGTTGACACAGCCATAACCTGTAAAGTCTATCATGACAGGCATGCCCTTCTCCTTTGCGTAGCGCATACCCTCTTCATAATCGGTGAACATAGGTTTGACCTCGTTCTCCTCATAGAGGTTGAAATCCTGAGTCTTCATCGGAGGAGCGAAAGCACTCACAGCCTTGAGGGGAGCTCCCCATAGGCCTGGCACCATGTATATGGCGAAAGCAAACGATATTAATCCCAGCATGAAACGAGGAATGGAAGTCTTGTGGTTGACTATAACATTGCCCTCCTCGTCATATTCATCCTCATCGTGTGGAAAGCGTATCCAGCCAACAAGGTATGCCCCGAGCATAGCCGCCATAGCTATCCAGAGGGCAAGGAATGTCTCGCGGTCAAGGACTCCCCAACTATAGGCGAGGTCTGCTACAGAGAAGAATTTGAGCGCAAAAGCGAGCTCAACAAAACCAAGAGTCACCTTGACCACATTCATCCAGTTGCCACTCTTAGGTGCCGTATTAAGCATCTGGGGGAAGAGAGCAAACAATGTGAATGGAAGGGCAAGGGCAAGAGCGAAACCAAACATGCCGACCACAGGGCCGATGATGCTTGATGTCACCATCTGCACAAGCAAGAAACCTATAATAGGACCTGTACATGAAAAACTCACCAGCACAAGGGTAAAAGCCATGAGAAAGATACTAAGCAGTCCTGTGGTACTGTTAGCCTTGCTGTCCACCGCCGTATTCCACTTAGAAGGGAGCGTTATCTCGAATCCTCCGATAAACGATATGCCGAAAAGAAGGAGCATCAGGAAGAATATAATGTTGAACACCGCATTGGTGGCCAAATCATTAAGGGCTGAAGCACCTGACGCGGCTGTGATAACAAGTCCGAGAACCACATAAATCACGACAATGCTCACTCCATAAAGCATAGCATCCCGTATGCCCCTCTTCTTAGCAGCCGACTTTTCCTCAGCTGTTGACTTGCGCGTAGTGCCTCTCTTGAGGAAAAACGACACAGTCATTGGGATGATAGGCCATACACATGGGGTGACCAACGCTATGAGACCTCCAAGAAAACCGAGAGCAAAGATTGTCCAAAGAGAAGAGT
This sequence comes from Bacteroidaceae bacterium, assembly GCA_036303125.1. Classification (GTDB taxonomy): domain Bacteria; phylum Bacteroidota; class Bacteroidia; order Bacteroidales; family Bacteroidaceae; genus Minthosoma. The sequence continues at coordinate 4,761 of JAXJBE010000006.1, forward strand.
CAGCGGCATTGCTGTTGCCACCCTCGTCAAAAGCCTTGAGCTGATCAATGACAGGAGCCCAAATGCCCTCAGCGGGGTTTGCGTTCGCCTCCACGTCATCTGCAGCCGCTGTATCAACAGACGCTGTGTCAGCAACTTCATCCGTCTCTCCTTCCTGCTTGCCATCGACTGAAGATTCTTGAACTTTCTCAGTCTTAACACCAGCATTAGCGTTGTCCATTTTCTCCTGCGCCTTTGGCATTGGGGCATCCCCGTCAAACTTAAAGTCTACGGCCGTGGGAGGTATGCAATTTTCATCGTTGCAGGCGCCATATTCGAGATAGCCCTCTATCTCATATTTGCCTCCAAGGAGTTTAACCTTCTGAGAAAAAGAGGCCGTGTTCTCGAAGAAATAGACATCCGTGCCAAACATGTCCTCATATTTCTTGATAGGGTTTTGGGCTGGAGTCAAAGACCCTTCAAGCTTGGCGCCAGAGATTTTCTCAATATTGATAGTTGTCGGCGTAGGACCGTCTGGCACGACATTAGTGCTGTACATGTGCCAACCGCTGTTGATGGTGGCAGAGAAGGTAATCACCGCCTCTGTGTCTGACTCCTTGGCACATGTCACGCTCACCTTTATTGGCTGCATAAACTGAGCGTTTGCTATGCCTAAACTGCAAAGCAGCAATATGACGAAAAGTATCTTTCTCATTATCGTATTGTTGATTGGGTAAACACTCGCAAGTTTTTAAGGGGTGTTCTTTTAATTAGTATTTTTGTCTTTAAGGGCTTGTCATTAGGCTTGGCCTTGTTTACAGTGCATCCCCTTAATAAGGAAATAAATATTCATGTGGAACGAACCATCATGCGCATGTCGCACATCAGATGCCCTTATCCTGCAGATAGTGGAGAGCATCGATGGCAGCCCTGCATCCGCTGCCAGCTGCGCTGATGGCCTGCCGGTATATAGGATCCGCCACATCGCCTGCGGCAAACACGCCAGGCACATTAGTAGCTGTCGTTGGATGCTGCACCTTGATGTACCCCTGCTCGTCCACTTCCACTTCTGGTCTGAACACCTCACTATTGGGATGATGGCCAATGGCAAGGAAAAAGCCGTCAATCGGCAAGTCATAGCGTCTTTCGCCCTCCTTGCCCTTATTCTCAATGAGGTGCGCACCTTCCACACCGTTGTCGCCATAGAGTCCTTCGGTCTGAGTATTCCAAAGTATCTCTATGTTCTCAGCCTCCTTCACCTTCTGCTGCATAGCATCACTGGCTCGGAGTTGGTCACGGCGCACAATGAGATACACCTTCTTGGCGAGGCTTGCCAGATATTGAGCCTCTTCGCAGGCAGTGTCTCCGCCTCCCACTACAGCCACAACCTTCTTGCGGTAAAAGAAACCATCGCATGTGGCACACGCAGACACACCCATCCCCGCATATTTCTTCTCATCGTCAAGACCAAGATACTTAGCAGAAGCACCAGTAGATATTATAAGTGTGTGAGCCTCAACGACCGAACCGTCATCAACCGTCACCTTGTGAGGAGCTGAACCATCAAGAGAGAAATCCACCTTGGTGATGAAGCCGTCACGTATCTCCGTACCCAATCTTTCGGCTTGCGCCCTGAGGTCATCCATCAGTTCCGGGCCAGTAGTGCCTTCTGGGTATCCAGGAAAATTCTCTATCTCGGTTGTCTGCGTTAGCTGTCCGCCAGGCTGAAGGCCTTCGTATAGGACAGGAGACAGCGAACTTCTCGATGCGTATATTGCAGCAGTGTAGCCCGCAGGTCCGCTGCCAATAATCAATGTCTTTAATGCCATATTATATATATGTATATGTTATTTCTTTAATAAATTAGATTTGCCCTGTATTTTCAGGAAGTCTCCTCGTTAGCTTTATTGCCAGCAAGAGATTGGCTTTGCAAAGGTACGGCAAATTATCCAATCCGCAAAAAAACAGATGTTTTTTTTAGTGTTTCCCTTTAGATGTCATTATGTCCAGCACGCAGCGGTCTGTTTCATCCATCGCGTCCTTACCTATTTTGGTAAGGTTATGGATAGACTTATCCACATCGTCCTCTATGATACCTTCCACCGAGCTGACACAATTGTGCTGCACGGCAAGCATAGCGGAGAGCACCGCTGTGCTGACACCAGACGCCAATTTCAGAGCGCATGACGGTTTGGCACCGTCACATATCATGCCAGTCAGGTTAGCCGCCATGTTCTTCACCGCATAGGTGACCTGCTCATAGTCGCCCCCCATAAGATAGGTCAAGCCACATGCCGACCCTGTAGATGCGACGACACAGCCACAAAGAGCAGAAAGCCTTCCGAGCGACTGCTTGATGTAGATTGCCGTCAAATGACTGAGCATGAGGGCGCGGATGAGTTCCTCATCAGTGTTATGGTTCTCTTCCGCAAACTTCACCACAGGCAACGTGGCACAGATACCCTGATTTCCGCTGCCCGAGTTGGACATGACGGGAATAGGAGCTCCAGCCATTCTCGCGTCACATGCGCAGGCTGTCGATGAGATGATATGCGAGAAGATGGTGTCGCCGAATATGCCCTTGCCCAGAGGGCGAGAAAGCGTCTTGCCCAGCGTATGGCCGTAGTTGCCAGCCAGCGAAGCCTCAGCGGCTTTCTCGTTGAGCACCTTAGCCTGCCTGATAAACTCTATCTCGTCAAGAGGGGCAGTTGTAGCAAACTCATACACCTTTTCAAGCGTCAGGCATCCCTCTTCCTCAGTCACCTCCCCTGCCGCGACCGGAGTCTGTTCGAAGACAGTCTCCTCGCCTCGCTTGAGCAGAACGAACGTTGTATGACCGCCGCTGATGACAGCCGTGACAGTATCATTCCCTCTTCTCACAACAGACTCGATGTACAGTTTTTCCTCAATGTCACGCTTCAGACCTATATGAATGCGACCTTCATCAATGAAAGCTCGACCCTTAGCCACAGACTCATCGTTCACATCCTTCAGCACCTCCAGCTCATACTCAGGCTTGCCAATCAGAGCACCCAAAGCTATGGCTATAGGAAGTCCTATCATCCCTGTACCTGGAATGCCCACACCCATTGCGTTTTTCAAAATATTTGCCGAAAGAAGCACATCGACACGTTCAGGCACAGCACCGAGCAGTTCTACTGCCTTAGACACACACAGAGCCACAGCTATCGGTTCTGTACATCCGACAGCGGGCACCACTTCGCTCTTGACAAGAGCAATAATCTTTTCTCTTAAATCCTTTTCCATAACTGCAACATGCCCTCGTGTCCGTATCAATCACTATTCCCTCCACAAAGTATAACACAGACACTCAGGCAGTGGATATTTTTTTACAAAGTAAGTCAAAAATGCCGAGATACAAAAGAAAACAGCCCACAATTTGACAAACATCACATCTATTTAAAATAAATTCATTACTTTTGTAGCGAGAAAAATATCTACGTGCAACTATTATCATCAACACCTTTATTACCAATGAAAAAAATCAACGCTATCATCATTGGCCTTGGTTTATCCTTGCCAGGTATGGCTCAGCAGAAGTTCGAATTGGGCAAACCCAACGACGACAACTACCGTTACCTCGACGAATACGCTGACCTCAAGGAATATATAAACCGAGACAAATACCCCAATTTCCGCATGGGCATCGCCACCATAGTAAGCGACTACCTCAACAACACAACCATGCGCAACCTCATCAACCGCAATGCCAACGAGACGGTGGCCGGCAACGCCATGAAGATGGCAAGCTGCGTTGATGGCAATGGCAACATGAACTTCACCAATGTCACAAGATTTGTCAACACCGCAACAACAGCAGGCATTGAAGTCTACGGACACACTCTCGCATGGCATTCACAACAACCCAAGGGATGGCTCCTCAAACTCTTAAAAGACAGGCCAGCCCCCGAACTCACAGAGGGCGACACCACGATCTACACATCTGTATACACGAAAGACTTCCGCACCAACCAAAGTGTGGGATGGAAGAGCGATGAGACGAAATACGGCTACAGCCTCACTTTCGACACTTCAAACGGTCTCAACATCCACTGCACCCAAAAGGTCAACTCCTGGGAGGTGCAGTTCCTTGCCTGCACCGACATCCTCACCGACGCAGGCAAGACCTACCGCATGACCATGACAGTGAAAGGGTCTAAAGCAGGCAAGCTCCACACCAAGCTCGGCGACTGGAATGGAGGCGCGGGAGGCGATGTGGCTTTCACCACAGAATGGAAGGAAGTAACATTCAACTACAAGGCCACCATGTCCAACAACTTCTACCTCCTCCAATGCGGTGACTTCGTGGGCGACATCTACATCAAGGACATCAAGTTCGAGATTCCCAAGAAGGCGCAAATAATCGAAGAAGACCGTAGATACCTCATGGTCAAAGCTACCGAACGGAAAGATGAGACATGGGACAACCAAGCATGGCTCGTGCCAGGCAGCTTCAGCGCAGGCGCAAAGTTTGAGTTCTCCGCCGACGTGAGAGCTGACAAGGCCGCCACGGCCACCACACAGATCCACAACGATCCTTCCGCCTATGTGCACTACGAAGCAATAGGCAACATACCATTCACCACGGAATGGAAGACCGTCACCCTCTCTGGCACTCTCAGCAAAGCGGGCAAGAGCATCGCCCTCAACCTGAGCGAGCTGGCTGATGCCAACAGCTACTACTTCGACAATGTGAGCCTCAAGATTAACGGAGTGGAGAGAATCAAGAACGGAGACTTTGAAGGCACAGACGTTTCGTCCTTCAAAGTAAAGACCAACCGCGGCAGCGTCACAGACCCAGAAATAAGCGAAGGGCTCAGATACGTATATCTCCCCACAAGCATTCCCCTCACCCCAGAGGAACGACACGACACGCTCGTCTATGCCATGGACAAATGGATCAAAGGCATGATGAATGCTTGCGGAGGCAAGGTCAAGGCATGGGACCTCGTCAACGAAGCCATCTCTGGCGGCGGCGATGACGGCTCAGGCAACTACACCCTCCAGCACTCCGAAGGATACAATCCCAACGGCACATGGGACGTGGGCGGCGACGCCTTCTACTGGCAAGACTACATGGGCGACCTCGAATATGTGCGCCAGGCATGCCGACTGGCACGCAAATACGGTCCAGAAGATGTCAAGCTCTTCATCAACGACTACAACCTTGAGAGCTTCTGGGACAACAACAAGAAGCTGCGCTCACTCATCAACTGGATCAAGAAGTGGGAAGCAGACGGAATGACAAAGATTGACGGCATTGGCACACAAATGCACATCTCTTGCAGCATGAACGACAACACGCTCAACGACCGCAAAAAATACATCACACAGATGTTCAAACTCATGGCCGCCACAGGCAAATACGTGCGTGTCAGCGAACTCGACATGGGCATGGACGACATCAACGGCAACGCTGTCAGCACGGGCAATATGACAGAAGCAATGCACAAGCGCATGGCAAGCTACTACGAGTGGATCATCAAGCAATACCTCACCCTCGTGCCCGCCAAGCAGCAGTGGGGCATCTGCCAATGGTGCCCAACAGACTCACCGTCCAACAGCGGATGGCGAGCCGACACCCCCGTGGGCATCTGGGACATCAACTGCTACCGCAAGCATGTCTATGCAGGATGGGTGCGCGGCTTCGGCGGCATTCCAAATGACATTGAGGAAGTTGGGGCAGAGGACAATGCCACAACGACCATCATCTACGACATCCAAGGAAAACGCATAGCCAATCAAGCAGACTTCTCCTCCCTCCCTGCAGGTCTATACATCGTGAATGGCAAGAAAGTGTCAAAAAGATAGGACAGACACCACCGAAGGCAAAAAACTCCTTCTATTATACACTATCAGATACCTGAACAAAGCACCAACGGCAGCGGCATGACATCTCTTACCATTAGACCCTGGTGTTGTCCTCCAAAAGATAGTTGTAAACTTCAGCGGGTTTCAGCCCTATTACCTTTTTAGCAACGAGTCACAATGCCGTCAGAGAAGGTTCTACGAAATAACAATTTCTTATCAACTACAAGAACCTAAAGGAACAGCAAAAGGGGGTTGGCTATCATGGTATATGATAGCCAACCCCCTTATAATTTTAATGTACAAACCTCTTAACCCGCTCAATACTCTTCCTCATCCCAGAGGAAGTCCTCTTTAGAAGGATAGTCAGGCCATATCTCTTCGATTGATTCGTAGATATCACCCTCGTCCTCAATCTCTTCGAGATTCTCTATCACTTCGAGAGGAGCTCCAGAACGAGTTGCATAGTCGATGAGTTCCTCTTTGGTAGCTGGCCATGGTGCATCCTCCAGCTTTGATGCTAATTCAAGTGTCCAATACATAATTTATATATAGTTCTTTAAAGTGCGACTTCTCGCCAAGCCAAAGTGAGCAAGCTCGCTTTAGCCTTTGGGCTTAATGAAATCGTTGGTTTTAAATTTTGCGCAAAAGTACAAGTTATTTTTGTATCTTCCAAATATTTTCAGATTGTTTTTCCTCTTTATTGATTTTTCTTGCCAAAACAAAAAAGTAGTCGCTGAGGCGATTAACATAGGAGAGTAGGCATGTGTCTATTTCTACACCTTCCTCCACAAGGGCAAGGATGCAGCGCTCAGCTCTGCGGCAGACTGTGCGGCAGATATGGGCAATAGCTGCGGGGCGACATCCTCCAGGCAATATGAAAGCACGCAAAGGAGGAAGCTCTGAGTCCAGCAGGTCTATCTGCTGTTCTATGCGGTCGATGTCGTCTTGAGCTACGACACAGCGTGGCTCATGACGACTGTCAGTGGCAAGATAACCTCCCACGGTGAAAAGCGTGCTCTGTATCCACAAGAGGGCTGCCTCGTGCTGTGTGCCTGTCAGATAAGTGAGGAGCAGACCTATATAGGAATTGAGTTCGTCAATGGTGCCGTAGGCCTGAAGACGGCAGCATGTCTTGGGAACTCTCTCTCCGCTGGCGAGCGAGGTGATGCCCGCATCGCCTGTCTTGGTATATATCTTCATATAGCTGAATGATTTATCAGTATATATTATGATTGGTCAGAGTGTATATCAGAGTATATAATTCTGTTTGATACGCTTACTGTCGAATATGACCAGACCTCGGAAGCCCATATCGAAAGTGATGATGGCTCGAGGGTCGTCAGTTATATACTTCCAAAGGCGCGCGTTGGCGTCATCAGTATGCTCAACGACAAGAACTGTGTCAGCTGTAGCGGTGTCGACCACCTGCTGATATTGCTGCTGCGCCACAGAGGCTGTATCGGTGATGACGACAAGAGGCTGGTGGCGGTAGTGGAGGCGTATGCGGTAGAGCTGCCGCTGCTCTGGAGTGCGCAGTTGCAGGTCAGAGTAAGCATAGTAGTGAAGGCGTTCGTAGAGCACGTCACGGATAAGCTCGTATGCCCAAGGCGACTGCACTCCGAATCCATGGCGATGGGCTGCTCTTGGCAGGGCTGTCCATATCAGGTGTGCTTGTCTGCGTAGGTTCATTTGTCCTGTTCTGCTGCTTTCTGTTTGACTGGCACGGAGAAGACGAATTGCGCCCCTCCCTTATATTCGGTATTGAGATATATGGAGCCGTTGAGGGCATTGGCTATCAGATTGCACACATAGAGTCCAAGACCCAGCCCTGGGCTATAGCTGTCGAGTTTCTCAAAGTGTTCGAAGATGGCCTTTGCCTTATCTGGCGGTACACCTACACCTGTGTCAGCGACGGTAAACTGGATGAAGTCTCCTCTATGTTCGGCAGAAAGCGTTATGCTTCCCTTGGAAGTGTTCTTGCATGCGTTGGTGAGCAGATTATAGATGACCTGCCCTATGCGCTTATAGTCGGTGAAGACATGCAGTCCGGGGGAATTAGTCTTGTAGACAAGCTCTACACCAGGGGCGAGCAGCTCACGCACATCTTCCATGCGCTGGTGGCACATATCATCTATAGACGTGTCTGCAAACCGGAAGTTAAAGGTGCCGACCTCCATGTTGCTGACATCGATGATATCATCGAGAGTTGAGAGCAACTGGTTGTTGCTTTCTTGTATATAAGCATTATACTGTGTACGCTCATCCTCAGAGAGATCGTTAGACATGAGTTGCGCAAAGCCCACAATAGCATTTAGCGGCGTGCGTATCTCATGCCTCATGTTTTGGATGAAGACAGTCTTTATTCGGTCGGCCACGGCTGCCTGGTCAAGTGCTTTCTGCAACTGGTCCGCACGTTTTTTCTCCTTCTTTGCGTTGTTGTATTTCCAGCCGAGATAGAGTGTCACCAAGAGTGCTATGACGAGCAGCGAATAGGTGAGCAAGATGGAGTCTCTGCGCATCTTCTCCTTGTTAGCCTCATTAGACTTATAGGAAGCATACCTTCTGTTGACAAGCGGAAAGTATTTCGCTGTCTTGAGCTGCAGCAGATGGGACGGGAAAATATTGGCATCTTCCATCATGCATACGAGATAACGGTAAGCGCGATCTATGTCGCCCACTTTATATAAAGCCTCTACAAGCAGCGGCAAGCCCTTGTAGTCGGTGCGCGCATCCTCAATGTCCTGAGTCGTTATCTTGGCCAGGTAATACATCTGCTTTTCCACATCACCAAGCTGCTTATAGGCATTAGCTATGGCATAGCCGAGGCGAAGGTGGAGCAGTCCTTCCGAATGCTGCCAGAACGGTAGGGCTTCCTTCAGAGCCCGCCTGATGCCATCGCTCTCCATCTGCCTCTCCAGGTTGTAGGCCGCCCGACTGACATCGGATGTCTGATAGCAGATAAGGCTGTCAAGGTAAACAAGGCGCAACGTGTCTGACGTGAAGCCAAATTCCTCGTCAATGTTGGAAGTGAACTGGCTCACGCGCGTCATATTATTATAAAGCGTGTGGAAGTATATATGCTTATCATCTCCATAGATAGTCTTGGCATCAATAGGCCACAGCAACATCTGTGCCGTGCCATAAAATCCCATCGTGCTCGTGATGCTTGCTCGCTGCAATTCACACCACGTGTCCAATCTCGCATCCTGTTTGCACACGTCGGTCTTCTTTATCTTGTCCAGCACCTTTAATGCCTTGCGGCCATCCATGTGAGACACAAGGCCATATATTTCCTTATAGGCCTTGACGTACTCTGCCCCCCTCTTCTTATCAGCCTCATGCTCAAGTTTTCTCACACGCTCCTTCAGAGCCTCCTGATATTTTTTCTTGTGAAGCATGACACTATCAAGTTCGGCAAACGCTCCCTCCAACTCGGCTGACATGGAGGAACTCTCTGCTGATGTTAAAAGAGGCAGGTTGACTATGATAGATACTATTATAATATATAAGTGTTTCATTGTATGGTATCAGCTTCTGCTGATTACTGTCGATTTATTATTAACGTTAATTGTAAGATGGCACAAATTTAATGATTTGTCGTCGAAAAATCATCGTTTTCATTTGTTTTTTTATTGAAATCAATGAAAAAAGGCCGTTTACAATCCCTCTATTAGGTGTTTTGTCGTAACTTTGCACAAAAATGCAAAGTATGGAAAGCATATCACGTATCAACCTCACGACAGTCGACTCAACCAACATTTTCATCAGGGAGATGCTGGCAGAAGAAGCGTCAGGTGAGGTCTCCTCTGCATCATACCTCCCCGGATTCACCCTTGTTGTAGCCGAAGACCAGACTGCTGGCCGCGGACAGAAAGGCAACTCATGGGAGACTGAAAAAGGAAAGAACCTCATATTCTCCCTGCTTTGCCATCCAGATACGGTCAAAGCCTCAGAGCAGTTTGTGCTGTCGCAATGTATGGCTGTGGCCGTAAGAGACGCTTTGGCAAAAGTGACAGACGGAGTAAAAGTAAAATGGCCCAATGACATCTATGTAGGCGATAAAAAGATTAGCGGCACACTCATCGAATGCGACCTTCAAGGCAAAACTATATCTAACTGCATCCTTGGTGTAGGCATCAACATCAACCAGTCAACTTTCAGAAGCGGCGCACCCAACCCCACTTCGCTGTACCTGCTGACAGGAAAGGAAGTGGACAGAGAGACCGTATTGGCCGATGTCATTGAAAACTTCCAAAAATATTATGAATGGATAAGCCAAGGAAGGGCTGCCGAACTGCGCCAGCTATATATGCGACATCTCTACAGACGGCAGGGCATACATCCATACAGAGATGTCCGCGGCGACTTCATGGCAGAGATAGCTGGCATAGAACCCACAGGGCACTTGCTACTCAGGTTTGAGACTGGCGATGTAATCAGATACGAATTCAAGGACGTGAGCTTCTTGCCCGAAGAAAAATAAGAAATCACAAATACGACAGACCTTTTTCCATTTTCTCATAACTATATAATCACACTACAACGCTTTGAATCCAAAGAATATACACATAGCAGATTACAACTACAGCTTGCCCGATGAAAGGATAGCGAAGTTTCCACTCGCTCAGCGAGACGCAAGCAAACTGCTGATATACGACCACGGCACAGTGACGGAAGACGTGTTCACATCACTTCCCCAATATCTACCGCCAGACAGCCTGATGGTATTCAACAACACCAAAGTGATACAGGCAAGACTGCACTTCCGCAAGAGTTCGCCTACGCCCCAGACCAACGCAGACGGCACAGAGGTGCATGGAGCGCTCATTGAAGTCTTCTGCCTCGAACCATGCCAACCATCTGACTACCAAATCAATTTCTCGCAGAGAGGCAGCGTAGACTGGTACTGCCTCGTTGGCAACCTCAAGAAATGGAAACAAGGGAAGCTAAGTCGCAACATCACCATGCCAGACGGCACAGCCATCACTCTGACCAGCGAAAGGACGGGATTGCACGGCACCTCACACATCATCCGCTTCGAGTGGGGAGGCAACTACACATGGGCAGAAGTGCTCGATGCCATAGGCGAACTCCCCATTCCTCCCTATCTCAACCGCAAGACTCAGGAAAGCGACAAACGCACCTACCAGACCGTATACTCCAAGATTAAGGGATCAGTGGCTGCTCCGACCGCAGGCCTGCACTTCACCGACCGAGTGCTGCAAGCCATCGATGATGCGGGCATAGACAGAGAAGAGCTCACCCTCCACGTTGGAGCTGGCACCTTCAAGCCTGTCAAGAGCGAAGAGATAGGCGGACACGACATGCACACCGAGCATATCGCCGTAAGCAGGCAAACCATTGAGAAACTACTGGCACATGGCGGAAAAGCCATAGCAGTGGGCACAACCAGCGTGCGCACATTGGAAAGCCTCTACTACATGGGAGTGATGGCCGCAGAAGGAAAGGAAGACCTTCATGTGCCACAGTGGATGCCCTACGAATATACAGGAGAAATGACCGTGACCGACACACTCACAGCCCTGCTCCAATACATGGACCGTCACCATTTAGACGTGCTGCAGTCATCCACACAAATCATCATCGCTCCTGGCTACAGCTACCATATAGTAAACAGGATTGTGACCAACTTCCACCAGCCCCAATCCACCCTTCTGCTTCTCGTGTCAGCATTTCTCAAAGGCGACTGGCGCAAAGTCTATGACTATGCCCTCTCTCATGATTTCCGCTTCCTCAGTTACGGCGATTCATCATTATTGATTAACGACTGACATATTCACAAACAAGCATTTATAGCCACTTCAATATTACAACCCACAAAAACATAACAGAAGACAGCAATGAAAGACAACAGCGAAGAGATGCTCCCCATCGTCGATGAGGATGGCAACATAACTGGTGCCGCCACAAGAGGAGAATGCCACGGAGGAGCCAAACCGCTCCACCCCGTTGTTCACCTGCATGTATTCAACAGCAAAGGCGAACTCTACCTCCAGCTGCGCCCCTCATGGAAGGACATACAACCTGGCAAGTGGGACACGGCCGTAGGCGGACACGTTGATCTCGGCGAATGCGTCAAAGAAGCCCTGCATCGCGAAGCGCGCGAAGAATTAGGCATCACCGACTTCACTCCAGAACTCATAACGCAATACGTCTTCGAGAGCGAAAGAGAAAGAGAACTGGTATTCGTCCACAAAACAACATACGATGGTCCCGTCACGCCTTCAGAAGAGACAGACGGCGGACGCTTCTGGCCCAAGGAAGAAATCCTTTCACAACTCAACAAAGGAGTCTTCACTCCCAACTTCGAAAAAGAACTCGAAAGAGTCAAGCTTCTTAGACAAGACAAGGAGTGATGGCTATCATTGCCACTAATAAACATACATCATACTACTTAACCAATATCCCAAATGAAAAAGTTTCTGACAACATTGCTAACCCTAACCGCAAGCCTCTTTGCAGGCATCCCGATTGCTCATGCCCAAAATGACATCTGGGTAGACATCAACGGCATTCGCGACCTCACAGCAGACTCGCTCGACATCCTCAAGCAGGTACGCCCCGTGCCAGGCAGCAGTCGTGTGGGAGATAATCCAGTCCTATTCCTTGTGGGCAACAGCACCATGCGCACAGGCACCCTCGGCAACGGCAACAACGGACAGTGGGGATGGGGTTATTATGCCAACGAATATTACGATGAGAAAAAGATAACTGTTGAGAACCACGCTCTTGGAGGCACCTCTCCCCGCACTTTCTACACAAACTTCTGGAAACCCGTACTTGAAGCTGTGCAGAAGGGCGACTACGTGTTCCTCGAACTCGGACACAATGACAATGGTCCCATTGACTCCATCCGCGCACGCTCCAGCTACAGACCAAACGGAACACTCGAAGTGAGAGACGACTCAGCAGAAGTCTACAACAAGGTGACGAAAAAGCGTGAGATGGTATACACCTTCGGCACATACACCCGCAAGTTCATCAGTGAGATAAGAGCCAAGGGAGCCACTCCAGTACTCTTCACCCTCACACCGCGCAATGCTTACGAACCTGACGACCCTACACGCATCCAACGCAAACTCAGCGACTTCACCCCCGCCATATTAGCCATAGCCAAAGAGACCAACACACCCGTCATCGACCTGGGCGACATATCAGCCCGCAAACTCGAAACCTATGGTCCCTGGAAGACGGACTACCACTTCTACCTCGACAAGATACATTCTTCTGCCTACGGAGCACGCATGAACGCTCAGAGCGCAGCTGAAGGCATACTGGCATCAAACGATTCTCAGCTGGCTCCCCTCAAAGCCTGCCTCAACGACAAGGTGCATCCCAAGCGATGCGACCAAAAACGCAAAGAAGGCAAGCCTGTAGTGTTCCTCTGCGGCGACTCGACAGGCAAGAACGAAGACAAGAACCCTGACGGCATGTGGGGATGGGGCAGCCAAGGCTACACAGTCTTCGACTCCACCAAGTGCGTGTTCCAAAATCAGGCTCGCGCCGGACGCAGCACCCGTACATATATCGACGAAGGACTCTGGGAAGTAGTATACAACTCCCTCCAGCCAGGCGACTACGTGCTTATCCAGTTCGGCCACAACGACATAGGAGGCATCAAAGACGGCAAAGAACGAGGCGTCATAGCCACAGCCGACGACTCCAGCCATGTCTACCGCTTAGAGAGCACAGGACAGTTCAAGGTCATCTATAGCTACGGATGGTATCTGAAGAAAATGATACGAGACGCACAAGAGAAGGGAGCCATCCCAATCCTGCTCTCACTCACTCCTCGCAACGAATGGCATGAAGGCAACGGACATCCCCGCGGCTTCGTCTACCCTGTCAAAGAGAAGAAAGGCAAAATGTATATCGAGAGGCGCAACGAAACCTACGGCACATGGTGCAGGCAGGTGGCCAAGGAGACTGGAGCAGAGTTTGTCGATGTACACAACATCACAGCAGATGCCCTTGACAAGAAAGGTCCAAAGAAAGCCGCGTCATTC
>JAXJBE010000007.1:0-24798 GCA_036303125.1 Bacteroidaceae bacterium
GCTACTACCTCATCTGGGTTTACTCCCTTAGATGGAGCTTTACCGAAGAACTGCTCTACGAGAGCCTGCACTGCTGGTATACGGCTTGAACCACCGACGAGAATCACTTCGTCAATATCACTGTTAGCAAGACCTGCATCCCTCATTGCGTTTTGGCATGGCACAAGACAAGCCTGGATGAGGTTGTGGGCAAGAGCCTCGAACTTAGCACGAGTGAGGGTTGTGACAAGGTGTTTTGGCACACCGCCCGCTGCTGTGATATATGGAAGGTTTATCTCTGTTGAAGCTGAGGAAGAGAGTTCTATCTTCGCTTTCTCCGCAGCTTCTTTCAGACGCTGCATTGCCATTGGGTCGAGAGAAAGGTCAACACCTTCGTTCGACTTGAAATCTGCCACAAGCCAATCAATAATAACCTGATCGAAGTCATCTCCTCCAAGGTGCGTGTCACCATTTGTAGCGAGCACTTCAAACACTCCGCCACCGAACTCAAGGATTGAAATATCAAATGTACCACCGCCGAGGTCGAACACCGCAATCTTCATATCCTTGTTGGCTTTGTCTACACCGTAAGCAAGAGCCGCGGCCGTTGGCTCATTGACGATACGTTTAACGTCAAGGCCTGCAATTTGTCCAGCCTCCTTAGTGGCCTGACGCTGAGAGTCTGAAAAATATGCAGGAACTGTGATGACAGCCTCTGTCACTTCTTGCCCAAGATAATCCTCAGCAGTTTTCTTCATCTTCTGAAGGATTATGGCTGAAATCTCCTGTGGCGTGAAGAGTCGTCCGTCGATGTCAACACGCGGAGTGTTGTTGTCACCTTTGACTACTGAATAAGGCACACGTGATATTTCTTTCTGCACCTGGTCATAAGTTTCCCCCATGAATCGTTTGATAGAGAACACCGTGTTCTTTGGATTTGTAATAGCTTGGCGTTTAGCAGGGTCTCCCACTTTGCGTTCGCCATCCTTTACGAAACCCACCACAGATGGCGTTGTGCGTTTGCCTTCTGAGTTTGTGATAACTACAGGCTCATTGCCTTCAAATACTGATACGCATGAATTTGTTGTACCAAGGTCTATACCGATAATCTTTCCCATAATATTGTTTGTTTTTATTTTCTTGTTAATAAATATGTCTATTACTGTCGTTCTTTATAACAATACAGATATTCTCTGTTGGCTATCATAAGCCTTAAATCACGACGCTAATGTATAGGAACAAAAAGCGTGCCAGTATGGAGAATGCATGACAAAAAATATTGCGCATGACAGGAAAGGCAGAGCAGGACTGACAATATGACAGAGATACGGAAACAAAAAAACAGCCATTGCCTGCAAAAATCAGACAATGGCTGAGTCAATTATAATATACAGTCTTATTGATTCACTTAATCACTTTACGAATAGTACCGTGCCATCTGTCACAAGACCGTAAACTCTGACAGGGAACTTGCCTGCAACGAAGGCATCGGAAACATTGTCCGCCTCATGGACAACTACGTTATCAGGAAGATTGCCTGAAGGCACCTTTGTTTCAAAACTGTTGATATATGCATAAGCCGCGGCGATAGCTTCATACTCATCTGTGTATACATCGCCTGGACGGAATGCCACCTGAAGGTTAAACTCATAAAGTCCGTTCTGAAGAGAGGAGAGTTCCTGATACACATTGCATGCCACGTTATTTGCCTGCATGACAATATAGATTTCAGTCTTACCCGTAGGCCATACAATACTATTGTTGGTCACACCAAGCCATCCACCTACCGAAGCAAAGTCAGCATTGACAAGGAGATCCGTGCAGTCATCACCATCAGCTTTGGCATTAGCCTTGGCGTCCAAGAACACCTTATTTATATATTCTGCCTCTGACTTAATCTGGACATCATCAAGAAGTCCGTTGGCAAGAATGTAGGGAGCACCTCCATTACCATTGAAAAGTCCATCCGCCTCGTTATTGTCAGCCAGATAGTCAGAAAGGAGTATGACCTCATCACTCTCACTTGCTGTGCTGGAGATGAAATCTTCGGCCTCTGACACAATGTCTGCGTACACCTTATATGCTGCAACGCCGGCTGCCATGGCCTCAGACACTTCGCCAAAAAGCTGATGGGCAGCAGAGAGTTACACCTTGTGTCCCAGAGTCTGGCTGACGCTGGCACGGGTGTTCCAATCGTTGGCTCCGAGCAAGAATCCATCTGCCATCTTATTGTAAAGATAGCACTCTTCACCAACCTTCATCTCCTGAACAGCAGGAGGTGCAGGTTTAGTCCATTGCGCCCACATTGAGGTTGTGACGAGCAGGGACGTCATAGTTAGTAAGATTTTTCTCATAATTGAATTGTTAGTTAATAGATTTAGGATTATAAACCGGCACAAAGATACTTATTTTGTTTGAAACACCTATCACTTTAGATGTTTTATTTATGTCACAACACTATTATTTATTGTATAAAGGTAAAAAAAACGGCTCTATGCGCCTCACAAAAGTAGCACAATAGAGCCAGTTTCATACATCATCCCATCACACCGTCTCAATGATGTTGAGCATTTTGATAGTTGCCTTTATGGCCGCTTCCGTTTGGTCAGCATCGAGGGCGCGTGTGCGGTATGTCTTCTCGTTATATATCCATGAGATGCTTGTCTGCACAAGCGCATCGGTACGTCCGCCTGGCGGTATGCTGACCTGATAGTTAGTGAGCCAGGGGAATGGACGATTGAGTCTGTCTCTATATATATGGCGAACGGCACGCACAAAAGCATCATACATACCGTCTCCCATAGCCGACTCCTCAAACATTTGGCCATTGACTTCCAATTTGACCGATGCCATTGGCTTGAGTCCGTAAGCAGTAGACACCATATAGGAGATGAGACGCACACGGTCATCGGGCGCACTGTGCTTGAGCACATCAGCCACGATATACGGCAAGTCCTCCTGAGTGACGAGTTGCTTCTTGTCACCAAGTTCAATGATGCGGTCAGTGACTCGCCGTGTCTGTTCGGGTGTGAGTTCAAGACCAAGCTCCTCGAGATTCTTTAGGATGTTAGCCTTGCCAGAGTTCTTGCCGAGAGCATATTCGCGCTTGCGTCCGAAACGTTCGGGCAAGAGGTCATTGCAATAGAGGTTGTTCTTCTTGTCACCATCAGCATGCACTCCAGCCACCTGAGTGAAGACGCTCTCACCCACTATTGGCTTGTTGGGCGGAATAGCTATGCCAGACAAACTCTCCACGAGCGATGCGGCCTTGCCAAGGTTCTCCTCATTTATATATGTATGTACGCGCGCGTGATCATGAAGTATTGCCTGCACAGACGAAAGAGGCGCATTGCCAGCTCGTTCTCCGAGTCCGTTGATGGCAGTGTGCACACCTCGACATCCCTCCATGACAGCGGCCAATACATTGGCAGAGGCGAGGTCGTAATCGTTGTGGGCATGAAAGTCAAAATGGAGAGCAGGATAGCGAGATGTCATCATGCGCATGAAGGTTGCTGTGAGTGATGGATTGAGTATGCCGAGCGTGTCAGGCAACATAAATCGCTTCACTCCCTCATCCTTCAAGGCATCGACAAAAGCCATGACATAATCAGAGTTGTCCTTCATGCCATTTGACCAATCCTCGAGATAGACGTTGACATTTATGCCAAGCTGACGGGCATAGGCAAGACTCCGCTTCACGTCTTCGACATGCTCGTCAAGAGTCTTCTTCAACTGAAAACGGCAATGCCGCTCACTGCCTTTGCACAAGAGATTGATGTTGCGGCATCCGCAATCATTGATCCAATCAAGCGACGTGGCGCCATCAACAAAGCCAAGCACCTCTACCCTATCCAGCACACCCGCCTGCCTTGCCCATCGACAGATGTTCGTCACGGCCTCTTTCTCGCCGTCTGACACGCGCGCGCTGGCCACCTCTATGCGGTCGACGTTGAGATCCAACAGGAGCGTGCGAGCTATCATGAGTTTCTCGTGTGGGACAAAGCTGACACCGTTGGTCTGTTCGCCATCGCGGAGCGTCGTGTCCATTATTTCTACATATCCGTTCATTGCTGTGTGATGTTGCTGTGTGACATTTTTATCTTGAAGTATTTACAGCAAAAGATTATTCCGCTGTCCGAATGCATCCTAATAGCAATCCAGATGCAAAGTTACGCATTTTTCTCTTTCTACGCATCAAAAAAACGGCCGTATCTTTCAAATAGACACCAAAAACCAAGTTCTATGCACATTTTTTATAACTTTATTAACATTCTTTTATCACTTTGTTTATTATATGGAGGCAATTCACTATCTTTGCAACCGTTTTTGCTGAAGCACAACTTATATATCAATATTCTAATCTATCCATCTAAATTCAATCCTTTAACAACCCGTAACACAAAACAAAATCAAACACTATGCAACTAAGAAAAAAGTACATTCTTACACTTCTGGCAAGCGGCATGACATTGTCCGGCATGCATGCAGAAGAGAGCCAAGCCGCCATGACAATCAATGAGTCAGCTCAAACAGAGGCGGCGCTGAGCCCAGAAATCAAAAGCGCGGACGCAGAATCGCCCACAAGCAGCGAGGTCAAGGCAAACGCCACACTGATGTCAGCAATAGAAAACATGCCCGGCTGGTCTAAGGACCTTGCAAGCCGCATCAAGATTCACGGCTATGCACAGGGAGGCTATACCTACATGTCAAAAGGCGCACAAGAGCACTGCAACTCATTTGACATCAAACGAGTCCTTTTCTGGGCCAACGCTCAAATCACAGACCGCTGGTCATTCCTCTTCATGCATGACTTCTCCAGCGTGGTGCAGGAGTTCTACACCGACTATCGCCTCACCAACAACAAAGCCTTGACCGTCCGCCTCGGCCAATTCAAGAATGCCCTCTCATACGAAAACAAGCTCTCGCCCACAGGACAAGAAGTCATCGATGTCTATGCTGACGGAGTGACATACCTGACAGGGTGCGGCTCTGACCCCCTCTTCGGCGTGCAATACGGACGAGACCTCGGCTTAGCCCTCTTCGGCGAAACCAACAACGGCCGCTTGCGCTACGAAGTGAACATCCTCAACGGCACAGGTGTGAACAAGAAAGATGACAACCGAGAGAAAGACTTCATAGGCCGCCTCGACTGGAAGCCTGTAAAGGGGCTCACCCTTGTGGCCTCAGGCCAGATAGGCCGTGGACATGCCATAGCCACCTCACTTTACAACCCCGAGGTGACCGTGGGCGAAGACTACGAGCGCAACCGCTGGACAGCAGGTTTTGACTACAACACCCACCCCTTCCACATCCACGGCGAATACCTCGAAGGCAAGGACAAGAATGCAGTCAGCCGCGGAGCATACATCACAGGATGTGTGCCGCTCATAGACAACACGCTCGATTTCGTCGGCTCATACGACTTCTTCAACTTCAACACCAGCCTGAAGATGGACCAGCACAAGGCCGTAGCCGGACTCCAATACTGGTTCTACAAAAACTGCCGCTTCCAGGTACAATATGTCTACAAGAGCGCATACGTGCAGGACGGTGTCTTCCGCCACGGAGCCAACCACGGCATCATGTGCCAGATGCAGATAAGATTCAACTAACAAATGCAAACACAGGATGCAGCCAACTACACACGCATCCTGTATTTTCCCCAACAACCTAAAAAACAATAGACAATGATTGTAAAGATTATCATCACACTCATCTTCCTCCTCATGACTGTGGCCGTAGGCATCTATTCGCGCAAGCAGGCCAACAGCGTTGACGGATTCGTGCTGGGCGGACGCTCCGTCGGCCCGTGGCTTTCAGCCTTCGCCTACGGAACGAGCTATTTCTCTGCCGTAGTCTTCGTAGGCTACGCAGGCCAGTTTGGCTGGAAATACGGACTGGCCAGCTCATGGATTGGCATCGGCAACGCCATCATCGGTTCACTCCTCGCGTGGCTCATCCTCGGCCACCGCACCAAACTGATGACCCAGCACCTCCACTCACGCACCATGCCCGACTTCTTCGGCACACGCTTCAGCAGCCAGGGACTCCGCGTAGCAGCCTCCATCATCGCCTTCGTCTTCCTCATCCCCTACACAGCAGGAGTCTACAGCGGCATCTCCAAGCTCTTCGACATGGGCTTCCACATCCCCTACGAATACTGCATCATCATCATGGCCATGCTCACCGCCATCTACGTCATCCTCGGAGGCTACAAGGCGACAGCCATCAACGACTTCATCCAAGGCATCGTCATGCTCTTCGGCATCACCGCCGTCATCTGTGTCGTAATAAACTCGCAGGGGGGATTTGCCGAAGCACTCGCTGGACTCAAAGCAGCCACACCTACAGCCCACGACCTTGAGAGCCCACTCTACGATGCCTTCCAGCCAGGCGACTTCGCCTCATGGTTTGGTCCCAACATAATGAGCCTCATCGGAGTCGTAGTGCTCACATCGCTCGGCACATGGGGACTTCCTCAGATGGTGGGCAAGTTCTACTCCATCACCGACGAGAGCGCCATCAAGCGCGGCACCATCATCTCCACCATCTTCGCCCTCATTGTGGCAGGAGGATGCTACTTCCTCGGAGGCTTCGGACGCCTCTTCGGCGAACCCGCATGGAACGAGGCGCGGCACAACTACAAATTTGACGACATCATCCCCACCATGCTCGACACCGCCGTCAACTCCGACCTCCTCATCGGCCTCGTCATGGTGCTCGTCCTCTCTGCCTCCATGTCCACGCTGGCCTCCCTCGTTCTAACCTCATCATCCACAATGACACTTGACCTCATCTACCGCGACAAGCGCTCGGAGCAAGATGAAGTGAAGAGCGGCGAGATAGACGACGAGGTGGCCATCAAAATAGAGCGCCGCAAAGTTGTCGTCATGCGCGTCCTCATTGTCTTCTTCATCGTCATCTCCGTCCTCATAGCCCTCAATCCACCCACCTTCATCGCCCAGCTCATGGGCATCAGCTGGGGAGCCCTGGCTGGAGCCTTCCTCGCCCCGTTCCTCCTCGGCCTCTACTGGAAGGGAGTGACCACCGCCTCCGTGTGGGCATGCTTCACATGGGGTGTCGGCTTCACCGTTGTCAACATGCTCATGGGCAATGTCATCAATCCTATCGACTGCGGCGCCATTGCCATGGTCGGTGGATTCCCTGTCGTCATCCTTGTCAGCCTCCTCACCAAGAAACTTCCACGGGCTAAGACTGACAGCATCTGGAAATGTTACAAAAAATAAGCGGACTCAACACAATGAAAATGTGTACATTCCGCCATGGCAACATTGCTCCATAATTGAACAAACATATTGAACTAAAAAGAAAGGACTGAACTTTTCACTTGAAAGTTCAGTCCTTTTTAGTTATCCTTTATGCCGCCTTGCATAACCGCTCCTACCCAACTCTCTAATCGGGCTTGCTCAACACCCCAAATGAGCCTGCTCACACCCCCTCGGGAGCAGGCTCACAACCCCTCGGGAGCAAGCTCATCAGGAATGTTGAGCTTGCTGAATTTTTGAGGTCTGTTGCTACAGCAGAACTTGTGGCATAGAGAAGGGAGGGATTGCCCTGCTGAATCAAGTCTAAACACAAGGCTAATACACAGCACTCAGATTCAGCAATCCGCTAAATGTCTCGCTGTCTGACACCCATGCGAGCCTCTACGACATTGACTACAAAGTCGCCAAGCTTCTCACATTCCTGAATGATATCGATGTACATGGTGCCGATGGTGTAGGTGTAAACATGGTTGTTGACATCATTGATGTTCTGAGTGCGGAGCTGGTCACGGAAGTTGTTAATCTCGTTCTCAATATTGAATGAACGGATAGAGCTGTTCTCCGACTTGTGACCAACGAGCATGTTGTTCATCTGGGTGAGAGCCAAGTCGACAAGCTCCATCATCTGGTGAAGATGTTCATACTGCAGAGAGGAAAAGTCCTCTTTGCCTCCGATGCGGCGGTTGATGGTTCGGGCAATGTTGTAACAGCTGTCACCGATGCTCTCCAGTTCAGATATTTCGCGGAGCATGGCGCGTATCTTTGCCTTTGACTCGTCGCTGAGGTGCGCGTTGCTGACATTGTCGAGATATTTGGCTATCTCTATCTCCATGTTGTCGGATATGTTCTCATATTTCTCTATCCTGCTGTAGAGCTTGACGAACTTGCTCTGGTCGGTCTCGACGAGGAGGTCTTTGACCATGCCAAACATGCGCTGTATGCGCTCAGCGAAGGCATGTATCTCCTTTTGCGCTTCAAGGATGGAGAGTTCGGGAGTCTTCATGATGCCAGTCTGAATGAACATGAGACGGAAGTCATCTTCGTCGGCATTCTTCTTAGGTTTGATGACAGCACACACAAGACGCTCTATCTGCGGGACGAACCACACAAGAACGGCAGTGTTGACAAGGTTGAAGGATGTGTGGAAAGCAGCCAAGACGAAGGAAAGCTTAGACGCATTGGCCACAAATCCAGCCGCATGCTTTGGCATCTCTGCGTCATAGCCGACAAAGCTGCAGACCACATCAATGAAGGGACGGAAGACGCACAGTATCCACAGCACTCCGAAGACGTTGAAGAACATATGGGCGAGGGCTGCTCTGCGCGCTTGAGTATTGGCTGTAAGCGCAGCAATGTTGGACGTGACAGTGGTACCTATGTTCTCTCCCATGACAAGCGCTATGCCTTGATAGATGGGGAGCACCCCTGTTGAACAAAGAATCATGGTGATGGCCATGACAGCAGCAGAACTCTGCACGCACATGGTGAGGATGCTTCCGATGACGAGGAAGGTGAGTGTAGTCAGGAAACTGTCTGGATCGAAGCTGGAGAAAAAGTCAAGGACGGGCTGATTGTGAGCCAGGTCAAGGTCTATGCCAGCCTGGCGAAGCGTGCCAAGGCCGAGGAACATGAATGATATGCCAAAGATGAAATCACCGAAAAGCTTGCGTTTCTTGCTATAGATAAGAATGATGGCAAGAAAGAATGCAGGCCACACGAAGTCGGTGATGTTGAAGGAGAAGCCTGCGCTCATAATCCATGCAGTAAGCGTGGTGCCGATGTTGGCACCCATGATAACAGAGATGGCCTGCGCCAATGTCAGGAGTCCTGCATTGACAAATGACACTGTCATCACAGTGGTGGCGGTGGAAGACTGAACGGCTGCCGTGATGAGGGCACCAGAAAGAATGCCTGTAAGGCGATTGGTGGTCATCGTACCAAGGACCCGACGCAACTGCGGTCCTGCCATCTTTTGCAAACTGTCGCTCATTGACTTCATACCGAACATCAGCAGAGCAAGGGCTCCTATGAGCCTAAGGAATATCCAGACGTACATAAAAATGTAATATGATTTTAATATTATTGCAACATGTGTTACAAATTTTAGTGCAAAAGTAATATAATTCGATGAATGCCCTACAACAATTTGCGTTTATTAACCAAAATATCATTCAATAGATGGCAAGACTATGCAATATGCAACTGCATTGATATAAAACACCCCGAAAACTGACTGGCAGCTTTCGGGGCGATTTTATCCATTTGGAGAGAAGCATCTTGCATGATGCTCATAAACAAGATTTATTCTGCGGGCTCCTACTTCTCATTCTCAAACTTTTCTATCTTGTCCGTATTGGACAGGAGGAAGTCAATGTCATCGTAGGCATTCATGAGGCAATACTTCTTGTAGGAGTTGATGTCGAAGTGCTCAGAACGGCCTGTGGCGAGATTCGTCACTGTTTGGTTGGGCACATCGACTCTGACCTCTGCCTGCGGATTGTCGGCAATTGTCTTGAAGAGCTCAAGCTGGAAGTCGCGGCTCACAATGACTGGGAGCACGAAGCAGTTGAGCAGGTTGTTGCGGTGAATGTCGGCGAAGGAGTTGGAGATGACCACTCTCACTCCGTAGCCTGCAATGGCCCATGCTGCATGTTCGCGGCTTGAACCAGAGCCCCAATTCTGTCCGCCAACAATGATTTCGTGCACTCCCCTGCGTGGTGCCTCACTATATTCAGGCTTGTTCATGACGAAATCCGCAACGGGCTGATTGTTGGCATCGTAACGGAGGTCGTGCATGAAAGCATCGCCATAGAACTTTGGGTCGCGTGTTGTGAACGCAAGATAACGGGCAGGAATGATGTTGTCCGTGTTGTTGTTGTCAATCTCGATTGGAATACAAGTTGACTGTATGATGTCAAATTTTTCTTTTGCCATGTCTTCTTAAGCAAGTAATTAGGTGTTTAGGGGTGTTCTTAACAGGCTAATCATGAACACCTATTATAATTTTCTCGGATCAGTGATGACGCCTGTAATAGCACTTGCAGCGACCACGAGTGGTGAAGCAAGAATTGTACGTGCGCCAGGTCCCTGACGTCCCACAAAGTTGCGGTTGCTGGTAGAGATGGCAAGTTTGCCTGCTGGCACCTTGTCCGGGTTCATGGCAAGACAAGATGAGCATGAAGGCAGGCGAAGCTGGAAGCCAGCCTCCTCAAGAACCTTGTCGATGCCCTCATCGATAATCTGCTGGCGCACAAGCCATGAACCAGGCACAAGCCATGCCACTACGCTGTCGGCCTTCTTCTTGCCTTTGACGACAGAGGCGAAGGCTCGGAAATCTTCGATGCGCCCGTTAGTGCATGCGCCAAGGAAGCAATAGTCAACTGCAACTCCCTCAAGCTTCTGGCCTGGAGTGAACTGCATATAGTCGAGCATGCCAAGGAACTGTTCCTTCTCCGACTCGCTCATACCCTCTGTAGTGGGGATGCACTCGTCAATGGCGATGCCAGCACCAGGGTTTGTGCCATAGGTGATGCGTGGAACGATATCCTCCGCCCTGTATGTCACCTCCTTGTCAAAGACGGCATCAGGGTCTGAATAAAGCTGTTTCCACTCAGCGACAGCCTTATCCCAGTCCTCACCCTTAGGAGCGTACTCGCGCCCCTTGAGATAGTCGAAGGTAGTCTCGTCTGGAGCGATGAGACCAGCGCGTGACCCCATTTCAATGGAGAGATTAGAGAGAGTGAGTCGTCCCTCCATGCTCATGCTTCGCACTGCCGAACCAGCATACTCCACTGCATAGCCGGTAGCACCCGAAGTGGTCATCTGAGCCATGATATAGAGAGCCACATCCTTGGCTGTGGTGCACTTGGGGAGTTGCCCCTCGATATTGATGCGCATAGTCTTGGGTTTGCTCTGCAGGATGCACTGAGAGGCAAGCACCTGAGCCACCTCACTTGTGCCAATGCCCATGGCTATAGCACCGACAGCTCCGTGGGTGGAAGTGTGAGAGTCACCGCATACGATGGTCATGCCAGGAAGAGAAAGAGCCTTCTCCGGACCCACCACATGGATTATGCCGTTGTCCTTCGTGCCCATGGCAAAGTGCTTGATGCCAAACTCTTCGCAGTTGGCCTTGAGGGTCTCAACCTGCTTGCGGCCTACAGGGTCGTCTATTCTCTCCTGCTGGTCAGAAGGAGTGTTATGGTCGGGCATAGCGATGACATGGTCGGGACGGAACACCTTGATGTTCTTATCACGCAATGTGTCGAATGCCTGTGGCGAAGTCACCTCGTGAGCGTAGAGGCGGTCAATGTATAGCTGTGTTGGACCATCCTCAACGTGCTGCACAACGTGGGCGTCCCATATCTTGTCAAATAATGTCTTGCTCATTGTTTATATTATGTGTATATTATCATTATGAGATTACAATTTTCCTATATACATATATGTGAGATGTATTATTATAATATGTGTAACCTCATTATTAGCGTTAGCCTTTACTTTCTGAATTTATTGATACAGTCGATGTAAGCCTCTACAGAGGCCGTGACGATGTCTGTGTTGGCTCCGAAACCATAATAGACATGACCGTCATACTCGACCTGCATGTGCACCTTGCCCATATCATCAGAACCCTTCGAGATGGCCTGAATGGTAAACTCCTTGAGAGTCATCTCCCTCCTGATAATCTGCTTGAGAGCCTTGATAGCAGCGTCGACAGGACCATTGCCTGTGGCGGCTGCCTCAAAGTGTTCGTTAGAGATGGCGAGTCCGATGGATGCGACACTCTTGACTCCCATGCCTGTAGTGACCTGAAGATAGTCAAGCTTGATGTCATGTGTGTCTGTGCGGTCAGCTCCTGCGAGGACGAGGACGTCATCATCGGTAACCTCCTTCTTGCGGTCAGCGAGTTTGAGGAAGGCCTCATAAAGTTTGTCGAGCTTATCTCCCTCAACTTCCACTCCGTTGACATGGAGACGGTGCTTGAGGGCTGCACGGCCAGAGCGAGCTGTTAGCACAATAGCATTATCATCAATACCCACTTCCTTTGGATCCATGATTTCGTAGGTAGAAGCGTTCTTAAGCACTCCGTCCTGATGGATACCGCTGGAATGAGCGAAGGCGTTCTTGCCGACGATGGCCTTATTGGGCTGCACAGGCATGTTCATAAGGCTTGAAACCATGCGGCTTGTTGGATATATCTTAGTCGTGTTGATGTTGGTCTCGATGCCAAGGTCTGGATGTGTCTTGAAAATCATGGCCACCTCTTCGAGAGATGTGTTGCCCGCACGCTCTCCAATGCCGTTGATAGTCACTTCGACCTGGCGCGCTCCACCAAGGACACCTGCTACGGTATTGGCTGTCGCCATGCCAAGATCGTTATGGCAATGGGTCGAAAGGATGGATCTGCCTGCGGCGAAAGCGTCGACATGCTCATAGAGATACTTTATCTTCTCCTGATACTCGTTTGGCACACGAAAGCCCGTGGTGTCTGGAATGTTGCAGACAGTAGCACCCGCTTTGGTCACAGCATCGATGACACGAGCAAGATATTCATTATCGGTGCGCCCTGCATCTTCCGCATAGAACTCCACATCTTCCACGTAGCGCTTAGCATATTTGACTGCAGCAACGGCGCGCTCGATGATTTCCTCAGGAGTGGAGTTGAACTTATATTTGATATGTGAAGGCGAAGTGCCGATACCTGTGTGTATGCGCTTGTGCTTAGCATACTGAAGTGCCTCTGCTGCCACGTCTATGTCCTTCTCTACGGCGCGAGTGAGCGCACAGATAGTCGGCCATGTCACCGCCTTTGATATTTCTACTACGCTGTTGAAGTCGCCAGGGCTGGAAATAGGAAATCCCGCCTCAATGACATCCACGCCGAGAGCCTCAAGCTGCTTGGCCACCTGTATCTTCTCAACTGTGTTGAGCTGACATCCCGGTACTTGCTCGCCATCGCGGAGCGTGGTGTCGAAGATAAATAATCTGTCTGCCATATTATGTTTTAATGTTTTATTTTTCTCATGCCAATGGATACGGATACTGCATATAAAAAACAAACCTTTCCCACTGACGTGAGAAAGGTTGATAAATAGATATTTGTCTTTATGCTGCGCAACATGAGCACACCTTTCTCACCCTCGGCTGTGTAAGTCGTAGTGCAAGAAGGCTAAGGAGTGCTATGTTAATGTATGTCGCCATTGTTTAGTAACGAATGTGCTATTGTGTTGTACTTTTTAAAGAAATCGAGTGCAAAGATAAAGGAATTAAGGAAAACAGCAAAGAGAAACGGCGATTTTTTTTAGAAAAGGAGAGAAAAAGGGAGTAAGGATGTAAAGAACGAAGCCAAACAAGCCACCGTAACGCACTTCATGAAGAGGCAATAGAAACTCTTTAAAGTATAGTCATCCGAAAGGGACGTGTGCATTTCTGCGGCACGCCAAGGCTATAGAAGCTTTTGAAAGCCATAGTCCCTATTGTTATTCATATACTGTAGGATCGACTATTCCAGCAAGTAGAAGAGCTTCTTTGCGTTCGATACATGTAGCGCACTTGCCACAATGATGATTGCCTCCCTTGTAACATGACCATGTCTCGGAATAATCTATGCCCAACTGTTTGCCGTGACGGGCAATAGCAGCCTTACTGATGGAAGTATAAGGAGCCGAAATCTCTATGTGAGTGTCAGTGCCTTCAGACAGGGCATTGTTCATTGCCCGAATGAAGCCTTCACGACAGTCGGGGTAGATGTTGTGATCGCCACCATGGTTAGCTATCATCACACGGCGCAGGCCTCGACTTTCGGCTATGCCGCATGCTATAGATAACATGATACCGTTGCGGAAGGGAACGACGGTGGAGGCCATATTATCAGCAGCGTAATGTCCTTCTGGAATGGCATCTCCGCCTTCAAGGAGCGATGACTTGAAGTAATCGTGGATGAAGGCGAGAGGAATGGTGATATGAGGGATGCCAAGACGCTCGCAATGCATACGGGCAAAGGGAAGTTCCTTGTGGTTGTGGTTACTGCCGTAGTCGAATGACAGACCAAGAGCTATGGATTCTTTATATTCGTAGAGCATGGTAACAGAATCCATGCCGCCAGAAACGATGATGACTGAATCTTTCATAATGTCTAGATGTTTGTGATTGTACATGTGTCAGAATATATGCTATGTCCGCCGGACCTACAGAACAAAAGTAGTGACAGAGCGAGGAGGGAGAGTGGCCTTCTCCATGTTAATCGTTCCGACAGGTTTGAGATTCTCGCCAAGAGTGTCGGATGTGCGGTAAGCAGCGGCTTGCTTGCCAAAAGAGTTGACTCGCATGACTCTGTCCTGATTGGAGTAGTTGATGGCTACAAGTACACGGCGGCCATTGGCATTGCGATAAGCTGAGAGCATGAGACCATCCGATTCCATGTCTCCCTTGACTTCAAGCCGCACGGCACCAGGACGGATGAAGCGAGAGAAGTTGCCGATAGTCCAAAGGAGCTTGGAGTCTCTCACCATATTGTTCTCCGCCCTGCCCTTATCTCGTCCAAGGCGTTCGCCCTTGACATACATGCGCAGAAGCCCGTCCTTGTAGTCGCCGCCTGCGGCACGCCACCATTGCCAAGAACGCGCATTAGCCACAGTGAGATCGTAATGCATGACGCGTGCGACATAGAGCGCCACCTCCATGGAGAAGTCAAAGCCTCCTCCTCCATGGATTTCCTCATCGTTACCCATAATACAAAGTTCAGACATCCAGAACCCTGTGCCCACCTCGCTTAGGGCATCGGCCAAACGCTTGCGATAGCCGTAGAGACCAGTGGTGGCATAGTCTGGGTGGGAAGGTGAGAGGACGGGGGTGTTGGTCCAATACGAATGGCCTGCATGGACATGGGCGACGTTAGTCAGATTGCCCACGTATGTGTCCATGGAGTCAGGATTCCAGAAACATTGTATCTCGTTACCCCTCTGCCAGTCGGCCTCATAGACGCCAAGCATGCAGCGGATATCACTCGACTCATTGATGACAATCTTTGTATCGAGATGCCGCTTGAGCAGTTCGGCACTTAGCAGTCGAGTCACACGAGCTATCTCACGGTTGGTGGCCGGCGAGCCCTCCTGCTTGGGGCCTTGCCAGTTCCAGTGGCCGTCAGGCTCGTTGACAGGACTGATATAGTCAAACTGTATACCGTCCTCCTTTTTTGCCTTTAGCATCATGTCGGCCATGTAGGATGCAAAGTCGCCATAAGCGTCAGGACGGAGATTAAGCGTACCGCCACGCCCAGTGTTGGTGGCAAGTCCGTTTTGCGTGAGATGGACAGGAGGCGAATTGAAGAAAGCGATGAAGGTGGGCACACCGCGTTCCTTAGCAAGTTGCAGGAAGCGTCTCTGACCTGCCTGGCGGTCATAATATTCAGTGCGAGTGTCGCAGTTAATCTGAGCACTGTCACCTTGCGACGCACTCCCCACTCCAGCATTGAATCGCCAGATGCTGAGACCTATGCCCTTGTCTTGAGAGAAGAGCCAGTCTGCCACTTTTGTCTGAAGCGAATCGTCCCAGCAACCTATCTGCCACATGCTCCACGCATCGCTGGCGCCAAAGCCATCTATGGTCTGGCGCTGTGTCTGCGTCACTTCAAATGTTGCCACCTCAGTTTTCTGCGCGAAGGTGCAAGAAGAGAAGATACACATTATATATATAAATAAAGCCTTCATAAGAGTAATAAATGAGAGGTTAATAAAATCCGTGAGAATGTTTTGTCTTTTTAAAGAGGAGACATGGAGTAAGCCTTCGATATTGTTAAAGGAAACATGTCTTATTACTCCGTACAAAATTAGTCCTTTTAATCGAAACTATAACCATAAAAAGACAAAAATCATCAGCGAGAAGTGCATAATACCATTTTCTTTTGGAAGAACGCAACAGAAAAGGTAACTTTGTACAATCAATAGCGAAGCAACCTTTACCCCTGTTTCCCTGTCTGACTTCAATCATTCACCCTTTCCTCCCAAACACTCAGCACACACCATGCAGATACCTATCGAATCGCTCAATCTCCAGATGCTCAACGTTGGCATAGCCCACCACAACGGTGACTGGAACTGGAAAGACGTCATATCACCCTTCACTCGCATATATCTCGTCACCCAAGGTGAAGCCAAACTTCATCTGGCCAATGAGACAATCAACCTTCATCAAGGCCATCTATACATAATCCCTGCCCACATCATACATTCGTATGAATGCAAGGGAGTGTTCGTCCACTACTACCTGCACATCTACGAAGGTTACAAAAACGAGACAGCAATATTTGATCGCTACATATTCCCCACAGAAGTCGAAGCCGACGACATAGCAGAACGACTCCTGCGCAGCATGTGCAACGAACACCCCGAAGCCCAACTGCCAGAAAGTGACCCTCGATCTTATGACAACACGACCACTTTCACTGGATATGTCAAGCGATACAACAGCATGGAGCTGTGGCAAAAGATGAGACTAAGAAGCGCCATCTTGATGCTATTCTCTCATTTCATGAAAGAAGCCCGTCCGCGTGTGTGGACACAAGACGAGCGTCTGTCCAAAGTGCTCGAATATATCAATGCCAACATATACAACAGCATCAACATCTGTACATTGGCCGACACAGCCTGCATATCCACCCCCTACCTTATCCGTCTCTTCCGCAACAACTTCGGCACATCGCCGCTCCAGTACATCAACAAGAAGAAGATAGAGAAAGCGCAACTCATGTTAATCACCGAGGAAGAGACAATCAAGGAGGTGGCATACAGGTTAGGGTTCAAAGACTACTCCTATTTCATCCGGCTGTTCAAGAAAATCACAGGACAAACTCCTCTGGAATTCAGAAGCGACATATAAGAAATGGGAAGCGATTATTGTTGACTGATAAAACAGCGCCTGCCCAACACCCACGATGCGCCTGCCCAACACCCTTCGGGAGCTTGCTCACAACCCCTCGGGAGCAGGCCCACAAGTAGTTGGGAGCAAGCTCCCGAGGGGTTGTGAGCAAGGGGATTTTCTCAGAGCAGCTAATACACTTTGATTTTTATCGTCTGCCCACATCAATAAAAGGCAGATTTTCGCAATTTTGTCAATTTTGTCCTATCATCAGCTAAAATAATGCGCCTTCTATTTAGATAAAACTATGTAACTTTGCATCCGAAACAGAAACAAACTATACTAATCACATAACCCACTATCAAAAAAATCAATATGAGATACACAGAACTTGGAAAGACCGGGATGAAAATATCCCACATCTGCTTTGGCGCCTCATCTCTCGGAAGCGTATTCCGCGCCACAAAAGAAAGTGAAAGCTTCGCAGCCGTTGAAGCGGCCATCGAAGGCGGCATCAACTTTATCGACGTTAGCCCTTACTACGGCCACTACAAAGCAGAGACAGTACTCGGCAAGGCTCTCAAGCGCATACCACGCGACAAGTATTTCCTCAGCACCAAAGTAGGCAGATACGGCAAGGACGGAGTGAACACTTGGGACTATTCTGGCAAACGAGCGACAGAAAGCGTGTATGAAAGCATGGAACGCCTCGGCATCGATTATATCGACCTCATCAATGTGCACGACATAGAGTTTCAGGCTGCTCTCCCAGGAGGTCTGCAGAAGGTGGTAGATGAGACTCTGCCAGCCCTCGTCGAACTGAAGCGAAAGGGTTTAGTAGGACATGTAGGCATCACTGACCTCCAGCTGGAAAACCTCAAGTGGGTCATCGAACACAGCGAAGAAGGCACAGTGGAGAGTGTGCTCAACTTCTGCCACTTCTGCCTCAACGATGACAAACTTGTCGATTTTCTCGACTTCTTCGAGAGACACAACATAGGTGTCATCAACGCTTCACCTCTCAGCATGGGATTGCTCACCGAAAGAGGAGTGCCCGACTGGCATCCAGCCCCCAAACCGCTCATCGAGGCATGCGCCAAGGCTGCCGCCTTCTGCCACGAACAGGACTATCCAATCGAAAAACTCGCCGTGCAGTATTCAGTAAGCAACCCACGCATAGCAGGCACCCTCTTCTCCTCTGCCAACCCCGATAACGTCAAGCGCAACATTGAGTGGGCCAACGAAGAGCCTGACTGGACACTCGTGGAGAAAGTGCAGGAAATCATCGGCGAACAGAAAAGAGTGAGCTGGGCAAACTCATAAAGACAGACAAGCAACATCACTTCATACTACCCCTATCATGACTATCATAGACGCACATTCCCACTTGTGGCTCAACCAAGATACATGGGTGGACGGCAAACGCATCCTTTCCTTAAAGAACGGCAGAAGCATCTTCATGAACGAAGAAGTGCAGATGATGTCTCCGTTCATGGTCGATGGCAAGAATACGGCAGAGATATTCCTCTCCAACATGAACTATGCCCAAGTGGGTGGAGCCGTTGTTGTGCAGGAAATCATTGACGGCAATCAAAACGACTACCTCCTTGAGGTGCAGCGACGCAACCCTGACCGTTTTTTCTGCATGGGCATGCCTCAGATAACATCCACCGGCAACATTCCCAACAGCAAGGCCGATGCAGCCTCCATTGACAGCATGGGACTCAAAGGCATAGCCATCCCTGGCCACCGCCTCAAAGTCTCGCTCCACACGATGATGGGCATGTTCAAGTATATGGAGTACAAAGGCATGGTGCTCTCCATGTGCCTTGGCGACGATGAGCACCAGATAGGCGAGATGAAAGAGGTCATAGAAGAATGCCCCAACCTCAAAGTAGCCATCGGCCACTTCGGCATGGTCACCACACCCTCCTTCGAGAGCCAAATCAAACTGGCCTCAGCAGGAAAAAATGTGATGATAGAGTCAGGTGGCATCACATGGCTCTTCAATAGCGAGTTCTACCCCTATCCCTCTGCCATCAAGAGCATACTCCACGCACGCGACCTCGTGGGCATGGACAGACTGATGTGGGGCAGCGACTACCCTCGCACCATCACGGCCATCACATACAAGATGTCATACGACTTCATCAGCAAGTCGGCCGAGATGACAGAAGAAGAGAAAAAACTCTTCCTCGGAGAGAACGCTGCGCATTTCTACGGATTTCGAAATCTGCCCCAACTGGCTTATGTAAAGAACATGTCAGAGTAGCCTGTCTGAAAAAACATAGAAGCCATATATGACATAAAAAACATTCCATTCAATCACACCTAACACCTCTATCAAAAGATGAAAAAAAACACCATAGCGCTATCACTCATCTTCTGCCTCTTCTTCCTATGGGCCATCAGCAGCAACCTCTTGCCCACAATGATAAGGCAGCTCATGAAGACCTGCGAACTCAACACGTTCGAGGCTTCATTCACAGAATCAGCTTATTGGCTTGCCTATTTCATTTGCCCCATACCGATAGCCATGTTCATGAAACGATACAGCTACCGCTCGGGCATCATCGTAGGCCTGCTCCTTGCAGCCACAGGAGGCCTGCTCTTCCTGCCCGCAGCCATGATAAAGAGCTATGCTGTCTATCTCAGCATCTTCTTCATCATCGCCACAGGCATGTGCTTCCTCGAGACTGCGGCCAACCCTTACGTCACCGCTCTCGGAGACCCTGAGACAGCCACTCGCAGACTCAACCTCGCACAGTCTTTCAACGGCCTCGGAGCTTTCGTTGCGGCCATGTTTCTTAGCAAACTCGTGCTCAGCGGCACCACCTACTCTCGCGACACCATCCCTGCCGACTATCCTGGAGGATGGGAAGGATATATCAACACAGAGACAGATGCCATGAAACTGCCCTACCTCATCCTTGCCGTCATACTGATAATCGTGGCAATAGTGCTCGCATTGCAGAAGCTGCCAAAGGTGGAAGAGAATGAAGAACAGACACAAGCAAAAGTCACACCAGGACAGAAACCCGCCAAGAAGAAGCTCATAGACTTCTCCACCCTGCGCCATCCACACCTCCTATGGGGTGTCATCGCACAGTTCTTCTACAACGGCGGACAAACAGCCATCAACAGCCTATTCCTCGTCTACTGCTGCACTTACGTAGGCATCGATGAAAGCACAGCAACCACATTCTTCGGCCTCTACATGTTGGCCTTCCTCGCTGGCCGATGGATAGGCACATTCCTCATGGCCCGCTTCGCTCCAGAGAAAATGCTCCTCGCTTACGCCATCGCCAACATCATCCTCTGCGCCGTTGTCTCCCTCCTCGGAGGCATGGCAGGCATGTACTGCATGCTGGCCATCTCATTCTTCATGTCCATCATGTATCCCACACAGTTCTCACTCGCCATCACAGGCCTCGGAGAGCAAACAAAGTCTGGTTCTGCATTCCTCGTCATGGCTATCGTGGGCAATGCCTGCGTGCCACAGCTTACAGCATACATCATGCACCAGAACGAACATATCTATCAGATAGCTTACATCATACCAATGATATGCTTCGCCTTCTGCGCTTTCTACGGCTGGAGGTTCAAATACCTCTTAGCAAAGAAACAATGACAGATACCATAAAGGCCATATAAGTCATAGCAAACATAAAATCACAAAAACAATGAAAGCAATACAAATCACACACACGCAAGAGCTCAACATAATCGAACTGCCCGAATGCCCCGCGCCAGCCCCTGGCGAGGTACTTCTCAAACTCTCCTACGTCAGCTTCTGCGGTTCAGACATCAACACATTCATGGGTCGCAACACCATGGCACTCAACCCTGTCATACCCGGACATGAGATAGGAGCCGTCATCGAAGCTGTAGGCCCAGGCGTACCAGTCTGCATCCACCCAGGCATGGTCGTGACATGCAACCCCTACACCAACTGCGGCAACTGCGCCTCTTGCCGCAATGGACGCGTCAACGCATGCCAACACAATGAGACTCTCGGCGTGCAGCGCAACGGCGCCATGCGCGAACATATCATCCTGCCATGGCAGAAGATTATCCCAGCCAACTCGCTGACCACAAAGGAGGCCGCACTCGTTGAGCCAATGAGCGTAGGTTTCCATGCTGTCGACCGCTCACAGGTCACAGACATCGACACAGTCATGGTCATAGGCTGCGGCATGGTGGGCATGGGAGCTATCGTAAGAGCTGCCCTCAGAGGAGCCACCGTCATAGCAGCCGACATCGACGATGAGAAGCTCTCGCTCGCCAAAGAGATGGGAGCTATCCACACCATCAACACTAAGGAAGAGGATGTCCACACACGTCTCGCAGACATTACGGCAGGCTTCGGCCCCGATGTCATCATTGAGGCTGTAGGCAGTGCGCCAACTTACCAGATGGCCATCAACGAAGCAGCCTTCACCGGACGTGTCACCTGCATCGGTTACGCCAAGTCAGAAGTGACGTTCCAAACAAAACATTTCGTGCAAAAAGAACTCGACATCAGAGGTTCGCGCAATGCAAACCCAGCAGACTTCCGTGCTGTCATCCGATACATGGAGAGAGGCACCTGCCCAATTGACCGCCTCGTCACAAAGATTGTCAAGCCTGAAGAGGCGCTTGAGACGATGAAGTGGTGGAGCCAGAACCCTGGCAAGGTCTTCCGCATCCTCGCCGACTTCAATTAAGGGGAAAGACAGATATTCCCAACATGCAAAGACACCATACGGCAGGAAGCGAACATGGCTTCGTTTCCTGCCACACTCAACTATTTATAGAAAACCCTATAGAACACCTCTATATCACAAGATGAAAGGCTATACACAAAAAGTCTTAGGACAAACCAAACGCTACGTCCAAACCATCAATCTGAAAGACGACCCCGACATGATTGAAGAGTACAAGAAGTGGCACTCAGAGCCATACCACTGGAAGGAAATACGCGAAGGCATCAAATCTGTAGGAATACTCGAAATGGAAATCTACATCCTTGGCACACTCCTCGTCATGATAATAGACACACCTCTCGACTTTGACTGGAATACATCCATGGACCACCTCGCAACACTCCCTCGCCAAGCCGAATGGGAAACCTTCGTGGCTAAACTGCAAGGATGCCAGGCTGACGCAAGGAGCGATGAAAAATGGCAGATGATGGAGCGCATGTTTTATCTCTATGACTAATCACTACTCCAATCAGTTCCTAATCACTAATCTGAATCAATCATTAACCCTCATTCAAAAACTACTTTTATCATGAAGCATTCATTATTTCTTCTTGCGGCTATAGCATTCTCGCCGCTTCACGCTCAAAACTATCCCGTGCCAGTTCTCGAAAATGACGAGCCTATGGCGCAGGGCACATTCACTCCAGACTGGGAGTCGCTCGAGCAATATAAGGTGCCAGAATGGTTCCGCGATGCCAAATTCGGCATTTGGGCGCATTGGGGTCCTCAATGCGTCGAAGGCAGTGGAGACTGGATGGCACGCGAACTCTACATGGAAGGAACATACAAATACAACTACCACCGCGACAATTACGGCCATCCCTCAGAGGTCGGATTCAAGGACATCCTGCCTCTCTTCAAGGCTGAGAACTGGACACCAGATGAACTTGTCAAGTTCTACCATGAGGAATGCGGAGCCCAGTATTTCTTCGCCCTCGGCAATCACCACGACAACTTTGACCTATGGGACAGCAAATATCAGGAATGGAACTCTCAAAACATAGGTCCTCACAAGGACATCCTCGACGGATGGGCCAAAGCAACAAAAAAAGCAGGCATCCCCTTCGGCATATCCTTCCATGCTGACCACGCATGGACATGGTATGAACCATCACGACGCTTCGACCTCAAGGGAGAAAAGCGCGGAGTGAAATATGACGGCTGGCTTACAAAGGAGGACGGCTACAAGCCCAACCCTGACGGCACAGCCAAATGGTGGAAGGGGCTTGATCCACAGAACCTCTATGCACAGAATCATGACCTGAGCGACCGCACATGGGACAACGGCGCCATCCACAGCCAATGGGGATGGGAGAACGGTGCATGCCAACCCTCTCAGGAATATGTCACCAACTTCTACAATCGCACTCTCGATGCCATAAACCGTTACAACCCCGACCTCATCTACTTTGATGTGACTGTTCTGCCTTTCTATCCTGTCAGCGATGCTGGCATGAAAATAGCCGCCCACATGTATAACCACAGCGAAGCTACACATAAGGGAAAGAACGAAGCCGTTGTCTTCGGCAAGATACTCAATGATGACCAGAAGAAAGCCCTTGTATGGGACGTGGAGCGCGGAGCACCCAACAAAATCTACGACCGTCCATGGCAATGCTGCAACTGCATAGGCGACTGGCACTACAACAATGGCACCTATCAGCACAACGGCTATAAGAGCGCAGCCACAGTGGCCAAGCTCCTCGTCGACATAGTCAGCAAGAACGGCAACATGCTTCTCTCCGTGCCTCTCAGAGCCGACGGCACTCCCGATGAGAAAGAACTCGCCATCATGAAAGAGTTTGGGGCATGGATGAAAATCAACGGCGAGAGCATCTACAAGACACGTCCTTGGAACATTTTTGGTGAAGGGCCAATAGCTGACTCTGACATAAAAATCAACGCACAGGGATTCAACGATGGCACATACGCCAATGCTGGAGCTAAGGAGATACGTTTCAACCAAACAGAAAAATATCTCTATGTCAGCGCACTCGCATGGCCTGAAGACCATAAAGTCTGCGTGAAAGCTCTCGCTGAAGGTTCACCACTCTTCCCACAGAAGATCAAGACAGTCGAGCTCCTCGGCTACGGCAAGGTTTCCTTCACCCGCAATGCAGACAACCTCATCGTCACTCTGCCTGAGAAACTCAACAACATCATGCCAGTATTGAAGATAAAGAAATAACGTACGTTTATGACTAATTCCGGAGGGCAACCGCCATTGGTTGCCCTTCGCTGTATATTGCAGGCAGCCTCAAAGCACACAACAGACATCTTTTAGAAAGAAAAAGCTCTCCGTTGACTTATGCTTGACAAAATTGTATTACCTTTGCAGGCATAACACATTACTAATATATAAAGACACATTCACCATGAACAAAGAATATATCGTACTCAGCCGTCAAGACGCCATAGCGCGCAACAACTCACCATACGTCAATCTCAAGATAGCCAATCAAGAAGGCAACGAGAGCGTCTGCGTCTTCGATGTGCCCAAGACAAGCGGCCCCAAAGTGGGTCAGCTCGTCTCTTTCCTCACCATACGCGAGAATCAAGGCAAGAAGTCAGCTTCCAGTATGGACATGATAGTAGGCACGTTTCCCACAGAGCAACACCCCCTATATTCTCTCGTGCCCCGTCCCATCAAGCGAGAACTGTGGGACAGCTGCATCACAGCCCTTACAGCCCATTGCACTGACACCACTCTAACAGCTTTCATCATCAAACACGCTGCAGACCTTTACCCACAATACAGCAAATACCCTGCTGCCACCAGCGTCCACCATGCCTTCCCCGGAGGGCTGCTCAACCACACATACCAAATGCTACACCTCCTCGAAGGCATCTATCCTGTCTACCCCTATCCTGATGACATCAAGATAGAACGCTGCATCATCGGCATTCTCTTCCACGACTGGGGCAAGATA
>JAXJBE010000008.1:0-3610 GCA_036303125.1 Bacteroidaceae bacterium
GCATCTGACGATGCAGAAATGGCATTCATCGAACTCGTAGACTTCGATTAGAACATGGCTAAGACAGAGGTTAAGAAGGCTCGCACACGCCGTTCACGCAAGTCAGCAGCAAAGGCTGAGCCAACAGCAGAAGTTGCCGAGCCAACAGCAACAGAAGCTGCAGAAACACCTGCTGAGTAATTATTTGCCAAATATCATATCTTGCAGACCGCACGTACCACACGTGCGGTCTTTTTTTCTTCTTGAATGAATCGTGCGTCAGCACCAGCCAGCCATTCACGCTCACTATGTATGTTAAGATGCCGTGCTTTTCCTTGAGCATCATAATATATCAGCCCAAAACTCCGTTCGTTCAGTATGCAATATCAACTTTATCAACTAAAATATCTTTTATTCGTTAGAAATCACTAACTTTGCACTGACTAACTAATTTCAAAGCATGACTCAATATGTCCTCATGCATGATTCATCAAGCTTTGGGGCATAAGCCATATCATTACAAACCATAATCCATAGTGGCACAATCCATAATCAATGGCAGCACAATCAATAATACATAATACACACATTATGAAGAAACTATTACTAACTCTATCCTTATTAGTTCTCGCTGTCACAATGATGGCACAGACAGAACTCACCACAGCCGAACTAACGTCTCTCTACAAGACACAATCCCGCGGCGCAACCAGCATCCACGACCCCTCAGTCGTTTGGGATGCCACATCAGAGACATTCTACATCTACGGCTCTCACTATGCAGGAGCCAAGACAAAGAACTTCAAGTCCTACACCCCCATATACAATTACTACAAAAACCACTATAACAGCGCCGACGCTTATAAGGCATTCAAGGCAAACACCCCTCGAAAAGTCATGCGATGCCTGCCAGGCAGCACGTCTGCAGAAGAAGTAGACTATCCCAGCTTTGACGCCTCAGCTTTCTGCTCCACATACGCAGGCATAACTGTCGGCGACCGCAAGCCCGTCACAGAAGCCGCCTGGGTGTCAGACGATCAGTGGGCACCAGACATAGTCTTCAACCCCTCCATGAACAAATGGTGCTATTACCTCAGCCTCAATGGCGACTACTGGGCATCCGTCGTAGTCCTGATGACAGCCGACAGTCCCGAAGGTCCGTTTGAATACCAAGGCCCAATCGTCTTTGGCGGCTTCGATGGCCA
Source organism: Bacteroidaceae bacterium (assembly GCA_036303125.1). GTDB lineage: Bacteria > Bacteroidota > Bacteroidia > Bacteroidales > Bacteroidaceae > Minthosoma. The sequence goes on from JAXJBE010000008.1 coordinate 1,185, forward strand.
GACACGTTCAGGCAAGAAAGTGGACTATAAGTCCACCGACCTTGAGATAGTCCTTGGCCCACAGACATCCATACCATCCCGCTATGTCACCAACCAGTGGGGCTCATATTATCCCAACTGCATCGACCCCTGCGCCTTCTTCGATGAAAGCGGAGAGATGTGGCTCATCTACGGCTCGTGGTCAGGCGGCATATACATGCTCAAACTCGACAAAACCACAGGCCTCCGCGATTACACATATACATATATAGGCACAGGCAACTCGCCTTCAGCCTCAGCCACCAGCGACGCATACTTCGGCAAGAAGATAGCAGGCGGAGCCTATGTCAGCGGCGAAGGCCCCTACATCCAGCATATAGGAGACTACTATTACCTCTTCCTCAGCTATGGCTTCTTCTCACCCGATGGAGGATACGAGATGCGAGTCTTCCGCTCAGCATCCCCAGCCGGACCCTATAAAGACGCAGCAGGCAATGACGCCCTCTTCACCTCCTACCAGCTCAATTATGGTCCCAAGGCCGCTACAAACAAAGGCATGAAACTCATTGGCTCCATGAACCAGTGGGGATTGATGACAGTCGGAGAGTGCGCACAGGGCCACAACTCCGCATGCCAGGACACCCACGGCCGTTCATTCCTCGTGTGCCATACCAAGTTCAACGACGGCACGGCAGGCCATCAGGTCAGAGCCTACCAGATGTATCTCAACAAGTCAGGCTGGCTCTGCACAGCCCCATTCCAGTACAATGGCGAGACAACAACCGACGCAGACATAGCAGCATCCCAACCCTTCTCGCCAGCAGACATCGAAGGCGACTACCATTTCCTCATCCATCCATACCGACTCGACCATGTCAACTTCGCAGAGGCAACACCGTCAATCATCCACCTCTCTGCCGACGGAGCCATCACTGGAGCCTACACAGGCACATGGAAATACACCGATGACGGCAAATCCTACATCCAGATAAAGATAGGCACCACATGCTACAACGGAGTAGTTGTCGAGCAGACCCTTGAAGGCAACACAGCCAAGACACTCTGCTTCACAGCCATCTGTGACAAGTCAGGCGCGAACTGCGGCGTCCCCTGCTGGGGATACAAGCTGCAGCCACAATACGCCCTCTCATACAATTATAATAAATATGCAGGCGAATACTTCAAGTTGAGCCGATACCTCAGCATATCCAAGAATCTCGACATCATGTTCGACCCCGAGGAGAACACCTCCCTCACGTGGACCTCTTCCATGCCCGACGTCTTCACCCCTGCAGGCAAGTACAACGCACCCTCGGAAGACACCCCCTTCGAGCTGACCGCACGCATGGATTGCGCCGATTATTATTGGCAGCAGACCTTCTCCGCCAAGGCCAGAGCAGCAACAGAAATCACAGGCGACCAGACCACATCATTAGAAGCCTATTACAGTTTCGATGCCAAACCCGTCGTCAACGCCCTCGACAGCACACAGACAGCCGTGCTCGGCGCCTCCTCCACCAAAAACACAGCCCCCACACTCGAAGAAGACTATTCACGCTTCGGCTCATACATACATCAGACATTCGGCGCGCAAGGCCAGAACAGCTATGCCCGATTCCCCAATCCCCTCTGCGGCAAGTCAGAGCTTGACGGCTTCACAGTCAGCCTGTGGGTGAAGCGCACAGACGACAACGCATGGGATGCCCTTTGGAGCTTCTTCGGCTCATTATCATCCTCTGCTGCAGGCCCACGCCTTTACCTTACAGGCAACAGCTACGTAGGATTCAACGACAACGCAGGCAACTGGTTCGACATCAACCACCCCAACACCAAACTCGTCACCAAGATAGGAGTAGGGGAGTGGCATCTTGTCACCTTCACCTACTCGCTCCAAGACGGCTACATGCTCTATGTCGACGGCAACCGTTACCTGTCCATCCACCTCGCCTACACAGGCAGCGCAGAAGCCGACACCTTCGACCGCTCCCGAGTCATAGACTTTGTCAAGTCCACCAACCACTTCTATCTTGGCCTGGGCTCATTCTGGGGCTCAGCCGATGCCTCCTTCGATGACCTCATGATATACAGCCGCGCCCTTTCAGCAGACGACGTCAAAGGCTTGTATACTCGCCTCACCCGTGTCAACATATTCTCCGACGGCACAATCGTTGGAGTCGATGACACCCCTGCACCATTCCTCCCATCAGCAGGCCGCACCTACACGCTTGGAGGTCTCCACTCACCGTTCCCTGCTGGCAATATCATCATCAAGGACGGCAAGAAAGTCCTCAACAAAAGATAGTCAGTTCGCGAAGCCCGGACAAATGTGTCGGGCATCAAGCCCAGCATAGGTCAGCCATCTGGCCAGCCTCGTTCTTCAGAACAATCCGGATGGCTGTATATTATTCGGGTTCTATTTTCCGCTAAGCCCACAACCCCTCGGGAGC
>JAXJBE010000009.1:0-6786 GCA_036303125.1 Bacteroidaceae bacterium
CAACCATGTGACCGAGCTTGAGCATGTATGTCACTCCGACTGTGGCCGGCTGGTCGAAACGCAGTCCCGTCTCACCGTTGTAGAGGTAAGTGCGGCCAAAACGTGGAAGCCCAGCCTTGTCAGTCCACTCGCAGAGGTCTTCGAGGCGTGCACCGTCAAAGATAGGTGTGGCAAACTTGACACCAAGTTTCTTGCCTGCGGCACCAAGCACTGTCTCGAAAATCTGTCCGATGTTCATACGTGATGGCACACCAAGCGGGTTGAGCACGATATCTACAGGCGTTCCGTCCTCCAGGAACGGCATGTCTTCCTGGCGCACAACCTTTGAGACGATGCCCTTGTTGCCGTGACGTCCTGCCATCTTATCACCAACACCTATCTTACGCTTCTTAGCAATATAAACCTTTGCCATCTGAATAATGCCTGATGGAAGTTCATCACCGATAGTGAGGGCGAACTTCCTGCGATGGAGTTCAGCGGCAAGTATCTTGTACTGCTTGAGGTAGTTGATGACAAGCTGGCGGATGAGGCTGTTGACATGTTCGTCATCCGTCCATCCTGAGAGTTGGACTGATGTAAAGTCAAGGTTGTGGAGAGCTCCTGCGATAAAGTGAGCACCGTTTGGTATCACGTCCGCTCCCATATAGTCCTTGACACCCTTTGAGAGTTTGTTTTCTGTGAGCTCAAGAATCTTGTCGACAAGGATTTCCTTAAGACCGTCCATCTTGTCCTGATACTCCTGATCATAGCGAGGGAGTATCTTCTTGTCCTCGGCCTTGGCTGTACGCGTCTTGATAGCCTTTGAGAAAAGCTTCTTGTCGATTACGACACCTGAAAGAGAAGGAGTGGCCTTGAGTGAAGCGTCCTTGACATCACCAGCCTTGTCACCAAAGATGGCACGGAGGAGTTTCTCTTCTGGTGTTGGATCTGACTCACCCTTAGGAGTAATCTTGCCGATCAGGATGTCGCCTGGCTCAATGCGTGCACCGACACGCACAATGCCGTTCTCATCAAGATCCTTTGTTGCATCCTCACTGACGTTAGGTATGTCGGATGTAAGTTCCTCCACTCCACGCTTTGTCTCGCGCACTTCAAGCGAGTATTCATCGACATGCACCGAGGTGAGAAGGTCCTCACGCACCACTCGCTCGTTGAGCACAATAGCGTCCTCGTAATTGTAGCCCTTCCATGGCATGTATGCCACAAGAAGATTGCGGCCGAGAGCAAGTTCTCCAGCTTCTGTCGCATATCCCTCAGTCAGGATGTCTCCCTTCTTTACTCTCTGTCCCTTATCGCAAATAGGATGGAGGTCTATGGTCATGTTCTGGTTAGTGCGGCGGAACTTTGGTATCTTATATTCCTTGAGTGCAGGCTCGAAGCTGACAAACTCTTCATCTTCCGTACGGTCATAAAGTATGCGGATAGTGGTTGCATCTACATAGTCAATCACACCTTCACCCTCCGCCACAATCATTGTGCGCGAGTCTTCACATACCTGCTTCTCTATACCCGTACCCACGATAGGTGCTTCTGTGCGGATAAGCGGGACTGCCTGCCTCATCATGTTGGAACCCATGAGGGCACGGTGGGCGTCGTCATGCTCGAGGAATGGGATGAGTGCAGCTGCGATAGATGCAATCTGCTGTGGAGCCACGTCCATATAATCAACTTCTGTCGGTGGCACTACTGGATAATCGGCATCCTTGCGGCACTTCACGACTTTGCGGACAAAATGGCCATCATCTGTGAGCGGCGCATTACCTTGTCCGATAATCTTACCCTCCTCTTCCTCTGCTGAGAGGTAGACAATATGGTCGATATCTATATCCACCACCCCGTCGTTAATCTTGCGGTATGGAGTCTCGATGAATCCGAGATCGTTAATCTTCGCATAGACGCAGAGAGAAGAGATAAGACCGATGTTCGGACCTTCAGGTGACTCGATAGGACAGAGACGCCCGTAGTGAGTATAGTGTACGTCACGCACCTCGAAACCGGCACGCTCTCTTGACAGACCGCCAGGACCAAGGGCAGAGAGACGACGCTTGTGTGTCACCTCAGCCAGAGGGTTGGTCTGGTCCATGAACTGTGAGAGCGGATTCGTTCCGAAAAATGAGTTGATGACGCTCGAGATAGTCTTAGCGTTGATAAGGTCTGTTGGAGAGAACACCTCGGAGTCACGCACGTTCATACGCTCACGGATAGTGCGGCTCATACGTGCAAGACCACTGGCAAACTGATTGGAGAGCTGCTCGCCCACTGTGCGCACACGGCGGTTGGAAAGGTGGTCGATATCGTCTACGACAGCTTTTGAGTTAGCAAGCTCAACAAGATACTTGATGATTGCGATGATGTCCTCTCGAGTGAGCACGCGGATGTTTGGATCTATAGCGAGATTGAGCTTACGGTTGATGCGGAAGCGGCCTACCTCGCCAAGGTCATAACGCTTGTCTGAGAAGAAGAGTCCGTAGATGACCTCACGTGCAGACGCATCATCAGCAGGGTCAGCGTTGCGGAGCTGACGATACACGTATGTTATAGCCTCCTTCTCAGAATTACTTGGGTCCTTCTGCAGTGTGTTGAAAATGATGGAGAAGTCGGCTGATACGGAGTCCTCACGCTGCACAAGAACTGTCTCCACTCCTGCATCAAGAATCTTCTCAATGATTTCATCCGTAATTTCGCTGTCACGGTCAACAATAACCTCGTTGCGCTCAATTGAAACGACTTCACCCGTGTCCTCGTCCACAAAGTCCTCATTCCATGAATGCAAAATGCGAGCAGCGAGTTTACGGCCGGTATAGCCCTGCAGACACTCAGTTGTGGCCTTAACTTCCTCTGAAAGATTAAAGATGTCAAGGATATCCTTGTCGTTCTCAAATCCAATGGCACGCAACAATGTAGTTACAGGCAGTTTCTTCTTGCGGTCAATGTAAGCATACATCACATTGTTAATGTCAGTAGCAAACTCTATCCAGCTTCCTTTAAAAGGTATGATACGAGCTGAGAAGAGAGGCGTGCCGTTAGCATGCACACTTGATCCGAAGAACACTCCAGGAGAACGATGAAGCTGTGAGACCACGACACGTTCGGCACCGTTGATGACGAACGTTCCGTTGTCAGTCATATAGGGAATGCTTCCAAGGAACACATCCTGTATGACCGTATCGAACTCCTCGTGATCAGGATCGGAACAGTATAGCTTGAGTTTAGCCTTAAGAGGCACATTGTAGGTGAGACCACGCTCAAGGCATTCCTCTATCGAATAGCGAGGCGCATCGAGATAGTAGTCAAGAAACTCAAGAACGAAATTGTTGCGAGTATCAGCGATTGGGAAATTCTCCGCAAAAACCTTGTAAAGACCGTCCTTCTTGCGCTTCTCTGGCGGGGTGTCAAGCTGGAGAAAGTCTTTGAATGACTTCAACTGAACATCCAAGAAGTCAGGATATGGCATCGGGTTCTTTACGGTAGCAAAGTTGACTCGGTTGTTGATGATCTGGGACATCTTGATATTATTGGATTAAATGTATACAGATTAAGCTGCCCCAAAAGGACAGCATTTATGGCATAGCCGCATGGCTCAGGCCTATAGACACAAAAAGGTTAAGAACCCTCAACATGAGGATTCTTAACCATTACTATACTAAAGTACAAATTACTTAATTTCTACCTCAGCGCCAGCAGCCTCGAGAGCAGCCTTAACTGCCTCTGCTGTAGCCTTGTCTACACCTTCCTTAACGTTGCATGGTGCACCGTCAACGAGGTCCTTAGCCTCCTTAAGACCGAGACCGAGAGCTTCCTTAGCAGCCTTCACAACCTGAAGCTTAGCAGCACCTGCGCTCTTGAGAACAACATCAAATGATGTCTTCTCTTCAGCAGCAGCCTCACCACCAGCTGCAGGACCAGCAGCAACAGCAACAGCTGCAGCAGCAGGCTCAATTCCGTACTCATCCTTGAGGATAGTCTTAAGTTCACTTACTTCCTTCACTGTCAAGTTTACCAACTCTTCAGCGATAGCTTTAACATCTGCCATTTTTTCTAAATGTTTTTATGTGTTATTATTATTTTATTGTTTATTTGTATTCTGGGGAATTACCAATCCTTCAGAAAGCGACTGGCATTCGGCAGGATATGTTGGTTTTCTTAAGCGTTTTTCTCTTCGATAGCGTCAAGAAGACCATGAATAGTTGCACCGCCGTCGAGAGCTGAGAGAACACTGTTGACTGGTCCTTCGAGCATTGCGATAACGTCTGCAATAAGTTCGTTCTTGCTCTTGATAGATGCGAGTACATCGAGCTGATCTGCTCCAACGTATACGCTCTCCTCAGCATAAGCACCCTTAAGGGCTGGCATGTCACCGTGAGTCTTAGCAAACGCCTTTATCATCTTGGCAGGCTGGTTTGCAACCTGACAGAACATGATACCAGTTGTGTTTGTAAGAACTGGCTTCAAAGCCTCAAAGTCAGGATTGCCAAGTCTCTCAAGCGCCTTGATGAAAAGCGTATTCTTTACGACCTGAAGCTTAATCTCGTTCTTGAAGCACTCGCGGCGCAGCTCGCTTGTAGTCTGAGAGTTCAGAGCTGTAACGTCTACTACGTAGAAGTGAGGATAGCTGTTGAGTGTCTCAACAAGACTATCGATAAGTAAAGCTTTATCTTCTTTCTTCATGATTCTCTGATTTGTTATTATTCAACAGACTTAGGGTCAACCTTGACGCCCTTGCTCATAGTACTTGAAAGATAAATGCTCTTAATATATGTACCCTTAGCTGTAGCAGGCTTGAGCTTGATAATAGTATTGACAAACTCCTGTGCATTCTGTGCAATCTGCTCGGCAGAGAATGATACTTTACCGATAGATGCGTGAACAATACCAGTCTTATCAACCTTAAAATCAATCTTACCCTGTTTTACTTCACGGATAGCCTTAGCAACGTCCATTGTTACTGTGCCGCTCTTTGGGTTTGGCATAAGTCCGCGAGGACCGAGGACACGACCGAGAGCACCAATCTTACCCATGCATGATGGCATAGTGATGATGACATCAATGTCAGTCCAACCACCCTTAATCTTGTCGATATACTCTTCAAGACCTGCATAGTCGGCACCAGCTTCTGTAGCAGCAGCAACCTGATCAGATGTGACAAGTGCGAGTACTCTCACTTGCTTACCTGTTCCGTTTGGGAGAGATACAACACCGCGAACCATCTGGTTTGCCTTGCGAGGATCCACACCGAGACGAACGTCAATGTCGACCGATGAATCAAACTTTGTGAAAGTGATGTCCTTCACAAGCTGTGATGCCTCTGCGAGTGTATATTCTTTCCCTGCTTCAACCTTGTCAGCAACTGCTTTCTGATTTTTAGTAAGTTTACTCATTTGATTGAATTTTTAATTATTTACCAGGGAATTCTCCTTTAACTGTGATACCCATACTTCTTGCTGTACCTGCAATCATAGACATTGCAGACTCGATTGTAAAGCAGTTGAGGTCTGGCATCTTGTCCTCTGCAATAGCGCGGATCTGATCCCATGTCACCTCTGCTACCTTCTTGCGGTTAGGCTCTGCAGAACCCTTCTTTACCTTTGCTACCTCCATGAGCTGCACTGCAGCGGGTGGAGTCTTTACGACAAAGTCATAAGACTTGTCAGCATAGTAAGTGATAACAACAGGAAGAATCTTTCCAGCCTTATCCTGAGTTCTGGCATTGAACGCTTTGCAGAAATCCATGATATTTATACCCTTAGAACCAAGAGCTGGTCCTACTGGAGGAGAAGGATTAGCTGCGCCGCCCTTAATCTGCAATTTGATTAATCCAGCAACTTCTTTAGCCATTTTCTTAATCTATATTTAATAATTTAACGATAAAAAAGAACCGCTCGCGTAACATCAAGCGAGTTCCTTAGAGACTTGTGAAAAGTTCAATTCGAGAGGAGTCACCCTGCCGAATATCTTGACCGAAACCTTGAGTTTCTGCTTCTCCGTATCAACCTCTTCGATAATTCCATCGAAGTTCGTGAATGGTCCGTCATTAACCTTGATGGACTCACCAACGAGGAAGTCAGCCTTAACAACTGACTCAAGCACCTCTGCGCCATCTTCCGTTCCAAGGCCTAACATACGTTTCACCTCTGCCTGACGTACAGGTGTCGGTTTGTCAGTGCCGCCAAGGAAACCGAGCACATTGGGAGTGTTGCGGAGCATGTGCGTAATCTCACCATCGAGAGCAGCCTCTACGAGTACGTAACCAGGAAGAAGGTTCTTTCTTGCCTGTATGCGCTTATTGTTTGCGCCAACCTTAATTACAGTCTCTTGAGGGATGAGAACCTGTGGCACCTTCTGCTCAAATCCATGGTTCTTCATGTCAAGCTCTATGTATTCCTTGACACTTCCTTCCTTTCCGCTTATAGCTTTGAGGACGTACCATCTGAGCACCGGAGACTCTTGATTCTTTGAGGGAAGAATCTTAAGACCAGTCTTCTCATCTATTCTTACTTCTGAATCTGCCATATTCTTCTCGTTTAATTAAAGATTGAATATACAAGCTGCATGAGCTTCTCGAAAGCAGAGTCTACGACAAAAACCAGCAGAGCGATAATGATGGAAGCTGTTAAAACAAGTACCGCCTGCGAGGTCAACATCTTGTTTGTTGGCCAAGTCACTTTGTGAACAAGCTCATCGTAGGATTCCTTACAATATGTTACTATACTATTCATTTGATTCTATATTTAGCACGGGAAGAGAGGCTCGAACTCCCGACACCTGGTTTTGGAGACCAGTGCTCTA
>JAXJBE010000010.1:0-2010 GCA_036303125.1 Bacteroidaceae bacterium
GTTTATCAGGAAGGCAATGCCGACAGCCAGAGAGGGTACTGCTAGCGGTGATAACACTACGAACATGTCTTTGTCCGGTCTGAAAATGCACATATATACAGCCAAGGCAACATACGTGAGAATGCCGAAACCGAAGAATATACTTCCATAGAGCAGTCTCATGATCAGTTTCTCCTTCAGCAGTTTCCTGGGTCTGTTCAGCTTCTTCGTCATCTCTTCGATGTCGATATCAGAGTTTTTCTCCATAGCGGCAAGGATGATTTCCTTTCGCAGGTTATCACGTTTGATTCTCGTTCTTGTTGTCATCCATACGATGGCTATGGGTAGAACCACACAAATGGCTATTGGCACCAAATCTTCTATAATTCTCATAACAGTTCTTTTTGTAATGTTAAACTTGTTGTTGTCTGAACCAATTTACTATAATAACATGTCTGACGGGCAAAAGGTAACGTGCGGCATTTGTTTTTTTTCCCTTGCTTGTCAGGCGGTCGCTATATATTCTTCTCTTCCTAAGCCGATACCTTTGCAGAATCAGCCAGACACGTCATGCTCTTTCGGGCAGGTGATGTATTCCCTTTGGCGCATCCAAGTTACGTACTTTTTCCCTGACTTTGCCATTGCGTATCCAGAATCTTCTTTTCTTTGGGACAAATGGTGAAGGGGAATAGTTGCTCTTTGCCTCGAAGCAATTCGGTGGGGAGCATGTCTGGACAAGTTGTGGGGGAGAGGTTTGTACTAAAGGCCGATTTGCTGCAAATGAGTGTGTGAAAGGTGTGTGCTCTCAGATTTTATCCATACCTTTGCCCCGTCAAAATGCTTAGGTCCATTCTGTTGGTTGTATTTCAGAGGTGGACGTGGCATTTGTCACGACCGGATGTTCGCCATTTATCCCCAGACGTCTGGCTCATTGACGTGATAAACTATTGTGGGACAAAGGGTAGGATAGAATTTTAGGAAGACAATGGAATCGCACAACATCAACAAAGTTGAGCTGCGTAATCTCCAGATGGATGACTATGACCAGCTCGCACGTTCGTTCAAACGTATCTATGGTGACGAGGATGTGTTTTGGACCAGAGCACAAATCAAGAAGCTTAATACCATATTCCCTGAAGGCCAGGTGGTGATAGTGGTTGACAATCGTATAGTGGGATGCGCCCTCTCTATCATCGTTGACTACAATCTGGTGAAGGGTGACCACACCTATGCACAGGTGACAGGCAACGAGACCTTCAATACTCATAATCCAAATGGAAACATCCTTTATGGCATAGAGGTGTTTATCCATCCCGATTTCCGTGGACTGCGACTGGCACGACGCATGTATGAGTATCGTCGCGAACTGTGTGAGAAGCTCAACCTCAAGGCTATCATGTTTGGCGGTCGAATTCCCAACTACTACAAGTATGCCGACAAGATGCGCCCCAAGGAGTACATCGACCATGTGCGTTCACGTGAAATCTACGACCCCGTACTCACATTCCAGTTGTCCAATGACTTCCATGTGCGCCGCGTCATACGCAACTATCTGCCCAATGACGAGGAGTCCAAGCATTGTGCCACACTGCTCCAGTGGGACAACATCTACTACCAGCCGCCCACGGATTCCTATGTAGAGAAGCGCCCCACGGTGCGTATCGGCCTTGTCCAATGGCAGATGCGCCCCTATGCCTCGCTGGATGACCTCTTCGAGCAAGTGGAGTTCTTCGTGGATGCCGTGAGCGATTACAAGAGCGACTTCATCCTCTTCCCCGAGTATTTCAATGCGCCGCTCATGGCCAAGTTCAATGATATGGGCGAGGCACAATCCATTCGCGCCATGGCACAATATACAAGCCAGATACGCGACCGCTTCCGTGAACTGGCCATCTCGTACAATATCAACATCATCACAGGTTCCATGCCTTATCTGAAGGAGGACAATGCACTCTATAATGTGGGCTTCCTGTGTCGCCGGAACGGAACGGTGAGCATGTATGAGAAGATACATGTCACCCCCGACGAGCA
>JAXJBE010000011.1:0-1697 GCA_036303125.1 Bacteroidaceae bacterium
ATAAGACACATTGACGTTCGTTTCACAGAAGAAGAATACAATCAGGTAGTGCATAATGCCCGATTGTCAGGCAGGAGCAAGAGCACCTATCTCCATGACTTAGGCATCGGACACAAACCTTCCCTACCCATGACCGAAGGGCAGGAGGAAGCCTTGAAGGGCTTAATCGGGGCAAGGTCTGAACTGGTTTATGTGCGCAATGCGCTTCATGCCCTGCCACAGACTGAGAGACTGAAACTATTCAAGAGAGCCGACTTCATGGAGCGTTGGCTCCAAGGCATCAACACCCTGATAGAGGAATTGAGCCGCATTAGGGACAAATTCATGGATATGTTATGATAGCAAAAGCATCAGCAATTCAGCATGGGCAGGCAATGACCAATTACGCAACCAAGAACAACCGTGCGGAAATCGTCAAGACCAACCATCTTAGCGAGGGTCTGCCGCCTATGGGCATGTGGGATGAAATGGTACTGCATCAGTCCATGTTCAAGCAGAGGTATGCCAAGAAGCCCATCGAACTGACGTCCATCCGCTTTGAACTTTCCCCATCTGAGGAGGAGGCACGGAACTGGACGATGGAAGACTGGAGGAGATTCCTTGACGAGTTCATCCGTGAGATGGATGGCATCTCCAAGGTGAACCACATCGGGAAGAAGAAGGGCAAGGCAGCAACTTCGGTCAAGCCGACCAACATAGCCAACTCGCAGTATTTCGCCGCCCTTCACCGTGATTCCAAGAGTGGCATTCCCCACCTGCATCTGGTGGTGAACCGCATCGACATGGATGGCAATCTCAATGATGTGAAGTTCATCGGTGAGCGTGCCGTGATGGCTGCGAAAGCAGTCAATAAGCGTCATGGCTGGAAGGATGCCATGGAGATTCGTCAGGAGCGTATTGCGGAGGTGACCAAAGCCTGTATGGATGTGCTGCAGTCAATGCCGTTCTTTGACTGGGATGAATATGCCGACCGATTGAAGGCAAAGGGATATGACATTGAGCTAATCCGTGACAAGACTGGTCAAGGCAGGGTGCATGGCTATCGCTTCAAGTTCGGCAGAACGACCATCAAGGCATCAGAACTGGGTGTAGGCAGGAATCTCACCGCATCGAAAATCGGGAATACTTTCCGTAAGCTGCACCCACAGACAACCCCTGTTGCAGTTGGTCAAAGACCTTCGTCACCTGTTCCAAACACTACTACATTGGACAGCCGAAATACGGCAGTTTCAAGTGGTCAGTCTCGAACAGTCGATGATGGCAGACTTGTCCTTCCTGCCAGATTGAGGAAGATTATTGAGGTAGATGGCGAGCGTTTCAACATAGTCATGCCGAGAACCGCATACGACACGATGAGCAGTTGTATCGAAGTCCCAGAGAATGGATCTGCAAGCCACAATGACATTCTGAATGTGGCTATGCTGCTCTTCATGGACTTCCTCGATGCTGCCACATCGATGTCTGAGTCCTGTGGTGGCGGTGGCAGTCCTGGCAGTGGTTGGGGACGTGACAAGGACGAGGATGACCGTGACTGGGCAAGACGTTGCGCAAGGCAGGCAAACAGCCTCTGCAAGCCTATAAAGAGAGGCATGAGACGATAACTTTCAAACGACAACGGTATGGGAAGAAACAAGAAAGATGCCACACAGGATGTGCTTAACCTGTACAATCAGATGCAGGAGGAAGAGAACATAGAG
>JAXJBE010000012.1:0-1635 GCA_036303125.1 Bacteroidaceae bacterium
AATTAAACGACAATCCCTAACTATACATCAGATCACGTCAAGCCTTGCAACATTGGGCAAAGCGAGGCACATAACAGACGTACACCAGAATACATTGCCCACATCAACAAGGATGAAATTTACATCCGTCCCGACCTTGTTCCCCACAACGAGGAATGGATCTCATCTGACATGGAAGGTCGCAATCTCCAACAATACTACGATGACATAGCCATCATGGTAAAGGAGAAAACAGGACGCGCCCTCCAAACAAAGGAACGAACCATCACTGACAAGAAGACTGGTAAGACAAAGAAGGTTCAAGGAAGTTCGCCAATCAGAGAAAGTGTATTGGTATGCAGTGCCAATACCACGTTTGAGCAGGTTAAACTCTATGCACAGAAGGTTCACGAGGAACTTCACATCAAACCACTTCAGATATTCTTTCACAAAGATGAAGGTCACTATGAGAACAAAGACGATCCTGGCTCATGGATTCCCAACTATCATGTTCATTTGATATGGGATTGGATGGATCACACAACAGGCAAGTCCATCAAGACAGGCAAAGCTGACATGAGCAGAATGCAGGATCTGGCAGCCGAATGCCTTGAAATGGACAGAGGGCGAAGCAAAGAAGAGACAGGCAAGGAGCATCTTGAACGCAACGACTTTGTCATTAGCAAGCAGCGTGCTAAAATCGAAGAGCAAAAAGCCGAGTCTGACCACCTCAATAAAGAGGACAACGCAAAGACAAGTCGTCTGAATGAATTAAACGCTCAAATTGCAGAAAAGGAAGAAGAACTTGCACAAGAGAGACGAGGAGGTTTGGATGCAATCCTTTCAGGAACCGCCAACATGTTCGGTAAGGGCAAATATGCAGCCATCGAAAAGAGAAACAAGGAACTCGAAGAGGCAATTCCCAAGGAGAAACAACGACTTGAAAAAGAATTCTCCCAAAAGGTTAAGGCTGCTGTTGCAGAACAAACTAAGCCCTATATTGAGGCTAAGAAGCGTGATGAACAGACAATCACTGCCCTCAAAAGAAAATGCGAATCGCTCACTTGCGATCTTACTTACAAGGATTCCAGCGATAAGCAAGAACTCGAAGCGATGGAAAAGCGTGTGAGTTGGAGAAACGATGTGTTGCTTGCTCTTGCTAAGGCATACTATAGAACCAGTAATTTGTTTCGAAAGGTTATTGACGCAATCATTGACTATGCACATTCTGCGTTTGGAGGAAATGGCAAGCATGGAGACATCTTCCCAAACGATGAAGTAGTTGCCATCAAGACCATCATTGACCAGTATGCGGAAAACAAAGAGGCACGTATTAGTGTGGGCAACTGGCTTGCAATGTTCGCAGAAAGCGAAGGGCACTTGAATGACTACGAATCAGAAAGAGCCTATAGCGAGGTAGAGGACATTGCAACTGGCAAATACGATCATCGTCTCGGCAGAGGAGGTCATAGCATATCAATGTAACTCGCTTTACTTTATTGCTTTATATATACGCACGCATTAAAGTAAAGTTAAACAAAAGGGGAAGAAAAATAATCTGATGATTCTGCAGTAATATTTTTTCTTCCCTTTTATCATATTCATCACCATGCATTCTCTATGAACCGTTGGAAACCGTCCCTAATTGCACTCTCA
>JAXJBE010000013.1:0-25847 GCA_036303125.1 Bacteroidaceae bacterium
AAATGGACTTCAACATCAACTACAACACAGACGCCACTTTCGACTTTGACTCTAAAAACCTGAAGCTCAGCTATGAAGGCAAGGAAGACGAGATAGTCAAACTGCTGGAAGGCGGCAACATAACCTTTCCTACCAACTCCACCCTAATCAAAGGCTCAAGCAGCCTCTTCGGTATACGCACCGACCTCCAGTTTGGCCGCCTCAAACTCCAGACTGTGGTCAGCCAAAAGAAAACGCAGTCGAAGTCTGTGGGCAGCAAGGGCAGCACTCAGCTTGTCCCCTTTGATATACAGGCCAATGACTACGAGGCTGACACCCACTATTTCCTGGCCCACTTCTTCCATGACACCTACGACAAGGCTTGCTCTACCTTGCCCAACGTGACAAGCGGCATCACCATCAACCGCATTGAGGTATGGATAACCAACACGGGCGGGCAAACAGAGAACACTCGCAACATCATCGGCTTCGTAGACCTGGCCGAACAGAAGAAGAAGGGTAACGACAACTGGGTGGCAACAGGAGCAGCCAATCCGAGCAATGGCAGCAACAACCTCTACTCCAGCATGACTACAACATATAATGAAGCACGCAACATCGACAAGACATCAACCGTGCTCGACGGCATCATGCAGGGAGGTGTGGAATATGAGAAGGTGGAGAATGCGCGCCTGCTCACTTCGTCAGACTATATCATCAACAAGCATCTGGGCTATATCAGTTTGAAGACTTCGGTACAGGCAAACCAGGCTCTGGCTGTAGCCTATGAATACACATACAACGGGCAGACTTATCAGGTGGGAGAGTTCTCCTCCGACCAAAAAGACAGTGATAAAGCCCTGTATGTCAAACTCTTGAAAAACACAAGCAGTTCGCCAAGAATAGCTAACTGGCGACTGATGATGAAAAACGTCTATAAGCTGAGAGCCATGTCTATACAGAAGGAGGACTTCAAACTGGAGATTAAGTATCTAAGCGACACGACAGGCGTTAACCTGAATTATCTCCCTGAAGAACAGTTCAAGCAGACGACGCTACTCAAGATGATGAACCTCGACCGTCTGGACAATAACAACAAGACCAATCCCAACGGCAAGTTTGACTACATCGAGGGGTACACCATCCAGGCGCAGAACGGGCGCGTCATCTTCCCTGTAGCCGAACCATTCGGACAATGGCTCAGAGACAAGATTGGCAACCATGCCGTGGCTGACAAATATTGCTATGACGAGCTCTATGACTCCACTAAGACGGCAGCCACACAGGTGACAGAGAAGAACAAGTTCACCCTTATGGGCGAATATAAGGCCACACGCTCGGGCACCATACAGATAGGTAATGGAATGTCAGCCATTCCGCAGGGGTCAGTGACTGTGACGGCAGGCGGTGTCACCCTTGTTGAAGGGACAGACTACACCGTCGACTATGCAGCAGGGGAAGTGACCATCATCAACCAGAGCATACTGGATGCAGGCACCAATGTCAACGTCAGCCTCGAAGAGAGCAGCGAATATGGTTCGATGCGCAAAACCATGATGGGCCTCAACTGGGAGT
This sequence comes from Bacteroidaceae bacterium, assembly GCA_036303125.1. Classification (GTDB taxonomy): domain Bacteria; phylum Bacteroidota; class Bacteroidia; order Bacteroidales; family Bacteroidaceae; genus Minthosoma. The sequence goes on from JAXJBE010000013.1 coordinate 1,555, forward strand.
ATGAGTTCTCAAAGAACCTCTCATTTGGCGGTACATTCCTTAAAGTCAACGAGAAACCGCTGACATCGAAGGTAGCCATGGGATCTGAGCCACTCAACAACACCCTTTGGGGGCTGCATCTCAACTGGAAGCAGGACTCACAGTGGCTCACCAACATGCTCGACAAGATTCCGCTGCTCAATCTCACCGCTCCATCGTCCATCTCGTTCACAGGAGAGTATGCGCAACTCGACGCAGGAAAGGCAAAGGAAACCCAGGGAGGAGCATCGTATTTGGATGACTTCGACAACAACAAGGAAGTGACAGACGTGAGCAACCCGAAGGACTGGATGCTCTCCTCCACCCCATCCCATCTCGAATATGGCAAATTGTCCAACGACGTGCGCTACGGCTACAACCGCGCCCGTCTGGCATGGTATAACATTGACCCTCTCTTCACTCGCAGATCATCGTCACTCACCCCGAGCCACATCAAGAGCGACCTTGACCAGCTCTCCAATCACTATGTCCGCGAAGTGTATGTGCGTGAAGTCTATCCCAACCGCGACACCAATCAAGGAGAGAGCAATACCTTGAACGTGCTCAACCTCGCTTATTACCCCCAAGAACGAGGACCTTACAATCTTGACACTGATGTGGACAACCATGCTCGCCTCAACAACCCTGAGAAGAGATGGGGAGGCATGATGAGGCGTATTAACGAAAGTGACTTTGAGAATGCTAATGTCCAGTACATAGAGTTCTGGATGATGGATCCATTCATATACACGAAGGAAGACAAGCGATACGGAGGAGATTTCTACATCAATCTCGGTGACATTAGCGAAGACATCCTCAAGGACGGCAAGAAATTCTACGAAAGCGGCATGCCTGTAAGCAATGCTGCCACATACACCGAGACGATATGGGGCAGAGTGCCAAGCGAGAAGTCGGTCGTATACTCTTTCTCCAACGAAAGCGGAGCCAGACAGAAACAGGACATAGGCCTAAATGGCCTGGCAGACGCTGACGAGAGAACTTTTGGCGTCTATGCAGACTATCTCAATGAGATGAAGAGCAAGGTGACGGCAGAGGTCTTTGACTCTTTGTATAAAGACCCTGCAGGCGATGACTATCACTATTTCCGCGGAAGCGACTTCGATGCCAACAGGACATCAATCCTCGACAGATACAAGCTCATCAACTCTCCAGAGGGCAACTCCCCCAACACGAGCGAATCGGCAGAGAGTTATTCCACAGCATATAAGAGCACGCCCGACGCAGAGGATGTCAACTCCGACTACACGATGAACGAATATGAGAACTTCTTCGAATATCATGTCAGCCTGAGACCAGAAGACATGATGGTGGGGAGAAACTTCATTGTGGACTCAAGAGAAACCTCTGTCTCACTGCGCAATGGCAATAAGGAGACCATGACATGGTATTTGTTCCGCATTCCCGTGGAGCAGTATGAGGGTAAGCAAGGAAGTATCAGCGACTTCTCCAGCATACGGTTCATGCGCATGTACATGACAGGCTTCTCAGAGCCTATCGTCGTCCGCATGGCCAATCTTGACCTCGTCAAAGGCAACTGGCGCAACTACACAAAGACGCTCTACACGGGCGAGAAGCCAAGCATCAGCGGCAACCTGGTGGCTTCCACTGTCAACATTGAGGAGAATAACGACAAGACGCCTGTCAACTATGTGCTGCCCCCCGGAGTGACACGAATCCTCGACCCGTCACAGCCTCAACTCACACAGGACAACGAGCAGGCTTTGGCTCTGACCGTCGAGAACCTCGCCACGGGAGATGCGCGCGCCGTATATAAGACCATGAACAAAGACTTGCGCCACTATCGCCACCTGCAAATGTTTGTTCATGCCAATGCTCTTGAGGGCGACAACGAACTGCAGGACAACCAAATGAGCGTCTTCATCCGCATGGGCAGCGACTACAAAAGCAACTACTACGAGTATGAGATACCACTCCGGCTGACACCAGCTGGACACTATGACACCTACACGACGCAGGGTTGCACGGCCGTATGGCCAGAGGAAAACATGCTGGACATAGATTTCAGCGTGCTCACAGACCTCAAGCACGAGCGCAACAAGGCCAAGGCAAGAGGAGAGGCCAATTACACCACACTATACTATGCATACGACAAGGAGAAACCCAACAACAAGATAAGCGTCATCGGCAATCCTTCACTCGGTGAGGTGAAGACGATGATGATCGGTGTGCGCAACAACGGGCGCCGCACAAGCAGCGTGGAGGTGTGGGTCAATGAATTGCGCATGCAAGACTACTCCAATGAAGGGGGATGGGCCGCTCAAGGCAACTTGAACGTCCAGCTCTCCGACTTAGGCTCAGTCAACATGACAGGACACGTGGAGACAGCAGGTTTCGGCGGTCTGGAGGAAGGCATCAACGAGCGACGCGATGACAATCTATACGAATGGAGCATCACGACACAATTTGAACTGGGCAAATTCTTCCCTTCAAAATGGAAGATGACACTCCCTCTCTATTACTCTTACTCCTGGCAGAAGATTTCTCCAAAGTACAACCCGTTTGACACCGACATGCTGCTGGAAGATGCCCTCAATGAGTGTGAAAGCCAGACCGCACGAGACTCTCTAAGCAACCTTACAGAGTCGGTGGTTAAGAACAAGAACTTCTCGCTGAGCAACTGGAAATCCGGCATACAAAGCCGCAAGCCCATGCCTTACGACCCCAACAATTTCTCTGTCAGCTACAGCTACAGCCAAAAATACAAGACAGGGGAGACAACCGTCTATGAGAACGAGGAGAACTGGAAGCTGAACCTCTCCTACAACTACTCGCCTAAGTTTAAAGCATGGGAACCTTTCAAGAACATAAAAGGCAAGTCAAAATGGCTGGACATCGTCAAGGCACAAAACCTGCAATGGTTGCCACAGAGCATAGCATTCAACTCCGACATATCACGCAGCTACTATGAGTTCCAGGAACGAGACATCGACGCTGGCACTCAACTGCCTGTCGTATTCTCCGACCAAATACTATGGAACCGTGACCTGACCATCAGATGGGACATCTTCAAGGCTCTCAAACTTTCATGGACATCTTCCACTCACGCCGAGATAGAGGAGCCATACACTGTAGTCAACAAGAACCTCTACCCCGACGAATATGCTGCATGGAAAGATTCCGTCAAGAGAAGCTTCGCCTCCTTTGGCCGTCCTCTGACCTACCGCAGCACCTTCACTGGTTCATATCAGGTGCCGCTAAACAAGATTCCATGTTTCGACTGGATTACAGCTGACGGTTCGTACAATGCCAACTACAACTGGACCCGAGGAACAGAACTCGAAGACGGAACATCACTCGGGCACACGGCAAGTTCCCAGCGCACCGTGAGCATCAACGGCAAATTAAATCTGGACAATCTGTATAAGAAATGGAAGTTCCTGGCAGATGTGGAGAAGCGTTTCTCTGGCAACAATAAAAGGAACATGGCCAACTCGCGCTCCAGTTCAAGGGCTACAAAAACTTCCAACAGCAGGGACGACAAGAAGTCTAAGGACAGCAAGGACTCTAAGGGTGGAAAAGACTCAACAGATGCCAAGGATGGGGAGAAGGAAGGCAGCAAGAAGAAGGGATTCACCAAAGAAATCACGCTCAACGACTCCACCGATGTGGAACTCAAACACGGGCAGAACACAAAGCGCATCATTGTAAGAGCCACGACGAAGGAAGGCAAGTCGTATGACTTAAAATTCAAGAAAGTGGACGCAAACACCATCAAGATAGTGAACCATGACACGGTGCCTGTCAAGGTGTCTGTCGTAGCAAAGACTCCGCTCGATGAACAGGGATGGTACAAGACGGCTCAGGTGATAGCACGAGGACTGACCATGCTTCGCAATGTCAGCGTTTCCTATCGCAACACGTATGCGCTGACTCTGCCAGGCTTCCGCACAGAGGTGGGAGATGCCTTCGGACAGAAAAGCACAGGCATGGGTCTGTCTCCCGGCCTCGGCTTTGCTCTCGGAGCTATAGACGATGGCTTCATAGACAAAGCAGCAAGAAACGGATGGCTTATGATGAACGACAGCAACATCACCACACCAGCCACGACTGCGGCCATGGAAGACCTGCAACTGAAAGCCACCCTCGAACCCATTAAAGACCTGAAGATAGACCTCAGTGCCAGTCGCACGACAAACAAGACAAGGAGCATACAATTCATGTATGAAGGCATGCCAAGCACCCAAAGCGGAAGCTTCAGCATGACGGTCATATCTATCGGTTCGGCCTTCGGATCTAATGGAAGCATCAACGACAACTATCGTTCGAAGCATTTTGAGAAGTTTCTCAGCAACCTGCCAATCATCCAAGGGCGAATAGAGAACAAATTTGCCCAGATGACCTACCCTGCAAGCGCAGGAGAGGAATGGGCGGGCAAGCCATACAATGCGGAAAATGGTGGTGTGGACATATACTCCACGGATGTCATGGTGCCTGCATTTCTCTCAGCCTACTGCGGCAAGAATGCCATCTCCACTCCACTCGACATTTTCCCTGCACTCTCACGTCTCATGCCAAACTGGACTGTCAAGTATAGCGGTTTGACAAAGCTGTCCCCATGGATAGGAGAACACTTTAAGAGTTTCAATATCAATCATGCCTACAAGAGCGTATACTCTGTGGGAGCATATAACTCTTACTCCAATTTCATGGAGTATATGGGTGGATGGGGATTCATCAGCGATGTTACTACGGGCAACCCAGTACCAAGTTCGATGTACAACGTTTCGACCGTGAGCATCAATGAGGCTTTCTCCCCACTCATCGGCGTGGACATGACTTTCAACAGCGGACTTACAGCCAAGGTGGAGTATAAGAAGATACGCACGCTCAACCTCTCCATGACCAGCGTGGCCCTCACCGAAAACTTCTCCAATGACATCGTCATAGGACTGGGATATAAGCTCAAAGACCTCAACCTCTTCGGGGCTAAGAACATTCAAAACCCAGACTACAAGAAGTCTAAGTCGAAAGCTAAATCCAAAAAGGCTAAGGAGGACGATAAGAGTTCCAACACCAAGACTACTGCACGCACACGTGGCAGTGTCAGCCACGACCTAAATGTCAGAGCCGACTTCTCATACCGCATGCAGAATGCCCTCAACCGCAATATCCAAACGGCCATCACAACAGCAACAAGCGGGTCTACAGCATATAAGATATCGCTGTCCGCCGACTACACCTTCAGCCGCCTGCTGACATTGTCTGGATTTCTCGATTGGCAAAAGAACATCCCACTCGTGTCACAGTCTTCATTCCCTACAACAACAGCAGATTTCGGCGTGAGCATGAAGTTCTCGCTGACAAGGTGAGACTGGCATATCAGAACTAACACCCCTAAAAACATCAAGCATGAATCCATACGAACATACAGCCCTCTTTATCAAGGAACGCAACTGGGACTCTCTCTATGCGCAGCTACGCATGATGTCCAACATGCAGTTCAGGCGCACCGTGACAGTCTTGAGAGAGAATCTGCTGCCGGCTATAGATGACAATGACCTCTTTTGGGATGCTCTGGCTCACATTATTACATATAAAAGCCAAGCCATGCTCACTTGCATCGTGGCTGCTGAACATCTTGCCAAAAGCGGCACGCTGAACTTTGACACTGAAGGATGCAGACTTCTGCAACGGCATCTCGCAGAGACTAATCCCGATGGACTGACGAAGATGGCCAAGATGCTGTTTCCGCTGCTCAAAACAGAAAAACAGACAGAAGACATGTTCGACAGGTTCGGCATAGACAGGGCTGAACAAAGAATAGCCATCTTGCTCACAGCCAACTCCCCCCTGTCTTATTTCATGATATTCAAAACTCTCAAAGCAAGCGAGAATGGCTTATTAACACGCAAATGCTGCAGCTCCATCATCAAGAGACAGGATGACATGGCATACAATGCCGCAAGCATCTTCAAAGCATACTTCGGCATAGAGGACCTACCTGCACAGTTTTCGCTAAAGATAGAACAATACGAACTTAGCCATATAGACAGGGACTACTCTACATTTCTACGCATGCTCAACGGGAAAAGACCTACAATATGAAAGCACTGTCACTCTTTGAACTTAACAGCATTGTCAAACGCACTCTGCAGCTGGCTCTCAATCATTCATACTGGGTGAAAGCAGAGATATGCGAGATGCATGTAAACAGGCACTGCTATATGGAACTTGTGCAGAAAAACCCTACGACTCACAACATTGACGCAAAAGCGAGGGCGCAAATATGGGCAAGGCAGTGGGCACTGCTGGAACCGACCTTCAGGCGGGCTACAGGACAACGTCTTGAAGCTGGCATGGAGATTCTGGTTGAGGTAGAGGTGACATTCCACGAACAATACGGTTTTTCTCTCAACATCATAGACATCGACCCCACCTACACTCTTGGCGACATGGCTCGCCGACGCATGGAGATAATCCAGCGACTGAAGGAGGAAGGTGTGTTCACCATGAACAAGGAACTGCCACTCCCCAGACTTGTACAACGCATAGCTGTCATCTCATCCGCAACAGCAGCTGGATATGGAGACTTCTGCAACCAACTCTACAACAACTCCTCTGGGCTGGCTTTCACCACATCGCTCTTCCCTGCCATCATGCAAGGCAACGAGACAGAGCAAAGTGTCATCAACGCTCTCAACCGCATCGCAGAACAGGCTGACCTGTGGGATGCGGTGGTCATCACAAGAGGAGGTGGCGCAACATCAGATCTCAATGCCTTTGACAGCCTTGAACTGGCAGAGAATGTCGCACAGTTTCCTTTACCTATCATCACAGGCATAGGACATGAGAGAGACGACACCATCATTGACCTTGTATCCCACACCAGAGTCAAGACCCCTACGGCCGCCGCTGAGTTCATAATACAGCATCAGGAAACGGAGCTTAATCACATCCTTGATATGGCCGAACATATCGCAGGACGAGCGGAACAAATCATCAGCGAAGAGAAGACAAAAATCAAAATGCTGGCAAACCGCATACCTGTATCTTGCGTGAACTACACCGCAGGGGAAGAGGTTAGAATCGGACGCATGATCAACAGCATAAAGACTCACTCACTGCAAATAGTGGAGAAGCAACGTTATATGCTGAACATGACTACACAAAGGGTAAAGACAGCAACACCCAACATACTCAGCAAAGAACGGAGACGCATTGATCTGGCTGAGGCCAAGGCCAAGACAGCAGACCCACAGACAATGCTTCGTCTCGGATTCAGCATCACAAGAGTGAATGGACAAGTCATCACAGACATCGGCGACATCAATGCAGGAGACTGCATAGAGACAACGCTCGCTAATGGCACAGTTATCTCTACTGTAAAACATGTGAATGTCCAGTCTGACTGAGGGTTATACACTGACTAAATACAAAAGAGACAGATGCTAGTGAGAGGCCAAAATCGACCGAGCAAAAGGACAAGCCCCGATAAAACATAAATACTAATTTATAGAGCACCCCTATATAAGACAGGCCACGCACGTAATATGGCAGAAATAAGAACGTTATTATAACAATATTTGCAATGAAGAAGAATATGACCTATGAGCAGGCCGTCAAAAGGCTTGAGGAGATTGTGAACCAAATAGAAAGTGGGAACATCAATATAGACACCCTAACAACCCACCTCAAAGAAGCAAAATCGCTGTCGGATTTTTGCAAAGACAGACTTACAAAAGTTGAGAAAGATGTAAAGGAATGTCTTGACATGTAAAAAAAAACATCATTTTTTGTAGGAAATCTTTGGTCAGCTAAAAAAATATATTTACATTTGCAACTGATATTTTGGAACACACGTGCGCTATGTTCATCATGGACATGGCATATATGTTTGGAATAAAAACAAATAACTTAGAGAAAATCGGTATAGCAACAACATGGAGAAGACCCTCGTAATCTTGAAACCAGGCGCAGTACAACGCGCACTCGTTGGTGAAGTGACAGCACGCTTTGAGCGCAAAGGACTACGTCTTGCAGGTATGAAAATGATGCAACTCACTGACGAGCTGCTTAACGAGCACTATGCGCACCTTGCGGGAAAGCCTTTCTTCCAGCGCATCAAAAACTCCATGATGGCATCTCCTGTAGTATGCTGCTGCTACGAAGGCGTGGACGCAGTAGAAACCGTCAGGTCAATGACTGGCAGCACAAACTCACGCAAGGCTGCCCCGGGCACCATACGCGGAGACTTTGGTATGAGTTTCCAAGAGAACATCATCCATACATCCGACTCGCCAGAGAACGCCATTGTGGAACTGAACCGATTCTTTAAGCCTGAAGAGATTTTCGAATATACTCCTGGAGTGTTCCAGTATCTCTACGCAAACGATGAGTATTAAGCATGTCTTTATCTCAAAGCCTGCGTTTCCGTTCAGCCAGACGAGCATGACAAAACCCGTTTGAGCTATGGCCCAGCAAGAAAACCGACCCAACAACAAAGGGAGCAACTGAATAATTTCTAAAAACAGAGTTGTGACGGGACAAGACTGTAGCCAAAACGAAGGAAGAAACCCAACTATTATAAATAACCTACAAAAACCTCCTAACCAGTGCATCTTAAGACATTAACTAAAACAATAGGCATCGCCCTCCTCACGATGCTGCCCGACAGCGGATTTGCCCAAGACGCTATCGCAAGGCAAGCCCCTTCAGACAAGAGAATGAAGGATATCAACAACGTCAAGCTGAACAATACTTTCAACAACATAGACCTCGAAAATCCCGCCGCAGACATCTACACAGACTGGACTGACCAAATCAGGAAGTGCGGCGGCAGTGTCCCCGCTAACTACAAAGTAGACCTGAGAGGATTCTGTATGCCTACAGACAGCAGAAAGATCACATCCAATTACGGGTGGAGGCGCAGGAAAAGACACGAAGGCATCGATGTGAAAGTCTATATCGGTGACACTATCCGCGCAGCTTTTGATGGCAAGGTGCGCATCAAAGCATACAACGGCGGAGGATATGGATACTATATAGTACTGCGTCATCCAAACGGACTGGAGACTTTATATGGACACCTCAGCAAACATCTTGTGGTAAAAGACCAGGTGGTAAGAGCGGGCGAGCCCATCGGACTCGGCGGCAACACAGGACGTTCCAACGGTTCCCACCTTCACTTCGAGACACGCATCCTTGGACAGCCCATCAACCCAGCTCTCATGTTTGACTTTGAACATCAGGATGTCACAGGCAACTTCTACCATGTAGCGTCTGGCAAGACTACACGCGGCGAAGAGACTGCAGCTTCACGTTCCATAGAAAACATGGAAACAGGAGATGCAACAAAGGACTTAGCAACAACTGGCGAAACAGATAAGGCCAACCTCACAAATCCTGCAACAAACGAGGGAGAAGGCAGTTCTCCTCAGCCTGTCAGAACAAATGTCCCGAAGCAGAGCACAAAACACTCCACTTCACATTACGTAAAGAAGGGTGACACGCTCTCATCCATTGCTCGCAAACACGGCACAACGGTGGATAAGCTATGCAGGTTGAATGGGATCAAACCCAGCACAATCCTTCAACTCGGCCAGAAAATCAAGTGCTCATAAAAGCACCTACAAGTAACAATATCGCGCGCACGGCAACAGCATTTGTCGTGCGCGCGATATTTTAATATTGTTTATTGCTGCTATTCAACAAAAAAGCACTAACTTTGTACCTCAAAAGGAAACAATCACTAATTGACAAGAACATGGACACCACGCAACAGTTCAAGCAAGCAATGGAAGGATGCAGAGATATCTTTAGCAAGAAGCTCCACGACTACGGTGCGGCTTGGCGTATCATGCGTCCTACCTCTGTCACTGACCAGATATTCATCAAAGCAAACCGCATAAGAAGTCTGGAGGTAAAAGGTGTGTCGCTCGTGGGTGAAGGTATATTCACCGAATTTCAGGCTATAGTAAACTACAGCATCATAGGGCTCATACAGTTGGAGTTGGGATATGCAGAGACAGAAGACATGAACGCGGAAACGGCTCTGCTGTACTACGACAAATATGCCCAGACAGCCCTTGACCTTATGCTGCGCAAGAATCACGACTACGACGAAGCATGGAGAGCAATGAGAGTGAGCAGCTACACAGACCTTATACTCATGAAGCTCAACCGCACAAAACAAATAGAAGAACACGAAGGAAAGACAATAATATCAGAAGGCATAGACGCCAATTATTTAGACATGATCAACTATTCCGTCTTTGGCCTAATCAAATTGACTGAGGCAAAGACTGACACCAACGCACAATAATGACAGGCAGGAAGGAGATGATAAACAAAAGTCCCTACAAAGGCACAGTATTGGCAGTGACGGTTAACGCATGCAGGCTACTGCTTGCAGCCACATTCCTCTTCAGCGGTTTCGTAAAAGCCAACGATCCCATGGGAACCATGTACAAGTTGCAGGACTATACCAACAGCATGCTGCATCTCACCATGCCTGATATTTTTCTCATCACATGCAGCGTCATCCTCGCCACAGTAGAGTTCTCCCTCGGCGCATGTATCCTCTTCGCCATTAAGAAAAAGGCCACAGCCCGTTTCGCCCTCCTCTTCATGGCAATAATGACGATACTCACCGTCTACATTGCAATAGCCAATCCTGTAGCAAACTGCGGATGCTTTGGAGATGTCATCATACTGAGCAACACAGCGACATTGACAAAGAACATCATCTTGCTGGCAGCCGCATTCATCATAAACAAATACTACCGCTTGCAGAAAGAGTTTGCCGGGGGCAACATCAAATGTCTGGTCATGCTGATAACCTTCTGCTCCATAATAGCCTACTCCGTATTCTGCATCATCAACCTGCCATTCTTCGATTTCCGTCCCTATAAAGTAGGCACAAATCTGTATGAAGGGGTGACAAGAACAGAACAAGAGTACGACATCAAGATTGTTTACGAGAAAGACGGACAAACCATAGAGCTGACAGTTGAAGATGATGACCCCGACTCCACATGGCAATATGTAGATACAAAACGCATCCCCATCGGAGAGAAGCATGAGGCACTCGACTTCCATATAACATCATCAGAAGGAGATGACATAACAGAAGAGGTCCTTGCCCAGAATGGTTTCTTATTCCTCCTCATCATCCCAGACCTGCTCAATGCTGATGAAGGATGCATAAACCACATCAACGAGGCCTACGACTTCGCCATGTCGCAAGAAATTCCATTCTACTGCCTCACAGCCTCCGCATCTATATCCGATCAGGAATACTGGACAGAACACACTGGAGCAGAATATGACTATCTCTTCTCCGATGACCGCGTGCTCAAGACTGTAGTAAGAGCCCAGCCCGGACTGGTACTTCTCCATGATGCTACCATCATCCATAAATGGAGCAACTACAACATGCCAGACACAATGCAACTGTCCACTCTCCTCGGGACGACAAAACTCTAAGAGTCCCTTTGGCTTACCGATCCACCTTCACTCCATGCCCCACCAGTTTTGTCAGGCCTTCCAGACCTGCATATACCGAACCTGCATATAAATAGTCTACACACATCAATATAAGTTTAACCAAATTTAAAATCACTCAACTATGGCAAAGAAAATTGTTGCTGGAAACTGGAAGATGAACAAGAATCTCCAGGAAGGCATTGAACTTGCACAGGGCCTCAACGAAGCCCTCGCCGCAGACAAACCAAACTGCGATGTTATCATCTGCACTCCATTCATCCACCTCGCCAAGGTGTCTGAGATTATCAATCATGACATCATCAACCTTGGTGCTGAGAACTGCGCAGACAAAGCTTCAGGCGCTTACACAGGTGAAGTATCTGCTGAGATGGTTAAGTCAACAGGTGCGGAGTATGTTATCCTTGGCCACTCAGAGCGTCGCGAATACTACAACGAGACTCCAAAAATCCTCAAGGAGAAAGTTGACCTCGCTCTTGCCAATGGTCTCAAGATTCTTTTCTGCATCGGCGAGTCTCTTGAGCAGCGCGAGGCAAACGAGCAGAACGCAGTAGTTAAAGCTGAGCTTGAAGGCTCTGTATTCCACCTCTCTGCTGAGCAGTTCGCCAATATCGTCATCGCTTACGAACCAATCTGGGCTATCGGCACAGGCAAGACAGCCACAGCAGAGCAGGCAGAAGAGATACACGCTTATATCCGCTCAGTAGTTGCTGAGAAGTATGGAGCAGAAGTTGCAGCCAACACATCAATCCTCTACGGCGGTTCATGCAAGGCTTCTAACGCTCCCGAGCTCTTCGCTAAGCCAGACATCGACGGCGGTCTCATTGGAGGCGCATCACTCAAGGTGGCTGACTTCAAGGGAATCATCGACGCTTGGAAATAATCCACTGTTGCAACAGCACTTACACAGGGCACGCTGGCGTGTCCGCATCGCAACAAATCTTTGATTCATAATTCATACTCGCCCCCAAGGGCTTCACACTTTGACGGACGTGTATGGATTGTGAATCATTATCATAACAAAGAATAGTCACCCCCAATGGCAAACAACCACATGGCAGACTCATTCCGTCAAAGACAACCCCAGCAGACATCCTCATACAAAATGAACAAGACACTTCTGATAATCATATCTCTATGGACAAGTGCCATCACCATGTCAGCGCAATCATTCACCGACCACCTCACGCAGAAGGTGGAGGGGCACGGCACAGTGACAGTACACCAGGACTCACTCATCGACAACCTTGTCAACGGCAAAGTGAAAGCATCAACAGTGGCCGAGCCTAAAGAGGACAGCAATGACTCTCCTGTGACTCACACGGGCAAGAAGATTAGGGCAAGGGGCTACCGCATACAGGTTTATTGGGGTGGAAGCACGACCAATGACAAGACAAAGGCGCAGTATGCCGGACTTAAAGTCACTTCAGCCTTTCCCGAACTGCAGTCCTACACCACATTCGAATCGCCCAACTGGAGATGCCGCGTCGGAGATTTCGTCTCTCGCCAAGAAGCATCCGACTTTCTTGACAAATTAAAAGACGCTCGCGTGGTGCAGAATGCCATCATTGTCAAGAGCGAAGTCTTAATCTACCAGTAACAACATGAAGACAGAAGAAAAGTTAGAAATTCTCAAGAACGCATGTCTGCAGAACCTGCAAGCCATAGGCGAGGACACAGAACGAGAAGGACTGGCAAAGACTCCAGAGAGAGTGGCCAAGGCCTTTCTTGAATTGACGCGGGGATATGAAATGGATCCAACCGAGACACTGCGCTCTGCCATGTTTGAAGAAGACTACGACCAGATGGTCATCGTCAAGGACATCGATTTTCACTCCCTTTGCGAGCACCATATACTTCCATTCTTCGGCAAGGCCCATATCGCATACATTCCCAACGGTAAGATTGTAGGACTAAGCAAGATTCCACGAGTAGTAGACATCTTCTCCCATCGCCTGCAAGTGCAGGAACATCTCACCAAGCAGATTTGCGACTGCATACAGCAAGCCCTAAATCCCCTTGGCACAATTGTACTCATCGAGGCGCAACATCTCTGCATGCAGATGCGCGGAGTAGAGAAGCAGGGAACTGTCACTACCACTGTATACTACTCTGGAGTCTTTAGCCAGCCCGACAAGAGAAGAGAATTCATGCAACTAATCAAAGACTAACGCCCGGAAGGCCTCGCAAGGCCAAAACACCAAAGGGCTACCCCCCAACACAATCCCTTTCCCTATTTTCTCCATCATCCATCCATGATAACACCTGCTACCATAGAACGCATCACCAGCTCTGCCAACATTGTAGATGTTGTCTCCGACTATGTCACACTGCGTCGCGCAGGAGCCAGCTACAAAGGGTTATGTCCCTTCCATGACGACACAACACCATCGTTCTCCGTCTCCCCTGCAAGGGGCTTGTGCAAATGTTTCAGCTGTGGCAAGGGAGGCAATGCCGTGCATTTCATCATGGAGATGGAGCAGATGACATATTATGAAGCACTCAGACACCTTGCCAAGAAATACGGCATTCCTGTTGAAGAGAAGGAATTGACATCGGAGGAGAAGCAGAGGCAGAGCGAAAGAGAGAGCATGTTTGCCGTCAACGAATGGGCTGCCACATACTTCAGCAGCATCATGACAAACCATCAGGATGGCCGCTCGATAGGTCTCGCCTACTTCCGCAGCCGAGGATTCCGGGATGACATCATCACCAAGTTCAGACTCGGCTTCTGCCTTGACAGCTCAAATGCCATGTCCAACGAGGCCAAGGCAAAAGGCTACCAAGAGAAATTTCTCATTGACACAGGGCTATGCGTCAAACGAGACAATGGCACCGTATATGACCGTTTCCGCGGGCGCGCCATTTTCCCATGGATAGCCGTCAACGGAAAGGTTGTCGCATTCGGCGGCCGAGTGCTTGACAAACGCACGAAAGGAGTCAACCAGAAGTATGTCAACTCCCCAGACTCTGCCATCTACCACAAGGCGAATGAGCTCTACGGAATCTACCAAGCCAAAAGAACCATATCAAAGGAAGACCTGGTCTACATGGTCGAAGGCTACACAGATGTGCTGGCCATGCACCAATGTGGCATTGAGAACGTTGTGGCCAACTCAGGAACAGCTCTCAACGAGGCGCAGATACACCTCCTGCATCGTTTCACAAACAACATAACTCTCATCTATGACGGAGACGAGGCAGGCATACACGCTGCCCTGCGCAGTACAGACATGCTCCTCGCCGAAGGCATGAACGTGAAGATTCTCCTCCTGCCAGACGGAGACGACCCCGACAGCTTTGCCCGCAAGCACAATGCCGAGCAGTTCAAGGCATACGTCAGCGAACACCAGACAGACTTCATCCTCTTCAAGTCTGGCCTCCTGCTCAAGGAAGCCAAGCGCGACCCAATCAAAAGAGCAAAGCTGACAGAAGACATCATCAAAAGCATCGCCGTCATACCCGATGAGATCATACGCTCCACATACGTGCACGAATGCGCAGAAATACTCAATGTGGACGAGGAGATGCTGATGAGAGGCACCAACAAAAACCGTGCGGCCATCATTGAGAGCATGAAGAAGGAGGCTGAGAGGGAGAGGGAAAGACAAGAGCGTCTGCTCAATCAGAATCAGCCTGCCGAGTCTTCCGCTCAGTCAGCACAAGGACCGACAGCCTCGCAACCGGCAGCACCCCTCTCTGACAATCCCGACCATCAGAACGACGAAGACATTCCGCCACTCGGAGCTCCGCTCCCAGAAGAAGTCCCAGCATCCACCTCTGCCGACATAAAAGACTCTCCCAACCAGTCATTGACACATCTCGGCGAAAACCTGTGGAAAAAGTCAGAGCAACGTTTCATAGGCATAGAACGACTCATCACGACATTCCTCGTCAGATATGGAGACAAGCTTGTCGACGGCATGGATAACAACGGAGAGCAATGCAAGATGCCGCTGGTCGAATATGTTTACACCGACCTTCTGTATGACGGCATAAAGTTTCGGTCTCCCCTCTACGCCAAGATGCTCCAACTGGCACATGAGCACGCAGGCGACACCGACTTCAATGCCAACCGCTTCTTCCTCAACAGCGCCTATGAAGATATCAGCCGTGAAGCCGCCGACCTGATTGACGAACGGTACCAGCTCAGCTCAGCCAACCAGATGCTCCAATCGGAAGAAGAGACAATGTCAACCTCCGTAGCACGTCTGCTCATAGACTACAAGAATCTAATCATAGAAGAAGAGCTCAAGCAGTGCAACTCACAACTGACGCTCCCCGAAGTCAAAAACGACATAAACAAAACCCTTGAACTCATCCGGCGCATCAAAAATCTCAGCGAACTGCAACGCCAGATGGCTAAAATCCTTGGCGACAGAGTCGTCATCAAATAAGCCGCATCAATATGCGCCATCCAATGAATACCAACCATACATGAATATCCTTCTCCAAGACATCAAATATCTGCAAGGAGTGGGGCCTCAAAGAGCTGAGCTGCTTGCCAACGAACTGAACATACGCACACTTGGCGACCTGCTCAGCTACTACCCCTACAAATATGTCGACCGCAGCCGCATATACCGCATATCTGAACTAAGCAGCAACATGCCCTACATCCAGGTATGCGGAGAGATATTATCTTTTGAGCAACTTGGTGAAGGCGGAGCCAAACGACTCATCGCCCATTTCTCTGACGGGTCAGGCGTAATAGACCTTATATGGTTTCAAGGCATCAAGTATGCAGCCAAGAACTACGACTGCCACAAGCCATACGTCGTCTTCGGCAAGCCTACAGTCTTCAATGGCAGAATACAAGTGGCTCATCCTGAAATAGAGAATGCGCCTGCCAACATGCAGACGGTCAATCAGCCCTCAGAATACATAGCCAACCTGTTCGGCCCATACAAATCCACAGCACCCTCATCCTCCTCATCTTCTAATCCCAATCTTTCAGATGCTAATCTTGAAGCCCAGCCCACAGTCTATAAAGGGCTGTGTCCAAGCTACAACACGACAGAAAAGATGAAGAAGAGCGGACTGACATCAGCGGGCATGGCCAAGCTCACGGCCAACATGTTCAAACTGCTCTCCGCTCCTCTCAGAGAGACACTCCCGCCATACATCATAAAGAAATTCAAATTCATACCCTACAGCGAAGCTATCCGCAACATCCACTACCCTTCCTCCCCCGAAGCCCTCAGACAGGCTCAGCAGAGACTGAAGTTTGAGGAACTTTTCTATGTGCAGCTGAACATCCTGCGTTATGTCAAGCACCGCCAGCTGCGCTACCAAGGACTTGTATTCAAGACCATAGGCACACAGTTCAACGGTTTCTACTTCAACCATCTGCCCTTCCAGTTGACCGAGGCACAAAAGCGTGTCATCAGAGAAATACACAAAGACATGAAATCAGGCAGGCAGATGAACCGGCTTCTCCAAGGGGATGTAGGCAGCGGCAAAACCCTCGTGGCACTGATGGTGGCACTCATAGCCATTGACAACGGCTACCAGGCCTGCATCATGGCGCCAACTGAGATTCTTGCCGAACAGCACCTCCAAACCATCAGCTCCATGCTCGCCGACATGGACATCAACGTGGCCCTGCTCACCGGCAGCGTCAAAGGCAAGAAGCGCACCGCAGTCCTCCAGGGCCTTGTGGGCGGAGACATAAACATACTTGTCGGCACACATGCCATCATCGAAGACAACGTCCTCTTCAACAAGTTAGGACTGGTTGTCATCGATGAGCAGCATCGTTTCGGAGTGGCACAGAGAGCCAAGCTGTGGATGAAAAACGCTGTTCCGCCCCATGTGCTCGTAATGACAGCCACACCCATCCCCCGCACCCTCGCCATGACGCTCTATGGCGACCTCGATGTGTCCGTCATAGACCAACTGCCCCCGGGGCGCAAGCCCATACACACAGTCCACTTCTTTGACGCGCACCGCCAGCGCATCTACCAGCTCATGCTGCGCGAGCTGAACCTCGGGCGACAAATCTACATCGTCTATCCCCTCATCAAAGAGACAGAAAAGATGGACATCAAAGACCTCGAAGCCGGCTATGAAGAAGTGTCACGCGCCTTTCCCTCATACAAGGTCAGCAAGGTGCACGGCAAGATGAAAGCCAAGGAGAAGGACGAAGAGATGAAACGCTTCGCCAACCACGAGACACACATCCTCGTGTCCACCACCGTCATCGAAGTAGGAGTCAATGTGCCCAACGCCTCCGTCATTATAATCGAGAACGCCGAGCGCTTCGGCCTCTCACAGCTCCACCAGCTCCGCGGCAGAGTGGGACGCGGAGCAGACCAGAGCTACTGCGTCCTCGTCACAAAGTTCGAGATAGGAGAGACAACACGCAAGCGCATACAGATAATGGTAGACTCGACCGACGGATTCGAGATAGCCGAGCAAGACCTCAAGCTCCGTGGTCCAGGAGACCTCGAAGGCACGCAACAATCGGGCATGGCCTTTGACCTAAAGGTGGCAAATCTCGCACGTGACGGCCAGATTCTCACCGTCGCCCGAGACACGGCCAAGCAAATAATAGACTCTGACCCCGAAGAGCGCAACCCGGAGAACACAATCCTTTGGACCCGCCTTCACGAACTAAGGAAGAGCAACATCAACTGGGGAGCTATCAGTTGACGATATCAAAAAACCTGCACACTCTCTAATTTCATAAATTCCTATCATGCAAACAACCACTCCTCCCTCCTCATCCCGCATCGAAGTTGTCGATGCCATCCGCGGCATAGCTGTCGCCATGATTATCCTGCTTCACAGCATTGAGCACTTCAACCTCTACAACCAGCAGCCCCCCTCACTCCCACTTCTCCAGCTGTCAGACCAGATGGTATGGGACAGCCTGTGGTTTGTCATTGGCGGCAAAGCCTATGCCATCTTTGCCCTCCTCTTCGGATTCAGCTTCTACATAATGGACAGCAATGCCGCCCGCCGCGGCCAGGACTTCCGGCTGCGTTTCTGCTGGCGCATGCTCCTGCTCTTCTGCTTCGGATGCCTCAACGCAGCCTTCTTCTGCGGCGAAGTCCTCGTGCTCTACAGCATCGTGGGCCTCATCCTTCCGCTGGTCTGCCGCCTGGGGACGCGCCAGCTGCTCATCATTGCAGCCATCTTCATGCTCCAGCCAGTGGAATGGGTCAAGATGTTCTACGCCGCCTTTGTTGACAGCCAAGCCACCATCCTGGAGTTTGACTACCTCGACCATTGGAACGTATCCATGCAGGCACTCTCCACAGGCACCTTCCTTGAGACTCTCCGCACCAACCTCTGGGACGGGCAGATATTCAGCCTTGCCTGGGCATGGGGAGCAGGCCGATTCTTCCAGACCGCCTCACTCTTCATCCTCGGAATGGTGGCAGGCAGGCAGAGATGGTTTGAGGACACCCCGTCCAACCGTTCCCTGTGGGCGCGCGTCCTTGCCGGAGCCCTCCTGCTCTTCTTCCCCCTCTACGGTCTCAGCAGCCTCATCCCCGACTTTGCCCGACAGTTCACACCAGAGGACGCAGCAGGCACCTCCATCGCACTCTTGAAGACCAACAGCTTCATGTCGCCACTCATGCTTGTCATCAACTCCCTGCACAAGTGCTGCTTCATGCTCCTCATCGTCACATCCCTCCTCTTCGCCTTCTACTCCACACGACTCAGCCGCCCCATGCGCTTCATCATGCCATACGGCCGCATGAGCCTCACCAACTATATCAGCCAGAGCATCATCGGATCATTCATCTTCTACCACTGGGGACTGCACCTCAACCTGTGCGACACAGCCAGCGCTCTCCTCTTCGCGGTCATTCTCCTCGGCCAGATACTCATCTGCAGATGGTGGATGAAGAGCCACACCCACGGCCCGCTCGAATGGGCATGGAAGAAGCTGACATGGATATGGTAAGCAATACATACGGATATGTAAGGAACAAAACATTTATTGTTCAATAATGCCGTCCCGACCCAACTCTCCCGATGCGCCTGCCCAACACCCCTCGGGAGCTTGCCCACAGCCCCTCGTGAGCCTGCTCACACCCCCTTGGGAGCAAGCTCGCGAGGGGTTGTGGGCTTGCCGACATGAGGAGGTGAGTCAGCGGCCATGACGGAGCGTGCTTTTGGGATGAAAAGCGGGGCTTGCCATACAGAGACAACCCAATCCCTGCATAAGGTAAAACACGTTTGCCAGGCAGAGGCATGACGGGGAAAAAACAAACCGCAGCAATCGGCATAAAGGCCATTCGCTGCGGTTTGTTCAGTGTCACTTATTACCCTTCTTGTTAAAAATGCTTCTCCAGCCTCTTATACTCCTTCTTAGTCAGGCGCATGAAGCTGCCATGCTGGGGTCCCGTCACTCCCTTGATATCTACGGGGTCATGGAAGTTGGACAGATATTTATCTGCCTTGCAGATGCGGTAATGCTTAGGGCGGTCGCTATACTGGATATAGGCCACACGCCATCCGTCCTCGCCGATGATTTGAAATGCGCTGCTGCCCTCACACTTCTTCTTGCCCTCAAAGTCAACAAAGTCCTTCTCGTCAGGCTCAGGCCATGGACCTGTCAGCTTGTCGGCCTTGGTGTGGAAGATGCCAGGATGCCCACCCTCCTTCTTGATGAGCATGTGATACTTACCGTCACTCTCCAGCAGATTGATGTCTGCGTCAATAGTGGCATAGCCCCAATCAAAGAGGATGCGGGGCTTGGTCAGCTTAGTGAAAGTCTTGTCGGCATAACTGTAGACCATCCTGTCATATTTATCGTCTTCATTGGAGCTCCATATAGAATAATAGATGAAATAGCCTCCCTTGTCGCCATTAGGCCACACGTAATCGGGATTCCAAAATATCTGAGGAGCCCACACACGGTTGATTTTTGACCAGTCAGCCACCACATCAGGGCTCTCAGGGTCGCAGAAGACAGACGGTCCCTTTCTGAAATCAAAGGTGGTAGATGTCCAGTGGATGAGGTCATCGCTCTTAAGGAGATTGATGCCATAGTTGAACCAGGTGCGGCTCTTGCGGTTGCACATGTCTGTTGTCACCATCAGATACCCCTTGCCCGAATCAGACTTACGGCAGATGTAAGCATCTCTCGAACCGCCCTCTATCAGTGATGTCTCCTCCGGGTCAATGACCGCCTTGCCTTCGTTCAGATCATGGTAGTTCAGCCCGTCACGGCTCAAGGCGTATGCCGTGTACTCTCCCATGTCACTCATGTGACAGTAGAGATACCCGTAAGTGCCCTTCTGCAAGTTCTGAGCAAACAAAGCAGCGTTGCCGCAGCCAAACACGCATGCCGCCACAGCCAATTGCTTAAATAGATTATTTCGCATAGTAATGTCAGTTAGTTGTTATACAATATTGATTCTAAATTTCCTCTGCAAATATAACACATATTGAAAAGAACACAAAACAAAAGCGTCTATTTCTTTCTCCCCATACGAGCAAACGGCCATCTCAAACAGCCTTTGCCATGAAAATCCGAGAATTATTTTGCAATTCAAATAAAATTCAATACCTTTGCACACTCTACACACTTTTAAGTGAAAGGAAACATTTCCAGTTTCCCCATTACAAACCCTTACACAACTATTATACAGTATGAAACAAGACATGATTGTCATTCTCGATTTGGGAAGCCACGAGAATACCGTCGTTGCTCGCGCCATACGCGCTCTTGGCGTGTACAGTGAAATCTATCCGCACGACATCACGCGCAGCGAACTTGAGGCTCTGCCTGGCGTGAAAGGCGTTATCATCAACGGAGGACCCAACAATATCATCGACGGAGCAGCCATCGATGTCCTTCCGGAAATCTATCAGGCAGGTCTGCCAATCATAGCCGCCGGACACGACAAAGCACTCTGCGACACCAAACTCCCAGCTTTCACTGGCGATGAGGAAGCCATCAAGGAAGCTCTCCGCCAGTTTGTCTTTGACACATGCAAGGCTGAAGCCAATTGGAACATGAAGAACTTCGTGGCCGACCAGATTGAGCTCGTGCGCCGTCAGGTAGGCGACAAGAAGGTGCTCCTCGCCCTCTCTGGCGGTGTGGACAGCTCTGTAGTCGCAGCCCTTCTGCTCAAAGCCATCGGAGACAACCTCGTATGCGTGCATGTCAACCACGGCCTCATGCGCAAAGGCGAGTCGGAGAATGTCATCGAGGTGTTCAAGAACCAGCTCAACGCCAATCTCGTCTACGTTGACGCCACAGACCGATTCCTCGGTCTCCTCGCCGGAGTAGACGACCCTGAAAAAAAGCGCAAGATTATCGGCGGCGAATTTATCCGCGTGTTCGAGGAAGAAGCTCGCAAACTCGCTGGCGGCATAGACTTCCTCGGCCAGGGCACCATCTATCCAGACATCGTGGAGAGCGGCACAAAGACTGCCAAGATGGTCAAGAGCCACCACAACGTGGGCGGACTGCCAGAAGACCTGCAGTTCCAGCTCGTAGAGCCACTCAAGCAGCTCTTCAAGGATGAGGTGCGCGCCTGCGGTGTCGAACTCGGTCTCCCATACGAGATGGTATATCGCCAGCCATTCCCTGGTCCAGGTCTCGGAGTGCGATGTCTTGGAGCCATCACGCGCGACCGCCTCGAAGCTCTCCGCGAGAGCGATGCCATCCTCCGCGAGGAGTTTGCCAAGGCTGGCCTCGACAAGAAGGTGTGGCAGTACTTCACCATCGTCCCCGACTTCAAGAGCGTGGGAGTGAAGGACAACGCTCGGTGCTACGACTGGCCTGTCATCATACGCGCCGTCAACACCGTGGATGCCATGACTGCCACTATCGAACAGATAGAATGGCCTGTACTCATGAAGATTACTGACCGCATACTCAAAGAAGTGCCCGCCGTCAACCGCGTGTGCTACGACCTATCGCCAAAGCCATGCGCAACGATTGAGTGGGAATAAGCGTATTCGCAACAACGTCCCTGCGTATTAACAGGAACACAACATACACCTCAAAAAAAGGACAGGCCGATGGATATTCCAGCCTGTCCTTTTCATTATTTATTATTGCTTTGCAAGAAATCAGCGTCACTACCCACAATAAACCTCCGCTATCGCAAGGTCTGAAGGAGTCGTTATCTTGATGTTCTCTCTGTTGCCCTCCACAAGACTCACATCATGACCAAAGGTTTCGACAACAGAAGCATCATCTGTGAAAAAAGGAGTGTATGCCTGTGTGTATGCCTGACGGAGGAGGGCCGCATCAAAAACTTGCGGGGTCTGCACCAAGCGGTAGTCATCTCGCGGCACTGTCTCTGATTGGCCACCTGACACGAGATGTCTCACAGTCTCTACAACTGGCACAACAGGAATAGCCGCGCCAGAAGAGGCAGCCTTATCGTAGCACGCTCCGATGGTCTTTGTTGACACGAACGGACGCACACCATCGTGCACGCCTATCAGAACAGTTCCCTCATTTACCAGAGCCAGTCCATTCTTGACAGAATGGAAACGGGTCTCGCCTCCATCAGCTATGGCATGAGGCTGCACAAAGCCATATTCTTCACACAGATGGCACCAATACTCTTGCTGTGCTGCGGGCAAGACCAGCACCACCTGCATGTTCTTGTCATATTCAAGAAAACGGTCGATGGTACGCATCAGCACAGGCTTGCCGCCAACAGGCAGGAACTGCTTGGGTATATCTCCCCCCATGCGCAATCCCTTGCCGCCAGCTACTATGACCACAGCCTTCATCACGGCTCAAGCATCTTATATATCATGCCTTCCTTCAACTGCTCGGCCACCTCCTGTCCACAGAAGAAGCTGACAATCTCATAGCCGAGAGCAAGGGCAGCCGCAGGGCCACGGCCTGTGAAGAGCACTCCGTCACGCTCCACGAGGGCTGCTGTATAATCAGCGCCTTCAAGATATGTCTCAAAACCAGGATAGCATGTGACCTTCTTGCCCTTTGTAAGCCCGAGTTTGCCATATATAAATGGGGCGGCACAGATGGCAGCAAGCGGTTTGTCGGCCTTAGCATGCTCAAGGATAAGTTTGCACAACCCCTTGTGGGCATGAAGATTAACGGAGCCTGGCATGCCACCTGGCAGGAACAGCATATCAGCATCGCTATAGTCGTTATCTTCAAAAAGACTGTCAGCCACAATGCCTACTCCATGGGCCCCCACCACAGTCTTATCTCCTGTCACGGAGACTGTTTTCACATCGAGTCCTGCACGGCGACACACATCAATAGGACCGAGAGCTTCGACTTCCTCGAAACCTGTCGCAAGAAATGTATAAATCATATCCGTATCCTTTATTTAGTCATTTTATAATATAGTTCTTAAAAGTGCGATTTCTCGCCAAGCCAGAGTGAACAAGTTTACTCTGGTCTTTTGGCTTAACGAAATCATTCTTGTCTATCTCAACTTGAATCGATAAGTTATGGTACCATTCTCAACCTTATCTCCTTCTGAGAAGCGAGACTGTTTAGCGGCAGCCAGTGCTGCATTTTTCAGAGCCGCAGAAGATGTCGTGCTGCTCATAACGCTGGCTGACACCACAGTGCCACCTTCATTGACCTTGATTGAAACCACGACCACACCCTCGCTCTGCTGATCCGCATACGAAGGTTTGGCGAGATAAACGACGGTACGGTTGGCCACCTTTGCCGTAGAGCCTGTACCGAGCCCCCCGTCTCCTGAGGGCTTACCTGTATTGCTATTACCGTTTGGTGAACCTTGAACACCCGAACCTGACGTGTTACCGCTGTTCCCTTTATCAGCACCCGAGCCGAAAGCACCAGCCACCCTATTGTTTGCGGC
>JAXJBE010000014.1:0-4249 GCA_036303125.1 Bacteroidaceae bacterium
ACATGATATACAGAAGAGTCTTTGAATCTTTCGATACCCGTTTTGACAATCTCATGTATTGGGAGGTCGGCAAAGATGCGTTTGCCAGTGGGTATGAGTATTTGGCAAGAGCCTATTTGGGGTGCCTGCTTAGATTTTAGGTTCGCCTCCACTCTGTTCCATCTCAATCAATCTGGCCTTCCTCTCTATTCCTCCAGCATAGCCTGTCATGCTGCCGTCTGCTCCTATCACCCTGTGGCATGGAATGATTATTGCTATCGGGTTGCGGTGGCATGCTTGCGCCACGGCTCTCACCGCCTTGGCATTGCCGAGGCGAGAGGCGAGGGTGGAGTAGGATATGGTGGTGCCATAGGGGATGGAGGATAACTCGCTCCATACTGCCATCTGAAATGCTGTACCGTTGATGCTGATAGGGCAGGAGAACAATTGGCGGTTGCCGGCGAAATATTCCTCAAGTTGCAAGCGGGCTTGAACAAGGCAGGGAGGTTCGTCTGATTGAGGCACCTCAATGGCTGATTCGCATGGCATATCTGCATCCAGATGGTTGCGTGCCTCCTGCGCCAAGTCCGCGCTGCTGTCAGCCCATGTACATTCGATGATTCTTTCATTCTTCGCCCTTAGGACAATGCGTCCTAAGGGCGAAGTCATATATGCCGTGTAGACTGTATCTTCCATTTCTTCTTTACAGATTTACTGCGTTTCGCAAAGTTGATTACCTTGGATATTCTGTGTGTAAACTTAAGGGGTGTTCTATAAATTAGTTTTTTTTGTTTTGTCAGGGTGTGTACTTTCGCTTGGCCGATTTTGGCCTCTCACTTGCATCTGTCTGTTTCTCATTTAGTCACGATGCTCGCATCGCTCCTTCGTTCGAAACAGACACCTGCTGAGCGATAGTCTCAAAATCGTCTCAAGCTAATTTATAGAACACCCCTTAAATCCTCGTTACCTCCACTCTTTGCAAGACGAGCCCTTGGGTGAGCGGATGGATGTCCAGCTGATAGACATTGCCATTGACAGGACGGGCCTTAAGTGTGGCTTCTGTTTCAATCACTCTCGCTGCTCCAGCGGGATACATGAGATCGTAGCAGTGTTGCCAGTTCATGTCTTTGTTGAGATTGGCCGTGTGGCTCTCACATCCGGCAAAACCAAATTTGACATTGTGACCTCCCTTGACAAATGGCATGACAGTGGAGAATATGAGCTTGACCCTCATGCTGTCACATGGAGAGGAAAGGGATATGCGGTAAGAGACGCATGAGCTGCCAGTGTCGATGGTGGGCGGCATGAGGGTGAGTGCTGATGATGTGCGGCCGAGATGGGGGATGACTGTCCACTTTGCTCCGTCTGTCGCTGTGGCAGCATAGTATTTCTGGGCTTCGATGGCAACAGTTCCTTTGCGTTCAGTATGGACATGGCCACCTTTGCGCTCTTGAGCAGAAGTTAGGCGCACTACTTCAGGCATGATATTATGTTCGGGACCGTGCCATGTGGAGTAGCCTATATGTGGCTGCGTCATGATGCCGTTCCATTTGCCTCCGTTCATCTCTATATTATAATAATGAGTAAGCATGGAATCGCGGCTGAAGCATCTCTCGGCTCTTTCGGCCCATTCGTTAGCCTCCATATCTCCTTGCTGAGCGAGATAGTGGTTCATGGCTACAGAGTAGTATAGGTCGTGGAGATTGGCGAGAGCCTGGATAGGGTAGAGGACTATCTGGTAGTAGGCGTCTTTGCTGGCGCATGTTTCTGCTGATGCTTTGAGAGTGGCATCAAGACGTGAGGCCTCTGCTTCGAGAGCGAGAAACTCGTCGCGGACTCGTTTCCACTCTCCGCTGGCTATGTCATAAGTAGTGTCGCAGAGCATTTCAGCTGTGATGCGTGAGGCATATTTGTTGTATAGGTTGAGCAGGCGAGCGGCCTCCTTAGCTTGATTGCCCGCAAAGGTTCGGCAGAAAGATTCAGTGTATTCCATTAGGTTGTCTTGATTGAAAAGGTCTGGATTCCATGCCATGTCCATGAAGAACTGGGTGACAAATTCGGCTGGCTTTATGTCGCCAACGTTGACTATCCATACTCTGTCAATCCCGCTGCGATAAGCAATGTCCATCTGCTGCCAGACTTGCTGCACCTGCATCTGCTGCAGCCATTTCATGGCACGGGGGGCACCATAGTAGCTGAAATGGTAGTACATGCCGAAACCTCCTTTGCGGTTGCGCATATCAGGAGAGGGAATCTTGCGTATGTCGCCCCAGTTGTCATCGCATAGCATCACTGTGACATCCTCTGGCACCTGGAGGCCGTCATCATAGTAGTCGAGCATTTCGCTGTATAATGTCCACACCTGTGGAGTTCTTGAGGCAGGCTTGCCTGTCACGTCAGCTATTATCTTCCTTTGGTCTTTGAAAATTTGGCGGAGCAGGCGCATGTTGGCCTCTCTGCCTCCAGCATCTTCCATCGGGCGGTCTTCGTCGCCGCGCATGCCAATGGTAATCATGCTCTCATAATCCTTTGTGTTCTCTATGCCCTCTCGGAAGAATTTCTTGAGCCCGTCAGCGTTCGTCTGGTAGTTCCAGGCTCCGTTGCCATACATGTTCTTGGTGCGCACCCATTCCTGCTGCGAACGCTGCATAGGCTCGTGGTGGGACGTGCCGACGACAATGCCGCGCTCGTCAGCCAGCTTGGGGTTGAGCGGGTCGTCCCAGTTGAAGCAGTTGCCTTCCATCGTCCCGTCAGCGTTCTTCATGATATAGACAAAAGGCGCATGCTCCTTGAAAGTGCCCCACATGCCAGGCCATAGCAGGTTGGCCTTCATGCGCAGCAGTAGCTCATACACCTTGCCATACATCTTGGAATTCATTCCGCCCATTTTCATCCGCGCCCATTTCTGCATGCATGGATTTTCATCGTTGATGAAGATGCCGCGATATTTCACCTTGGGTTCACCATCGGTATACGAGCCAGGCTTGATATATACTGTCTCATGTCGCTCCACAGGGATGTCAGCCCACCAGTACCAAGGTGATACGCCAATCTGACGCGACAGTTCGTATATGCCGTAGACGCAACCACGGCGGTCGCTGCCCGCTATGACGATATTGCCGTCTGGGGCAGTGGCAATGACATACGTCTCCCATTTACCTTTGAGCTCGTCAGCCTTGATTATACCTTCTTTGACATACTTCCTGATTGAAGAGGATGATAGTGTGCCAATTATTATTGACCTGCCGCTGCCGTCTGGCCGCAGTCCCGTCACTCTTTCTATGTCGTCAGCGAGGTCAGCGGCTGCATGGTGCACAGCCTTGTCTTCTGTTTCGTCCACCACTATTCTCATGCTTTGCATCTCCAACGTCTCATATCCCTCGGTTTGGCTAAAGGTAATGAACTGCTCTGCTGCTTCAGCCATCGTTGTTGCTGCCAGCATCATTGCCGCTATCATGCCAGCTGTTTTGAATAAGTATCTCATGTGTTTTAGTGATTTTGATAGTGTTGATATTTGATGATCTTATTTGAGTTTGTTGTTTCCCGTTGCAGAATATAAGATGTTGCAAATTTATATAAAATTCCCGAATTATAAGCCAATCAAGATAAAGAAAATGATTTTTCTTTAGAGGAAAGATACGTTTTTATTTTAAATCTGATGACGTCTTACGTTGCAAATAATAATCCACATGTTTCATCATATTTGTTTTCGAGATATTCTACATATTACCAATCGTTTTGTTTACCCTGTTCAACATATCATTTCCCCGCCTTCCTTCCACATAGCCCCATGCTCCCTCCCTATGTTTTTCTCCGCAAGCCCAACACCCCATTTGGGCCTGCTCCCATCCCCTCGCGAGCAAGCTCCCGACCCCTTGTGGGCCTGCTCGCGAGGGGTTGCGGGCAAGCTCCCGAGAGGTTGTGAGCTTGCGGAGAAATGGCAAACACAGTGGAGGTTGCTGGCAACAGCCCTCCCCCAAAAAACATGCAGCCGCACGATACATGATGACCCAGAAAGAGAGTCCAACATGTGAGAGGACGGAGTTTTTTCCTTTGAAGGCAAAAGCGAGTCTCTCGCGCGCGTGAAGGCAAAAAAATCGATACAAAATCATATTTATTTTATTATATACCAATGTGTTGAACTGTATCACGGCCGATACAGCAGATTCGTCTCAAATAGGCTCTCTGTATCGCCTGTGATACAGTCTATCCCAATGATATACAAAATGTTGAATGTGATTTTGTATCGGTTTTAAAATCGATACACTTC
>JAXJBE010000015.1:0-14148 GCA_036303125.1 Bacteroidaceae bacterium
GGGTATGTCAGGAAATAGGCGCACAAAGAGAGGGCTAAGCGAGCGAGAAAGGATATTGACCATACCTCCCTTCTCACCCACCTTCATCACACCCATCCAAAGAGCGAGGACACCCGTCAAGCCAAGAGAAATCTCGAATGCCGTCTTGGCATTATCAAACGTAGAACCGATGATGTCGGCAAAAATGCCCGTATTGCCTCCCACGCACTGCACAATGGCGCACACTGCTGCCAAAACGAAGAAGGCTATCCATATATAGTTCAGAACCATAAAGCAAGCATCCAAAATTATCTGATGACCTTCTTCTTCTCCGCAGGCATAATCTTAATGCCCTTAGAAGCTGCAGAAGATGGTATGCCATTAAGGTCATACATAACTGCTGCTGCAGGAGCGGAAGGTGAAACATCAGAGACATCTGTGCTAACAGTTTCCTCAAACGTGTCCTTGAGGTCAGCAGAGGCTTCGCCTGTATCCTCCATCACAGCAACCACTTCCTCTGATGAGAGAGAGTAATTGTAGACGCGGAAGTCATCCAGGCGTCCGTTGAAGAGAGGATCAGCCTTGAACATAGAGCGTCCAATGAAGCATAGGGCAGGTTTGATGTCAGACGGCTTTATGGTAAAGTCTGAGGACTCTGCTATCGCCTCACCATTGAGATAAAGCTTGACATTGACTCTCTCTCCCTCAGGCTTGATAGTCACAGCCACATGCTGCCAAGTGCTGCCGGTCAGTTTCTTGCCGTTGGAAAGGATTTCCTCATCCCCTCCATTCTTCATGACAAATCGCATCTCACTGCCATTGCTTGGACAGAGGAACATATATTGATCTGTGCCATTACCAAAGTCGAATATTCGCTGCCAGTTGCTGCCAGCCGAACTCCATCTAACCCACGTTGCTATGGTCATCTCGTCTCTGTCAGCCACTGAATATGGCAGCATAGCATACGACCCACCATCAAGATTGAGGCTCTGTGTGCCTGACTTGACGAGTAATTCGGTGTTTGAATATTTCTCATTGCCATAGAGAGATGCATTGATGCTATTGGCTGAGAGGTCAGAGAGACTACCATCAAACTGCAGCTGGCAGAGAAGCTGGCGGTCGAGCAAGATGGAGGCCTCCAAAACAGCAGATGGCTCTGAGCGATTGCACCTCACATCAACAGCCTGCACCTTATAAAGATACTGCTTGCCTGCCACAGCAGTGTTATCTACAAATGAATTAGAAGCGATGTTGCGGCCAATAGTGTTGTATTCTGCCACCTCGCCCTCTTCTGTTGGTTTTTCAGCACGAAGAATAGTATAGGTGATAAGCTCTTCAGCAGCTGGTCCCGTCCAAAAGAGCTGTATGCTGCCCGGACGCTGCTTGGCATATATACCCGTAGGAGCGTTAGGGGGAGTGAGCACAGAGAGGGCTGGAGTCTTAGCATCTGTCGGCAGGAAACGCCAGAGATACTTCTTTTGTTCAGACGGGGAGGCATCTGCCGCAGGCGGGGTCTTTGAAGTAATGCGCGTGCCAGCTGTCGTGCTGGAGCAGTAGAGATACTTGTTGGTCAGACGATTGATAATATAAAAAGAGCCTTCTTTGGCATATTTCACATACCATTGTTCCTCCATCGGATGATTAGCCGCATTATTATACACAATGATATTGGCCGAAGAAGTGAATATGGTCTTTAGTTGTCCCCAGTCAAGAGCAGAGTTGAGGTGCATACCTGTGTTGCCTGCATTGTCAATAAACCAGTAGGACATATCACCGTCAGTATAACTTGGATATACATTCCATTGCTGTGTAGTACCCAATGACTTGCGTGATTCGGATGTAGCATTGCCGCTCGACATAGTAAGCATCTTCTTGCTGGAAACATTCATAAGCATGTATGTGCCGTTGACCTCAAAAGGCGCCACGTCTTCTCCCCATGTGATGTCGAAGAGACGCTCTGCGTTTATCTGTCCCTTCTGATATCCTGTTCCTCCTGGAACATCATAGACATACATGCGTGTAGGTCCATAGCCGTTGAAGTAAACGTCCCTATCAGGACTAATAAAAGCATAAGAGTCGTCGCTGGCCTGTCTCTCACTCGAACCGATATAGCCGTGCACTTCACCTGTCACATCATTGCGGTAGACAGCAGCATTTGTCCAGGTATTTCCATTCTCTCCATAGGCCAGTCTCACTCCCTCGTTGGAGTCAATACAGAACTGTCCACGAGCCTTAGAGTCAAATCCCCACCAGATGCCATTGGTCATGCCGTAGTTGGCACCCACGATAGCTTCACCCACATTGTGGAGTTCATCGGCTGTTCCCACCTTGCCATCAGCCGTGACAGCGGAAAAGAACTCGCTGTATGTAGACAGCCCTCCAGCCAGCTGATGGGTGTTGCCCTCATCAAGATAGTCCTTCAGGAAGGTGTACCATGGCATGGCTCTGTCGCAGTTGAGAGTATTGCCACCGCACACTCTGATGTTGGCGAAGTAAGGGTCATCCTTGATGAGTTTGGCTATTGCATAGAAGTCGATCATGGCTGACAGTTCGTTAGATGCCTGTTGCCAAACATAGTCTGGTTCGTTGAACGGCGACACGCTGACCACTTTCAGTCCCAAACTTTCCACATACTGAGCCGAGGCCTTGATAAGCTTATACCATTCCTCTGGTTTACCCTGATAGTTGGTGCGGCCAGTGTAGTCGGTAGGCTTTTCGTTATTGACTACAGGATAGTTACCGTCAGCATCCACCTCGCAGAAGAGTGCTTCATGGTCGCAGTTGAGGTTAACAGCTGTCGTACCTGTCATCTTGATGAGGTCGCAGCGATACTTAAGCTTCTTCTTCTGCCGCTCAGTGAGGCTGAGGGTGCCGTCACCATTGTCAGCAACAAGGTCTATAGGTTGGAAAGACACGCGCCCCGTAGCGAAATTGCCCACTCCGATGTGCGCTATGCCTCGATAGACGTTATAATCCCAATCCCATGCGGCATCCATGCCCCAATTGACCTTATACTCACGTCCCGCATCATTGATGTCAAAACGAATGTCATTGCCAGCCACCTTCATGGCTTTCATATAGTCTGCACCAGTCTGGGCATTAACGCTCAGAGATACCAGTGCCATAATGGTTGTGAGGTGTGATAGTCTCATAGTTAGTCTTATCGTTAGTAATGTGATATTTTTTGTTTAGCGAGCTTTCTCATCAAGGTAACTGTCTTTAAAGCCGAGGAAGTAAAGCACGCCGTCAAGTCCTATGGTGTTGATGCTCTGTTGCGCATTGGCCACCACCCTGGGCTTGGCATGGAAGGCTATGCCGAGACCTGCCTGCGAGAGCATAGGGAGGTCGTTGGCTCCATCGCCCACAGCTATAGTCTGCTGCAGGTCGACTTTTTCCACCTGCGCAATCAGCTTTAGGAGTTCTGCCTTTCGTTTGCCGTCGACAATTTCTCCCACATAGTTGCCAGTGAGATGACCCGTATCGTCTATCTCCAATTCGTTGGCATAGACATAGTCAATGCCATATTTCTTCTGAATATACTCTCCGAAGAAGGTGAATCCACCGCTAAGAATAGCTATCTTGTATCCATACTTCTTGAGCACATACATCATGCGGTCAACACCCTCGGTGAAGGGGAGGTTCTCCGCTATTTCTCGCATGACACTCACATCAAGCCCCTTGAGCAGCTGGCATCGCTCTGTGAAGCTCTCCTTGAAATCTATCTCGCCGCGCATGGCTCTCTCCGTAATGGCTGCCACCTTTTCGTAGACACCGTGCTTGCGGGCCAACTCATCAATGACCTCTGTCTGAATAAGTGTGGAATCCATGTCGAAGCAGATCAGACGCCGCATACGCCTGTACATATTGTCAATCTGGAAAGAGCAGTCAATCTCCATCTCACGCGACATGCGCATGATTTCAGCGTGCAGTTCCTCGTTGTCTCTGGGTGTGCCTCTCACAGAAAACTGTATGCAAGCTCTTGTCTGTTTCAAGGGATTTTGTATGCTGGCACGGCCAGATAGGCGCAAGATGGAGTCGATATTAAGCTCCTGGTCAGCTATGAGACGGCTGATGGCCTCAATCTGTGTGGCCTTAAGCTTGCGGCCAAGGACTGTGAGAATGTAGCGGTTCTTACCTTGGCGGTTGACCCAATTCTCATACTCTTCCATTGTGATGGGGTAGAAACGAATGTTCACACCCATCTCGCTGGCCTTGAAGAGGAGTTCTTTCATAACGCGGCCAGAATTGCTCTCTTCCACCCTGATAAGTATGCCGAGAGAGAGAGTGGAATGGATGTCTGCCTGTCCTATATCTTGAATGTCCACATCGTATCGAGCCAGAATCTCCATGATGCTCGCTGTGAGACCTGGACGGTCTTCGCCCGTAATGCGTATAAGTATCAGTTCTTCCATGGTAATGCGTGTGTAAGGAAATGGGTGTATATTGAGAGACACAGGCCTCTCGTAAAAGACAAAGAGTGAGTTCCCTCGCGGATGCCTGAACATAGTCAAGAGACATCGCAGAGGTTCTCACTCTTAGATATGATGTGCGTCACTTAGCAATGATAAGATAGTATTTCTTCTTGCCTTGCTGCACGAGAAGGTATTTGCCATCAAGCAGGTCAGCTACCGTCAGCATTTGGTCTGGCTGAGCCACCTTGTCCTTATTGACACTAACTCCACCGCCTTTGACGAGAGTCTTGACCTCTCCCTTGCTTGGGAAGACCTGTGTATGGTCAACAGTGAGGTCAGCCAATTTGACACCTGCTTCAAAGAGGCTCTTGTCCACATCGAAGTGTGGCACGCCCGCAAAGACATCAAGCAATGTCTGCTCATCAAGTTTGAGGAGGTTCTCCTTGGTTGACTTGCCAAAAAGAATGTTGCTGGCCTCGACGGCTGCGTCGTAGTCCTCCTTGGAATGCACCATAATGGTCACTTCCTCTGCCAGTCTCTTCTGGAGCACACGGCGACCGGGATCTGTGTCATGCTCTGCGATGATGGCATCTATCTCTTCCTTCTCAAGGGAAGTGAAAATCTTAATATAACGCTTAGCGTCCTCATCTGGCACATTGAGCCAGAACTGGTAGAAGACGTATGGGGAAGTATAATTGCGGTCGAGCCAAATATTGCCGCTCTCTGTCTTGCCAAACTTCTTGCCGTCACTCTTTGTCACGAGAGGACAAGTGAGAGCGAAGCACTCTTTGCCGTTCATGCGGCGTATGAGCTCAGAACCTGTAGTGATATTGCCCCACTGGTCGGCACCGCCAAGCTGGAGTTTGCAGTTTTTGTGCTCGTTGAGATAGTAGAAATCATAGCCCTGCAGCAGCTGGTAGGTAAACTCTGTAAAGCTGAGTCCGTCGCGCGCTTCGCCGTTGAGACGCTTCTGCACACTTTCCTTAGCCATCATGTAGTTGACGGTGATGTGCTTGCCAATGTCACGCACGAAGTCGAGGAAGCGGAAATCCTTCATCCAGTCATAATTGTTGACAAGCTCAGCCTTATTAGGGGCATCACTGTCAAAATCGAGGAAGCGTGAGAGCTGTCCCTTGATGCAGGCTACGTTGTGACGGAGCGTGTCCTCATCAAGGAGGTTACGCTCCTGACTCTTGCCAGAAGGGTCACCAATCATACCTGTAGCACCACCGATGAGTGCGAGAGGCTTATGTCCACAACGCTGGAAGTGGCGAAGCATCATCACTCCACAGAGGTGGCCAATATGAAGAGAGTCCGCTGTCGGATCAATGCCCAAGTATGCTGTCACCTGCTCCTTCTTGAGCAGCTCGTCAGTGCCTGGCATCATCTGGTGTATCATGCCGCGCCAGGTCAGTTCTTCTACAAAGTCTTTTGTCATTTTTATCTCTGTGTGTTAGTTTGTCCATGTCAAGCATACGCTCGCCGTCCATTGACAGCATATCTGCACATGCTCATATAATATAAAATAATGTGCAAAGATACAAAATTCTTTCATACCGCAAGGAATAGTGCCCCCTTTTATTACTTTTTTCCTCTTCGGCTTTGTCATTTTTGGTAATAACTTTAACTTTGTGCGCTGCAAATGGCATACCTTGCAAGGCATAATGACTTAACCAAATCTCATTCAACCCATCCATTCTCCATCGTTACCAACTACAATAATTCACATACAATGACACTGTATCTCATCGCCCTACTTCCCGTAGCGCTCCTCGCCTTCTACATGTACAAGAAGGACAAATATGCGCCAGAACCTATCGGCCAACTCATCAAAGCACTTCAATACGGCGCTTGTGCCGCTATAGCATCAACCTTCATCTCCATGCCTCTAACAGACATTGGACTCGTCTCCATGCAGCCTGACACACCCGCCCAAGCCCTAATCACATCATTCCTCGGCGCAGCCATTCCAGAGGAGCTTGCCAAACTTTTTATGCTTTGGCTACTACTGCGCAAAAACAAATACTATGACGAGTATACCGACGGCATAGTCTATGCGGTCTTCGTCTCTCTTGGCTTCGCGGCAATAGAGAATATAGGATATCTTCTTGCTAATAAGGACGACATCATCACAGTAGGCATCATTCGTGCCCTCTTCTCTGTGCCCGGCCACTTCGGTTTCGGAGTGCTCATGGGCTATTACTACGCTCTCACCACCTTCAGTTCCCACTCTCGCCGCAAGAACCTCATATTCCTTTTCATAGCCCCCATCCTTGCCCACGGCATCTTTGACACGCTCCTCTTCACCATGCCCACTCTTTCCGAATGGGGCGCTGTCATCATAGCCATCCTCTTTCTTATCCTCTGCCATACGACATGGCGATACAGCATGCAGAGAATAAAAGAGCACTTATCAAGAGACGAACAATATATGAGGTGAGCGTCCGTTATAGAAAGTCCGCAAGCCCAACATCTAAAACGGGCTTGCTCACAACTCCTCGGGAGCCTGCTCATAACCCCTCGGGAGCCTGCCCACAAGTAGCTGTGAGCAGGCTCCCGAGGGGTTGTGGGCAAGGAGGATTTCTGCACACCGCTATATCATAGGCAGACTCTCTCCATTTATCTTGCGATACAGATCAAGAGCAAAGACATCAGTCATGCCTGTAACAAAATCAAGTATGGCCATGATGCGCCCATAAGTGTCAGGCACATCTATCTCGTATTGACTTGACACTCTGTCAAGAAGCAGCTGGCTGTAGGCATGAGTAGGATTCATGACAGCGTCGATGAAGAGGTGAATGAGGGTAGAGATAATCTTATAACCTGCCAGTTCCGTGTCAATGACATCCCGGCTCGGATAGATTTTGCTTAATGCCACATCCACACATCTGTCGTATGCACCCTTCACCCGAGGAGAAGCAGACGCAATGAGAGTGCCCTCAAAACGGCCATCCATGATGTCATCCTCATGGCTTACAAACACCTTAACACACTCATCTATAAGCGTACCAATAGCACACGAGCGGAAGAAAACCACTTTCTCATTCATATCCTCCACCATCTGCGCCCTGTCAAGGATGGCTTTGCGCTTCTCCTCGGTGACAAAACCGAGCAGGAGGTCACGCGTCAAATCAAAAGACAGTATCTTGAGCTTGTGGGCGTCCTCTATGTCCATTATCTCATAGCAAATATCATCAGCCGCCTCAACCAGATATGCCAACGGATGGCGACACCACCCCTTGCCTCTCCTGAGAAGTCCCAGATGGATGGCTATCTTGTCATACGTCTCTTGCTCTTGGACAAAATAGCCAAACTTCTGCATGGTGGCTTCCGTTGCAGGAAAAGGATACTTGACAATGCTCGCCAGCGTAGAATAGGTCATGACAAAACCTCCCGGCCTTCGCCCCCTGAACTGGTGAGCCAACAGGCGAAAAGCGTTGGCATTTCCGTCAAAATGGGTCAAATCAGCCCACTGAGCTTCAGTCATCTCACCACAGTACTTCTGTCCTGGACCTTCAAGGAAATATGAGGCTATGGCTCTCTCGCCAGAATGGCCAAACGGTGGATTTCCCATATCATGAGCAAGACAGGCAGCACTGACAATGGTGCCGAGTTCTCCGAGCTGGCAGTCTCTCAGCTCCGGATGTCGCTGCATAAGAGCATGCCCCACATCATCGCCCAGACTTCGGCCCACGCTCGCCACCTCCAGCGAATGGGTCAACCTGTTGTGCACAAACACACTGCCAGGCAGCGGAAAGACCTGAGTCTTGTTCTGCAGACGGCGAAAGGGAGCTGAAAAAATCAGACGATCATAATCGCGCCTGAACTCAGTGCGCTCATCACGCTTG
The DNA here is from genome assembly GCA_036303125.1 of Bacteroidaceae bacterium. Classification (GTDB taxonomy): domain Bacteria; phylum Bacteroidota; class Bacteroidia; order Bacteroidales; family Bacteroidaceae; genus Minthosoma. The sequence goes on from JAXJBE010000015.1 coordinate 8,240, forward strand.
GCCAAACATAACCTTTCCTGACCAAGACGAGTGTTAGATATCAATTGTTGCCAGTTCATCTCAAAATCTAAATCAGAAGAACAGGAGACATCCCCTCGCCCATCGCAGAGGGAATGGCTGGCCATTATCAAAGGCGAAAACGACCACTATGAGCACTGCCTCCTCGTCCTATATAGTTAATTTACAACAAAAGTACAGCTATTTCTCCATTCCCCACACATTTTTATCTATTTTTTAGTAACTTTGCATCAAAAATAATAATATGGAAATAAAAATCATCAACAAATCACATCATCCACTGCCACAATACGCCACACCGCTCTCTGCCGGCATGGATCTAAGAGCTAACATTGACAATCCCATAACACTCGCCCCACTCGCACGCGCTCTCGTACACACAGGACTCTACATAGCACTCCCGCCTGGCTACGAGGCGCAGGTTCGCCCACGCTCAGGCCTCGCATTGAAAAAAGGCATCACCGTGCTCAACTCCCCAGGCACCATAGATGCAGACTACAGAGGAGAGATATGCGTCATACTCATCAACATGTCCTCCGAATCCTTCGTCATCAACGATGGCGAACGCATAGCCCAGATGGTCATAGCTCGCCACGAACAGCCCACCCTCATCGAAGTCGCCACACTCGACGAGACAGAACGAGGCACTGGAGGATTTGGCCACAGCGGAGTGGAATAAGGCATGTCAACAGCAAGTGAAAACCTTGCCACACATCTCGCCACGGCAAACATACACCCCATAAGCTAAACAGATAAACAATGAAGCGTCTATACATATTCATCCTATCACTGTTGACAGCCATTATGGCAGATGCTCAGTCAACTAAATTTGACTACATATTCGAGGAAGGAGTGAGACAGAAACTCGCCAATCGTTACGATGCGGCCATCGACCTCTTCGACTATAGCCGACAGCTCAACCCTCAGTCAGCAGCAGCCCTCTATGAACTCGCCAACCTCTACAGATACACAGGCAACGACAGTCTCTCTATGGCTGCACTGGAGGAGGCATGCCAACTGGAGCCTGACAACTACTGGTATAAAAGCAGGCTCGTCATGCTATATCTCGACAGCCAGCAAAGCGACAAAGCCCTGAAGCATGCAGAAGAGATGGCCATACAGTTTCCAGAAAAGAACGAGGTGCTAATGATGCTCCTCTCACTCTACGAGAAAAAGGACGACTACCCAAACATTGTCAAGGTGCTCGACAAGATTGAACTCAAAGAGGGCAAGAGCGAGCAGCTCTCCATGGAGAAGTTTCGTATCTTCCTGCAGATGAAAGACGAAAAACGAGCCTTCAATGAGATGGCCGACCTCGCCTCCGAATATCCCAACGACCTGCGCTATCAGGTCATCATAGGCGACCTCTATCTTGACGCCGGCAAGAAGGAAGACGCCCTGGAGAAATATAAGGCCGTAGAGGCACAGGACTCTACCAACACCACGCTCCTCCTCTCCCTCACCAACTACTATGAGGGTGAAGGCAACGACTCCCTCTACCAGAAATACCTCACACGGCTCGTCACCAGCCCAGCCATTGACGAGATGACACGACTGCGCATGATGGCTGTGGTTGTCAGAGAAAACCTCGAACAGAACGGTGACTCATCTATCGTGCTGGGACTATTTGACAAGATCAAGGAACTCCCCACCACTGAGCCATCACTCCTCGAACTCATGATCAGCTACATGGTCACCGTAAATGTGCCTCCATCAGACATACGCCCCAACCTCCTCCACATACTAAAGCTCGACCCCGAAAACAACAAGGCGCGACAACAGCTGCTTTCTTATGCCATCCAGGAAGAAGACACCATGGGCATCATCACAATCTGCCAGCCAGCCGTTGACTATAAAACGACCGACCCCGTCTTCTACTACTACCTCGGCATAGCACATCTCCAGCGCGACGAACACACACAAGCACTCGAAGCACTGCAAGCCGCACTGCCACACATACACAACAGCGAGAACACAAGCAAGACACAACTACTCACCAACACCTTCGCTCTCATTGGCGACATATACCACAAGCTCGGCGACGACGACAAAGCATTCCAGGCCTACGATTCATGCCTCGTCTACAAACAGACAGAAGCGTCTGTACTCAACAATTATGCCTACTACCTCTCTCTCAAAAAAAAGAATCTCGACAAAGCCGAGGAGATGAGCCGCAAATCAAACGAACTTGAGCCAGACAACTCCACATACCTTGACACATACGCATGGGTACTCTACCAGCTCAAACGATACAACGAGGCTAAACATTACATGGACAAGGCCGTTGAAATAATGAAACGCGAAGGAGATGACATCAGTGACGAGATACTCATGCACATAAACAAGATAGACAAAAAAGCAAAAAAGAAATAACACCACACAAGAATGCCCAAAGAAAACAATACTACACAGATGAACGATTTCGTTAAGCCAAAAGACCAAAGAGAGCTTGCTCTATTTGGCTTGGCGAGAAATCGCGCTTTTAAGAACGATTTCGTTAAGCCAAATGAGCAGAGCCAAGTTCACTTGAGCTATGCCATGGCGAGAAATCGCACTTTTAAGAGCACATACATACAAGCCATAAAGCTCACGCTTATCCTTGTCACACTCGCTCTCACCGCATGCCGTTCCTCACGCCATGCCAGCAAGGACGACACGACGACCGTACCTCCATCAACCATAGTAACACAACCAGACAACACCACATCGGCCACAGACAAGACATCAAACGGCAAGAACGATAAGACATCAAAGAAAGACTCCCAAGACTCTGGCGACAAACTCAGCATAGCAGAAGGAACAAACCTCACGGCCAATGTCAAAATCAAAGTGACACAAGCAAACAAAGACATGTCCACCACAGGCACACTGCGCATGCGCTACGGCGAAGTTATACAGATAACTCTCTCTGACCCCATACTCGGTATCGCCGAACTCGGACGCATGGAGCTCTCTCCCAATAACATCCTCGTCATCGACCGTATTAACAAAAGATACGTCAGCACCGACTACGAAGAGTTCAAAGCCCTAAAGACAAACAATATCAGCTTCGAAAACATACAGGAGATATTCTGGAAAGAGGCACAATCGTCAGACAGACTATCATACACCATCCCAGCATCCAAACCCATCAAACTCGACCTCCAAATATCAGGACGCAGCAACTCGAGCAAATGGACACCTCACTCAACCGTGTCAAGCAGATATACAAGAACCGATGTAAACAAGCTGTTCAGCAGCATGATGTCACAGTGAAACATTTACTAATATTCTTCTCAGCACTACTTCTCGTTTCGCCACTTTACGCACAAACAAAGAGAGGGACATCCGCTCGCAAGGCAACGACGACCAAGACGACAAAGTCTACCCAGAAAAAGGTAGATAAGAAAACACAGCTGCGCAATCAACAGGCCGCCACAGCCAAAGCACGACAGCAGTCACAGGCACGACTCGCGCAGCTTAACAAAGATGTCAAAGCAAGCCTCGACAGCGTGCTCGTGCTCGACCACCAAATAGGAAGCCAACAACTATCAATCGACTCGCTCAACCATGACATAGAAGCCCTCGGACACACCATCGACACTCTCAATACCCAACTTGCACAGCTCCAGAAAGACCTGGAACTGAAGAAGAAACGCTATGCCAAGGCTCTCCTCTACATGCGCAAGAACAAGTCGATACAAAACAAGTTCATGTTCATCTTCTCAGCAGACAACTTTACCCAAATGCTGAGACGACTCCGATACATGAAAGAGTACTCAAGGTTCCAAAAAGCACAAGGCGAACTTCTCAAAGAAAAACAGAACGAGGTGAAAACCAAGCAAAACCAGCTCCTCGCCGCCAAGACACAAAAGGAACAAAACAAGCTTGACGTGGAGAGAAAAAAGCTGGCTCTGCAAAACATGAAGTCTGACTGCCAGAAGCAAGTCACCTTCCTCAACAAGAACATATCCACAGTCAGACAACAGATACAAGACTACCAGAAAAAAGAGCAAGCCCTCAACGCTGAGATAGAACGCATCATACAGGCTGAGATAGAAGCACAGCGACGAGCTGAAGCTGAACGTAAAAGAAAAGAGGCTGAGGCACGACGCAAGGCCGAGGAAGAAGCAAGAGCCAAGGCGCGCAAGCTGGCCGAAGCCAAAGCGGCAGCTGAAAAAGCACGAAAGGCAGCTGAAGCCGCTGAAAACGCAAGGCGAAAGGCCAAGACAGAAGAGGAACGCAACAAAGCAAAAGCAGAAGAAAACAAGGCAAAAGCAGAACTCCGAAGCGCAGAGGACAACGTCAAAGTGGCTGCTAAGGAAGAAAAAGACGAAAGACGCAGAGCTGAAACATGGAAGGCCGAAAGCAACACCAACACACAGCTCTCCAACGACTTTGCCCGCAACCGCGGACGACTTCCCATGCCCATCACGGGCAGTTACAACATCACAGGCCACTTCGGACGCTACAACGTGGCAGGACTCAACAACGTCACACTCAACAACAGAGGCATGGACATACGCGGACAACAAGGATGCTCCGCACGCGCCATCTTCGATGGCACCGTAAGCTCCGTCTTCCAATACGGCGGATTCTACATCGTCATGGTGCGCCACAGCTCATACATCTCCGTCTACTCAGGACTCTCGTCTGTCGCTGTCACTAAGGGACAAAACGTAAAGACACGCTCCACCCTCGGCACTGTCGGACGAAACCCCGACGGACGTTACATCCTCCATTTCCAACTGCGCAATGGCAGCAACGAACTCAATCCAGAACAGTGGGTGAAGTAGCCAAATGGCTACTCACCCACTTTGCATTCATGCTCCCCCGCATGCCCTTCATCCACAGATAAGGCATCTCAAGATATAGAGTTCATAAAAGAACCGATAGTGTTCACAAAAGCGTTCGTAAAAGAACCGTCCAAGTTCACAAAAGAGTTCATAAAAGCAAGTCGCCAGATATATAAGCTAATATCTACAAATCCTAAAGTCAGCACCGTTCAAATGGCTGATTCAATGGGATTATCAGCACGTCAAGTTCTGAAATATCTGAAACGTCTTCAAGAATTAGGAAAGATAGCTCGTATAGGTGGACGCAAAATGGGAGAATGGAAGATTATCGATGAAGAATACGAGGGATGTTTTGATGGGATATAAATTGTCTTTTTTAAACAAGGTTGACTCAAAAAGTCAACCTTGTTTAAAAAAGACAATGAAATGCCATTCTTGTGGGCTTCAGCCTTATGTATTAAACAAGCCCACAATTCCGTAAAATAATTAGTAAATAAGCACATGGAATTGCCACCACAGGGGACAATAGCACTCCCAGTGTATAATATAAACAATCTTTCTTTCTCCGTTCATGGAAGTTGTCTCTCATCAGCTCTTTAATTGGAATGATCAATCGATATGACCGGTCATCTTTCATATTGACCTCGTAGTCACATTCATTACTATAGCTACATGACACTTCCTTAACTTCCTTAATGTCCTCACATTCTATACGACATTTCTCAACACCGCGAACGACATATGTTATGACCTTACCATCTGACACTAAATACGTAGATCTATGCCACAATAAAACCCCATGTGATATCATTGCAACAACAACAAATAGTATAATAATATTCCACCGAAAATCAGCACAGGATTGATCTTTAGGTATAAATATATACCACATCGCCATCATTAACATCCAGATGAACAATAATCGCCACTTGCGAAATTCAGAATAAAACATTATTCTGTATACAGGGTAATCATACAGCTTTTTTGGCGCACCTGCAAAAACCTGTGTTTTCGTTTGCAACCTTTTGCTATAAAAAATCTTTGTAGTACCTTTGTCTTTCCAAAATCATACAGCAATGTCAGAGAATCCATTAGTAAAGCTATTAAGCTATATAC
>JAXJBE010000016.1:0-5825 GCA_036303125.1 Bacteroidaceae bacterium
GGTGAGAGAAGTCTGCTTCCAGGCAATCCAATTGAAGTTCGGGTTCTTGAATTCAAAGCCGAGGTCGATGTCGCCTGGTTCATTCACAATGGCGATGACTGTGTAGTTGTTTGACCACAGCACGCTCTTGCTGCCTGAATAAGTCACGCTGATGTCATCCTGAAGGTTGATGGTGTCAGAGCCGAGGAACATGTATGCTCCGTCGAATGAATCAATGTGCTGCGCTTCGTTATATGCGCGCACGTTTGCCTTAAACTCATACAGACCTGCCGGCATGGATGGCATAGTCTGGTGCACTCTTTGGTTGGACAGCAATCCGCCTGACCCTGTCCACACTTGACAGAATGGCTTGAGCATATCAGTGCCATCGCCTCCGTTCTCAGCCTCTGTAGACCATGTGTTGAAAGCCTTGTCGCCAGTCTTGCCTTCGCTCGTGAAGGTCTGAGTCCATATGTTGTCAGAGTTGCTGTCGCTGATGAGGTCTGTGAATTCTTTAGGATTGTCAAATGAAGCCTGAGCACCGAGGAAGTTGCTGATGACGGTCAGCATGCCCTTCTCGGCTGTCTCGATGTCGCTGAGCAGAGATGCAGGATTGTCATAGATAGCCTTTTGAGCGGAGAAATCGAGAGAGGGGTAGGCTTCCGTGTTCTTCTGATAAGCCCTATAGAAAGACATGAGGGCATTGGTGACTTCTATCGCGCCCTCCATCTCTTCGGTGGTGGAAGACGTGTTGCCGTAGACGGCCATCAGACCCGAAGCGTCGTATTGAGGGTCTGTAGCCTTGACATTGTCTATAGCAGCCTTGAGTCGCTGAGAAACCATGTAAGTCTCCACTTTCGGCTGGAGAATATGATATTCCTCGCTATCGATGAAGACCCACTCAGAGTAGAATTTGCCTGCGAAACTCGGCATCTCCTCGTCGTTGGCAACGTATGTGGCCTCAGGGTCATAGAGGAAGAGACGGGTGTTTCCACTGACTCCGTTGTATGACTCACTCATTCCGAAGGGGAAGCTGGGGTCTATGCCCCAGTTTGTGATGGTATAAGTGCCTGAGGCGTTCTTCTCAAACATCCACATGTCTGTGTTTGGGTACTCTTGGTTGCCCGTCTGGTTGGGAGCATCGACCCACATTGCGTCAAAATTGTTGCATGAGACGTATAGCTATTGCTCTTTTGTGGATGGATAGCAAGCGAGGTTGTACATCTCGTCTTCTGTGGGGATAACCTTAATGAGGTCGCCCTTTTCGTTGATAGAGGCGCGTGTGCCCCAATCATTAGCACCGGCGAAGAATCCGCCAGCTTCAGTGTTGTAGAGGTACTGTTCAGTTCCGTCTGTAGCCATCTCGCAGGTGGCGGAGGGCACAGGAGGTGTCCATTGCGCCATGGCTTCACCGGAAGCGAGCAGGAGAGTCATTGTAAGACTAAAGTTCGTTAGCTTCATGATTAGTTGTTGTTTTTAAAAAGTTATTGATGTTGATATGAAATTTTTCGGCTCCAATAGCCAAGTGGTTGTATTATTTCGAGCGGTTTTTATTCTTTCAGGTTATAAAAGGTTCCAGATTGTCGCAGACGTGTCATGGCATCTTTCGTGCGGCAAAGTTACATCTTAGCTGGCCAAGGCATTTGCCGTAATGTTACAAATGTTAGTTTGCATGTTACATGCGGCTGTGATGAAACATAGATGGTGTATTTTGAGACATGGGCATACTCCATTGAGGCGTGGGTATGCCCCTGCTCATTTCCTTAAACGGGCTTGCCCACAACCCCTCGTGGGCAGGCTCCCAACCACTTGTGGGCAAGCTCCCGAGGGGATGTGAGCAAGCTCCCGAGGGGATGTGAGCTTGCGGTGCCCCGACAAACACTGTGGAGGTGGCTGGCAACTGACCCCAAAAACATGTAGCCGAACAATATATGATGGCTCAAAAAGAGGGGTCAATATGTGAGAGCGGAATTTTTCCCTTTGAAGGCAAAAGCGAATCTCTCGCGCGCGTGAAGGCAAAAATTTCGATACAAAATCATATTTATTTTATTATATACCAATGTGTTAAACTGTATCACGGCCGATACAGCAGATCTGTCTAAAATAGGCTTTTTGTATCGCTTGTGATACAGTCTATCCGAATGATATACAAAATGTTAGATGTCGTTTTGTATCGGTTTTAAAATCGATACACTCTCACATCTGAATCTGCAAAACCGATACAATATTGTATGTATCAGATTATATTTCAATGTGTTAAACTGTATCACGACCGATACAGCACCCCCTTTTTCATTGTGTATGCTGTATCGCGGTTGATACAGTTCATCTATATGATATACATATTGTTAGATATGATTTTGTATCGGTTTTGAAAACGATACGCGCGCGAGGATGCCTGAAAATGTTTTCAACTCTGTCCGTCACGTTGCGTCACTGTCCGTCTCACAGCCTGTCCCTGTCATCTTTCGTCAGCAACCTTTATTTCAAAATGCTGGTAGTCCTTGATGCTTCGCCACGCTCCTCCCCAGATGAAGCCGTGGCGGATGAAGAGGCGGTAGCACAGGTCGTCTGTATTGATGAGCGGCAGGGGACATCGGCGTGAACGGGTGCGCCCAGTGGAGTAGGTTGCGCCAGCTGGCGGTTCCACATTTCCTGTGCGGACGTGGAGGCAGGGGTTGTAGAGCGGGTTGATGTCTACCGCAAGGCCTTGGGAGTGCTTGGACAACTTTGATGTGCCGGCCACGGGGCGGTAGTTGAAGCACGAAGTGTTGTTGGCCGTCATGCTTCTCGTGTCGTCAGCGTCATATTCGTCTATCAGCACCATGCGCTCAATCTTGTAGCCATTGAGATATAGCTCGCGGAAAATCGCCACGAGCTTGGCCGCCACGCTTTTGTGGCACACCATCTCTCCCGTCTGGGGCTGGCCATCTTTGTTGCGGTGGAGGAGACGGAGGTAGCGCAAAGACTCCATGGCAACTCTGCACCCTTGCTTGTATGACTTTCCTCTCATCCTCGTCCGCACTTCCTCTGGCACAGGCATGGCAAGGAAACATGAGTCGAGGGAAAAACGCGTGACGGCCTCTTCGCTGACCACCACTGCCGCGCGCCACTCGCGCAGCGTCTTGAGTTCATCCTCGACGGGCTCGGCTGAGAAGCAGGCGGCGGAAGCGAGGAAGAAGAGCCATGGCAACAGAACTTTGGCCAGCAACTGTGATGCAAGTGCTGGCACGCTGTGAGTTCTCATAGCCGATGGGGTGTCTCTAAACATTCTTGAGTCTGGATGGGCTGAACATGTTGTAATCATGGAATGGTTGCAGTGACTGTTTTAAAGTTGCAAAGATACAAAAAATACACTACGGGTGTTGTCAGACATGGTCAAAAAGTTGAGAACAATGATTATTTTGACGAGTAACATTAAAATATAGGCTTCATAGTTTTCTCATGTCAGAATAATTTCGTTAATTTGTCATTCGATTGAAAAAGCTAACCCGAAAGAATTAACAAAACGACATATAAGATGGAAAAGATTCAAGAACTCACACAGAAACTCCTGTCTGAAGGAGTAGAAAAAGGAAATGCAGAAGCTGAGAAAATCATAGCTTCAGCCAATGAAAAGGCAGCGCAGATCATAGCCGAGGCTCAGGCCAAGGCAGAGGAGATGGAGGCTGCCGCCAAGAAGGCTGCCGCAGGCATCGAAGCCAACACCAAAAACGAGATTAAGATGTATGCAGCCCAGGCTGTCAACGCGCTCAAGGGTGAGATAGCCAATGTGGTGTGTGACAAGGCCGTGAAGGAGGCTGTGTCTGAAGCCGTGGGCAACAAGGACTTCATGAACGAGTTTATGCTCAAGATGGCCGAGAAATGGGGAGCTGGCGAGGAGATGGTCATCTCCACAGCCGATGCCGAAGGCCTGAAGTCATTCTTCGCCAAGAAGGCAAAGGAGCTGCTCGACAAGGGAGTGACCATCAAGCAAGTCAACGGCCAGAAGGCTCTCTTCGCTGTCGAGCCTAAGGACGGAGCCTACAAGGTGAACTTCGGCGAGGCTGAGTTTGAAGAGTACTTCAAGAATTTCCTCCGACCGCAACTCGTGCAGATGATATTCTAAGGCTTCTGCCATAAGGAGACGTCTGCAAATAAGAACACAAGTCAACAATACGACACTCTGATATAATGGGAAATTACTATTGTTTAATGGCAGGACTGCCCGATATAACCCTTGAAGACACTGCTGGCAGCGTCAGCATGGAAGAGATGAGGGAAGCCTTGGATGAGGTCATGTCTGACAAGGACAAGAAAATCATCTCGTACTTCTTCCTTCAGAAGGACTGCCTCAACATCGTGGAGCTGCTGAAGAATCCGCAGGCCGAGTTGACGGAGAGGGGCAACATGACCGCCGAACAGTACGCCGACCTCTACACCTCGGCCACAGAGATGAACTTCAACGTGCACCGCTATCCTGCGTTTCTCAGCGAATATGTCCGCGCCTATGCCTACAACAAGGACAAGGCTGGCTACTTCCCCAAGGACGACATGCTCTACAAGTTTTATGACTATGCCATCAATACCTGTCCCAGCGAGATGGTGCGCCAATGGTATCAGCTCAACCTCGACATCACCAACATACTCACCGCCATGCTTGCCCGCAAGAACGGGTGGAGCGTGGCTGACTATATCCACGGCGACAATGAGGTGACGGAGATGATTCTGACAAACAACACCAGGGACTTCAATCTGATGCTCGAATATGACTACGTGGCAGACCTGATGAAGATTGTCGACTGCCAAGACCCCGTGGAGAAGGAGAAAAAGATTGATGCCTTCAAATGGCTGTGGCTCGACGAACAGACATTCTTCGAGAGCTTCTCTGTCGATGCCGTCTTCGCCTACCTCTGCAAGCTCGACATGCTTGCGCGCTGGGAAAGGCTCGACGTGGAGAAAGGTCAGCAGGCCTTCAGGCAAATCATCGACGACCTGCGCAGTGTGGCCAAGGTGCCGGAAGAGTTCACGAGAAAATAAAAAAGGGTGGGGGCGGCATCTGCGCGGATGCCAATCTTCGCGCGGCAACTTGTTTTGTGCAGTGCTTAAACGGACAGCCCCTTCTAAACGAATAAAAATAGAAAAGACACATATATGACAAAAGGAACAGTAAGTGGCGTTATTGCCAACATGGTGACCCTCTCCGTCGACGGACCTGTGAAGCAGGGAGAAATCTGCTACATAGAGACAGGCGGCGACAAGCTGATGAGCGAGGTCATCAAGGTCGTAGGAAGCGATGTCTATGTCCAGGTGTTTGAGAGCACCCGCGGACTCAAGGTAGGCGCTACCGCCGAATTTACCGACCACATGCTTGAGGTGCAGCTCGGCCCCGGCATGCTTTCAAAGAATTATGACGGTCTGCAGAACGACCTTGACAAGATGGACGGCGTCTTCCTCAAGAGAGGACAGTACACCGAGCCTCTCGACGCAGACCGCGAGTGGGGATTCACACCCATAGCCAAGGCGGGCGACGAGGTGGAGAGCTCGGCATGGCTCGGCGAAGTCATCGAGAACTCACAGAAGCTGAAGATAATGGCTCCATTCCAGATGGAAGGAAAAGCCGTGGTCAAGAGCATCGTACCGCAGGGCAACTACAAGATTCACGACACCATAGCCGTCCTCACCAAGGCCGACGGCACAGAAATCAAGGTGGACATGGTGCAGCGCTGGCCCGTCAAGTTCGCCATGACAAACTACAAGGAGAAGCCGAGACCATTCAAGCTGCTCGAGACAGGTGTGCGCACAATCGACACCTTCAACCCCATCGTTGAAGGCGGCACAGGCTTCATCCCCGGCCCCTTCGGCAC
>JAXJBE010000017.1:0-1667 GCA_036303125.1 Bacteroidaceae bacterium
ACCAAGACGAGGCTGTAGGTCATGCCGTTCGTGCAGCATATATGTATGCTGGTATGGCAGATGTTGCAGCTCTCACAGGCGACTCAGCATATATCCATGCCATCGACAACATCTGGAACAACATCGTTACCAAGAAGCTATATATCACCGGCGGTATCGGTGCAACATCTAATGGCGAAGCCTTTGGCAAAAACTATGAGTTGCCTAACATGAGTGCTTATTGCGAGACCTGCGCTGCTATAGGTAATGTATATGTCAACTATCGTCAGTTCTTGCTCCATGGCGAATCTAAATATTATGATGTATTGGAGCGCAGCCTCTACAATGGTTTGATTAGTGGCGTATCGCTCGATGGCGGTGGCTTCTTCTATCCTAACCCATTGGAGTCGCGCGGTCAGCATCAGCGCCAACCTTGGTTTGGTTGCGCATGTTGCCCAAGCAACATCTGCCGCTTCATCCCTTCATTGCCAGGCTATGTATACGCAGTTAAGGACAGAAGCCTCTACGTAAACCTCTTCCTCAGCAATTCTTCTCAGCTCAAAATTGCAGGCAAGACTGTTGCCCTTACTCAGCACACAGGCTATCCTTACGATGGCGATATCCGCATCAATATCGATAAGAATAGCGCAGGCAAATTCGCTATGAAAATTCGTATTCCAGGATGGGTTAAGGGACAGGTAGTGCCAACAAACCTCTACAGCTATAGCGACGGTAAAAGATTAGGCTTTAGTATCACCATAAATGGCAAAGAAATAGGCAATGCCAAGCTCACCGAAGATGGCTATTTCACGATTGATAGAAAATGGAAGAAGGGCGACGTAGTGAAAGTTCACTTCGATATGGAGGCTCGCACCGTTAGAGCTAACAACAATGTGGAAGCCGACCGTGGTATGGTTGAAGTAGAGCGTGGTCCATTGGTATATTGCGCAGAATGGCCAGACAACAAGTTTGATATCAAGACCGTTATCCTCAACCAGGAACCTAAGTTCACTCTCGGCACCATGGCGCTCGACAACTTCATCCCTGCTGACAGCAAGGCTAAGCTCCATGCCTACAAGGAAATCAATATGAAGACCCTCACCACCGATGCTCAATGTCTCAGATTCGATGCTAATGGTCGCCTTGCCACAAAGGATGTTCGTCTCACTCTCATCCCTTACTATGCTTGGTGCCATCGCGGTAGCGGTGACATGAAGGTATGGTTGCCACAGGACATGAAGGCTACAACACCTGCGTTGCCAGCAACATTGGCTTCCACAAGCAAGATAGAGACCTCTTCAAAGATGCCTGCCATAGAGAGCCTCAACGACCGTTTGGTACCAATGAATGCCGACGACCGCTCGGTTCCTTACACTCATTGGTGGCCAAAGAAGGCTTCTACAGAATGGATATCATATACTTTCAACGAGGCAGCAGAAGTAAAGAGCTGCACCACCTACTGGTTTGACGACCAGCCTTGGGGTGGCTGCTCATTGCCAAAGAGCTGGAAGGTATACTATAAGACTGCCGATGGCTCATGGGCTCCTGTTGCTGATGCCGACAACTATCCTACCGAAAAGGGTAGTGCGTGCACCGTAAACTTCAAGCCTGTAAAAACCACAGCTCTCAAGCTCGAAGTAGAATTGCCAGCTGATAAGTCAGCCGGCATCTTCGAGTGGAGCGTGAAA
>JAXJBE010000018.1:0-22738 GCA_036303125.1 Bacteroidaceae bacterium
AGATGAGCGACTGTTTCCGAAAGATTGAGTCTGGCGGAACGGCTTCCACTCGAATTTATGAATTAATAGAACTTACCTTATGACATTTCTGACTACAATGATGTAAAAGTAGAATTGCGTAGCTATGCTAAAGGAGACTGGTCTGCATACAATGTTTTGTTAGAACAGAAGAGCATCGTTAATGGTGTTGGTAGTATTGGAAAATTCATGACGAGTTCTAATGAATGTTGTTGTTTGAGTATGCCGTTTGATAATCATATATATATGTTGAAAAACGGGCAAGTAGAAAAGGCCTGGGAAATAGATTTTGACGGGAAATGGTTTGATTTCAAATCTTCAAAAGATATGTGTCCAAAGGAATTCGCAGAAAAGAATAGAGACAGAATCTATAGTATAACAAATATCTGCCATACAGATTCTTTGCTGATGTTTAATACTAACATATACAAATATTACATTGTTAACCCCAATACATTGAAAGGTGAAATCTACAGTGACATGCATATTTCTGATATCGCTTTTTCAACTCCTGTTTTTACTCCTGTATGCGGTTCAAAGGGATTGTTTATAGAAATGGTGAATCCCGCAAGAATTATCGATTATGTGAAAACTTGTGAAGAGAGGGGGATAAATTATACAAATGAAGAAATGAGGGATTTGTATAAATCCTTTAGCTTAGATGATAATCCGTTGCTAATTATATGTGATTTTAAATAAGAAATGTCGTGTATTACTTTGGGAGATAGTTTTTGTAATGGTCACTTCCATCTGACATGAGAAGGACGGGAGTGTGACTAATAAACAACTTGCATATATGATAAAGACACACATATATACACTTATATATACATTGCTGCACGTATTGCTTATCGTGTTCCTTCTATGGTTGACTGTTCAACCTTTAGAGATACGGTGGACAGAAACAGATGTGTGGCTCTGCTTTGCTCTTCCGATAATAGGTGGAGTGGGCGTGCTTGGCATTCTCTGTTCAAAGGAACCATGCAGGTTTACTATTACGGATGGACTCGTGGCGGTATGGACTTTGTATTATATTGGCAGAGTATGGGTAGGTGCAGAGTATCCGTGTGCAAAAGAATGGTTGCAGACGATGGAGATGGTGATGCTATATGTGGTGTTGAGGATAATGCTTCATGATACAAAGGTGCAAGCATGGGCGCTGTGCGCAGGCATTGTGGTGTTTGGATGTTATGAGGCAATAATTGGAGTGTCGCAGTTGTTTACAGGACAGGGGCGACATCATCTATTTGCGCTTACTGGCACGTTTCAGAATCCCGGACCTTACTCGGCGTATCTTATGATGGCGGCAACTATCGACATTTGCTGTTTACCATCTGCAAGGCATGTTCTACCGTCGTGCCTCAAGAGTTTGCTTGATGTTATCCGCAAGTCTTTCTGTGCAAAATGTCATGATAGCAGGAATAGCTGTGATAGCAGGATTGGCAATTATTTAATGCTGATAGTGCTGTATCTCCCTCTTCTGGTGCTTCCTGCCACATGGAGCCGTGCGGCACTTGTGGGATTCGGGGTGTGCGCCTTATGGATATTCAGAAAGAGATATTGGAGGTACAGATGGTTGGTATGGGGTGCATTGGTGGTTCTTGCGGCAGGTTTCTATTTTCTGAAACAGGGTTCTGCTGATGGCAGGACACTGATATGGATGGCTATGCTTACTTCATGGTGGCATGAACCATGGCTTGGAGTGGGTGTGGGAGGATTCTGCCATGCTTGCGCTGAGGGTATTGCTGAGATGTGGAAGGCAAATCCTGATAGCTGCATGTTTGATTCAGCGGGTGTGGCGGATTATGCTTACAATTCGCTGATAAAGATACTCGCAGAGCAAGGAGTCGTCGGTGCGTTGTTATGCGTGTGCCTCACGGTCGTGGCCATGTGGAGGTTGAGCAAAGTTAGTATGCCGCTGTTTATGGCAATGCTCTCATTGCTTATCTTCTCGATGTTTTCATATCCTTTTGAATTGCTTCCATACAAGATAATCGTAGCTTTGGTATTTGCATGGAGTGAATCCGTGAATAAAGCGTCGTTATGCTTGCGTATAGGCAGGGTGGGATGTGCTTTTGCGTGTTTGATTACCATTGCCTTCTGCTGGTGTCTGAAAGGAGAGGTCGTTTATCGCGCAGAACAGGACAAAGGCGTGAGCGTCTTCTCAAGGATGCAGAATGCGGCTTTTCTTGAGGACTATTACGAGCTGCTGCCTTATGAAACGGATAATCCCCAGTATCTGTTTGACTTTGCTAAAACACTGAGGGGGGAAAGGCGCTATAGAGACAGCAATGCTGTCTTGCGCCAAGGAACTCTCGTGAGTGCGGATCCGATGTTCTATATAATCATGGGCAACAACTACAGAGACGAGGGGTATGCTGACTTGGCTGCTCAATCTTATGAGCATGCTTTTGCCGTGATGCCCAACCGGCTGTATCCTCTCTACCAGCAGATGATGATGTATGACGAGCATGGCGACAAAGGAAAAGCCCACGAGGCTGCATTGAGGCTGTTGCGGATAAAACCCAAGATTGAGTCTGCCGCCACAAGGGAAATGCAGAAGGCAGCCAGCAAGATAGTTGACACCCAGTGATAAAATAGCATATAAGATAGAACTTGTTGCCTGATAAGATTATTTTATTGATTCTTGATGAATAGTTTGGCTGTTATAAATATTATGAGTAATTTTGTTGACTTTGCCACAATGGCATCGGAATTAAGATGCTTGAATAATGGGGCTTAGTTGAAAAGTAAAAACCTTAGTCAGTTCACATATATAATGAGACACAAATTAACGCAAATTATCGCTGCCGCAGTGGCATGCGCAGCCTCAGCCTCCGCAGCCGCTCAACCGCTGACTCTTGACAATGCCATACGCATAGCTCAGGAAAATTCCTTCGATGCGCAGTTAGCACGCTATTCTTTTATGGCGAGCTACTGGACCTACAGGTCTTTCCAAGCGCAGTTGCTTCCTGCCGTAAACTTGAGAGGCGGCATAGCCAATTTTGACCACTCGATAGTGGAAACTCGCAACTTTGATGACGGGCGTGTGGCATACGTGGATAACAATTCCATGTCCAACTCGCTCACGCTCTCTGTTGACCAAGAGATTGTAGCCACTGGCGGTACTGTGTCGCTGCAGTCTTACCTGTATAGGCTGGATCAGTTCACCTACAATGAGAAAACCTACAATTCGCAGCCAATGCGCATCAGCTACACCCAGCCTCTGCGAGCTTACAACTCTCTCAAATGGGAGAAGAAGACTGCTCCTGTGGAATATGAGATGGCACAGAAGAAGTATGTCTCATCCATGCAGGACATAGCGGTGAAGGTCACAAGACTATATTTTGAGGTGCTGTCTGCCCAGTCGGCTTACAAGCAGAGCCGCTCATCGCTGGCTGACCGTGAGGCGCTGTATGTCGTGGCAGGCAGGAGGCTGGAGCTTGGCACTACGACAAAGAGTGAGGTGTTGCAGATGGAGCTTTCCCTCATCAATGCGCGTGTTTCTGTTCGCAATGACATGCTCTCCTTGGAGAATGCCATGTATGACCTGTTCTCCTATCTGCGTGTGAACAGTTATGATAAGGTTGAGCTGCAAGCACCGCTTGTTATACCCGACATCATCATCAGCACAGACCTTGTGGTGCAGAAGTCCATAGCCAACTCTTCACACAGTTATGAGCAGAAGCTGCAGATGCTTGAAGCGGAAAAGGCACTTGCACAGGCTAAGGCCAACAGGGGATTGCAGATGACGCTCAACGGACAGATAGGTTTCACTCAAACGGCGAACAGCTTTAAGTCGGCTTATACCAATCTGCGAGACAACGAGATTGTGGGGCTCACTCTCTCCCTGCCCATCTTTGACTGGGGGGTGAGCAAAGGACGGGTGAAGATGGCCAAGGCGCAGATGGAGGTCACGAAGACCCAACTGGAGAAGGCGCATCAGGACTATCAGGAAGAGCTGAGGAGAAAGGTGACTCAGTTCAACTCGCAGCCTTCCCTTTGCCGTGACGCCATGAGGGCGCAGGAAATAGCGGAGGAACGCTATGGCATCATGCGCCGACGCTTTGAGGCTGGAACGGTGTCTGTCACTGACCTCAACACAGCCCAGCAGGAACTGGAGTCTGCCAAGGCGCAGTACATATCACAACTGAAGACCTTTTGGAACGACTATTATTCATTGCGGCAGTCCACGCTCTATGACTGGGTGAGCAACACAGACATAACGGTGGACTTTGAGAAATTATTGAAGTGATAGCTGGAATAGCTATGATAGCCATTATAGTCATGGTGGCAATTATTGACAAAAGTATAAAATGGAAACAATGAAGACAAGATTATTGATAGCTGCAGCACTTTTGCTGACAATGGCTGCGTGCCAAAACGAGAAGAAAACAGAAGAAGTCAGCAATCCGTTTGCCCAGCAGGAACAGGCTGTGGCAGAGGTCGACACATTGTCGCTCTCGCTGCAGACCTTTCAGAAACAGGTGCTCTGCAACGGACGCTTGGCTGCTATACGCAAGGCAGAGCTGATGTGTCCAAGGTCTGGCGACATATTGCAAAGCGTGAATGTGCAAAACGGTCAGCGTGTGAGTGAAGGCCAGCTGCTTGCCGTGTCGGACACAAGAGACAGAAGCATGGAACTTGACAAGGCTCGCCATGACTTGGAACGCCTGACTGTTGAGCTGCAAGATAAGCTTATCGGCTTAGGTTATGATGTGTCATCGGCTTCTGGCGAGGAATGGAGCCAGCATGTGCCATCTGATGTGCTGAGAAGAGCGGAGGTCACCTCAGGCTACTATTCGGCAAAGTATGCTGTGCAAACAGCCAAGACGGCCTTGGCGGACTGCAGGTTGACAGCTCCTTTCAGCGGACGCATAGCGGACTTGGTGGCTCGCCCCCATCAGCGCGGCGATAAGTTCTGCACGCTTATAGATGACTCGTTTTTTGACGTGGAGTTTAAGATCCTCGAAGCGGAACTGACATCGGTGCAGAAGGGAACAAGGGTGAAGGTGTCTCCATTTGTGCATGAAGAGGATGTCTTTGAAGGCACGGTGACTGAGGTGAACCCGACGGTAGATGACAAGGGTCTCGTCAAGGTTATGGCCCGAATAAAGAATGCGGACGGGAGATTGGTTGACGGTATGAACGTAAGGGTCATCATAGAGAACTCTGTGCCTGACATGATGATAGTGCCTAAAGAGGCTGTGGTGGAGCGCGACGGATACCATGTGGTGTTCTTGTATGACACAAAGAGCAGCCGCTCCGTATGGACATACGTAGACATCGTATACAGCAACTTGACAAGTTTTGCTATCACTGGCTGCGCCAAGAAAGAGACAGATCTGCACGAAGGCGACATCGTCATCATCTCCGGCAATCTCAATCTTGCAGATGATACCGAAGTCAGGATTGCGAGGGATTAAGGGGTGTTCTATAAATTAGCTTGAGGCGATTTTGAGACTATCACGCAGCAGATGTCTTTTTTGAAAGAAGGAGCGATGCGGGCATCGTGACTAAATACAAAAGAGACAGATGGAAGTGAGAGGCCAAAATCGACCAAGCGGAAAGATGCACCCCAATAAAAACAAAATACTAATTTATAGAACACCCCTTAAGAAAGAATACACCCCTTTATATAGAATACCCGTTGAAAATGCTAAAGACTATTATTCATCGCCCCATAGCAGTCACGATGGCTCTTATCGCCATTGTGACCCTTGGCATCCTCGCTCTTGGCAGGATACCAGTATCACTCATGCCCGACATTGACATTCCTCACATTACGGTGCAGATGTCATCACCTGGCTCGTCTGCCAGAGAGGTGGAACAACGCATGGTTACTCCTATGCGCCAACAGCTCTCGCAGGTGGCAGGGCTGAAGAACATTGAATCATCATCACGTCTTGACGGTGGCACTATAACGCTGTCTTTCGAACCAGGCAGCGACATGTCGCTCATCTTCATAGAGGTGAACGAGAAGATTGACCGTGCGATGAATTCTATGCCCAAGGAGATGGAACGCCCCAAGGTGATGAAGATGGGAGCGTTGGACATACCTGCCTTCTATGTTGACATCACATCGTCAGAAGAGGCTGTGCCCATGCACGAGATGAGCAGGCTGGCGAAGAATGTGATAAGCAAACGCATAGAGCAGTTGCCAGAGGTGGCAATGGTGGACATGAGCGGTATGGTGGGCACACAGATCATCGTGCAGCCCGACGGCGCAAAGATGTCTGCGCTGGGACTGAGCAATCGCGACATAGAGAATGCCATCAACGACAACAATATCATCCTGGAGGCTCTGAGCATACGTGACGGCATCTATCGCTACAGCATCCATTTTGACTCTCAGATACTCTCCGTGGCAGATATTGAGGACATATACCTTCGCCATGGGGGAAGACTGGTGCAGCTGAAAGAACTGTGCAGTGTGGAAGAAATGCCGGCTCCGCGCAATGGCACAGTGAGAAGCGGAGGAAAGGATGCTGTCACTCTGGCTGTCATAAAACAGAATGACGCTCAGATGGCAGACCTGCAGAGTGACATAGAGAGTCTGATTGACGAGATGAAGGGAGACTATCCAAATCTGAATTTTGAGGTTACGCGCGACCAGACACGCCTCCTGTCTTACAGCATGGAGAACTTGGAGTGGAATCTTGTTATGGGTGCTGTGATGGCCTGCTTCGTGCTGTTCGTTTTCCTGGGTGGATGGAAGATGCCTCTGCTTGTGACTATATCTATCCCCTTATCGCTCATACTAACCTTGTTGTGCTTCTATGTGATAGGCATATCGATGAATATCATTTCCCTGTCTGGACTGATACTTGGGGTGGGTATGATTGTGGACAATGCCATCATCGTGATTGACAACATAAGGCAGAAGGGGCGATGTGATGACGGCAATGTGGTGTCGGCAGTGAAGGAAGTGTTTATGCCGATGCTCTCATCCGTCTTGACGACATGCTCTGTCTTTGTGCCGCTGATATTTCTGAGTGGCACGGCTGGCGCATTGTTCTATGACCAGGCCATGGGCGTCACCATAGCATTGTTCGCTTCTTTGTTTGTGGCATCGATGGTGGTGCCTGTGTACTATTATACGATGTTCAGGGAAAATGGTGACATGGCTCAGATTGAAGAGCATAGCCATGAACGCAGGAGGGATAATATCAACACAAAGATAAACGAAGGCTTGATGCGTGTGTATGAGCGTGTGCTGTCTTGCTGCTTCCGCCACCAGAAAGCGGTGCTGGCAGGATTTGCAGCATGCGTGCTATTCATCATGGCTATATTCCCTATCATGCGCAAAGAGCGAATGCCAGAGATTGAACATGACGACGCGCTCATGTATGTGGACTGGAATGCAGGCATCACGGCTGAGGAAAACAGTCAGCGCATGCAGGCCATGATGGAACTTGTGAGCCAAAGTCTGGAGGCTAACACGGTGATGGCTGGAATACAGGACTTCATGCTTCCGCACACTAAAGACATCACAGGCAGTGAGGCTGTGTGCTATATGAAAGCTCGTTCGGAAGAGTCTCTTGACAGCATCAAGACTGCCCTCCAGTCATACGTGGCTGAGCATTATCCAGAGGCGAAAGTGGAATACGGAATAGCGGCGAGTGTCTTTGACATGATTTTCTCCACAGACATGCCTGACTTGGAAGTGCGCCTGTGCCTTAAGGATGGCGGCCGCCCTTCTGTCTCTGAGGCACGCAAAGTTACGGATGTGCTCCGGGGAGAATATCCTCATCTGGGCATCCAGCCTGTAGCGGCAGAGGCTAATATCCGCTATGCGGCAGATCCCGAACAGATGGCTTATTACAAGGTGACTTATCAGCAGCTGTATGACAGGCTAAAGCAGTTGCTGAGCAGTAGCCATGTGTATGATATAAGCAGCGGCGGCGAGAATGTGCCCGTGGTGATGTCTGCTGCCTCTGGCATGTCTGCCGACCTGCAGAGGGGTGGGGAAGAAAGCGCACGCTTGCTGACGCATACCATCACTAACGGAGACGGGGTGGAAGTGCCGCTGATGTATCTCCTGACTCCATCCAAGGGGGAGGACTACAAGCGACTAAACTGGAGCAACGAAGGTGATTATGCGCCGATAAGGATTGAGCACGCTGAAGATGCGGACGTGGCAGACATAGTGAAGCGCATGAAAGCAGTGGAGGAGGCAAGCGAGAAGGATATGGGACGCACCTTGAAAGCTGCATTTAAAGGCAACTATTTCGCCAGCCGGGAGATGATTGAAGAACTGGCACTCATCCTGCTTGTGTCCATACTGCTGCTTTACTTCATCTTGGCTGCCCAGTTTGAGAGTCTGGTACAACCGGGCATCATCCTGACCGAGGTGGTCATTGATGTCTGCGTGGTTATGGCTGTATTGTTCGTCATGGGCGAGTCTCTTAACCTCATGTCGATGATAGGTCTCGTTGTAATGAGTGGCATCATCATCAATGACTCCATTTTGAAAATCGACACCATCAATAACCTGAGACGCGCAGGTATGCCGCTCATCAAGGCTGTTGTGACGGCTGGACACATGAGGCTAAAACCTATCGTGATGACCTCATTGACGACAATCCTTGCCATAGCCCCATTCTTGCATCGAGGAGACATGGGCTCAGCCCTGCAATATCCTCTGTCTCTCACTCTTATTGTGGGCATGGTGGCAGGTACGCTTGTCAGCCTGTTCTTTGTGCCTCTAATGTATTATATCACCTATCGCAGGAAATCATGAAACATTCATTTTCAATCTTACTCACCATGTGCCTACTTATGGTGATAGGAATAGCCTTGACAGGGAAACTCGACATAGGCAGCGAACCTCGTCCCGAACAGGGCAAGACTCTGACCATAAGTTATTGGTGGGGAGGTAAGGCCGCAAAGGTGGTAGAACAGAATGTGACATCACGCATAGAGGCCTTGGTGTCATCGGTGAGGGGAGTGGAGAGCGTGTCGTCAGTGAGCGAGTTTGGCTCAGGGCGTGTCACGGTGCAACTGAAGAAACAGGCTGATGTCTCATCGGTGAAGTTTGAAATTGCCTCATTGCTACGGCAGATGAGAAGCAAGCTGCCCAATGACATGTCCTATCCTTCTCTGTCAGGAGGAGAGATAGACACGGGACGTGGCGATGATGATGCCGTGAAGCATGTGCTGACATATCAGGTGAACGCTGACATGCCTGATGAACAGATAAGGCAGGTGGTGGAACGCGAGGTGAAGCCCAAGATGGAAAGCGTGGAAGGTGTGCATCATGTGGATGTCTCTGGTGGCACAAGCCAGTATATGGAGATAGCCTACGATGCCCGCATACTCGCCACATACGGCATTAGCGGCTGGGATATCGCCGAAGCCGTGAGAAGTTTTGCGGGACGCGAGGACATCGTGGGAAGCATCAGCGAGGAAGAGGGTAGGATTATCGTTCCGCTGCTCCTTTACACTACAAAGGAAGATATGGGCCTGGAGAAGATGCCTGTAAAAACGGTGGACGGAAAGATTGTCTATCTCAACGACCTCGCTTCGTGTACACTGCGCCAAAAGAAGCCCGGCAGTTACTACAGGATGAATGGCATGAACACCATCTACATAAATGTATATGCTGACAAGGATGCAAGCATCGTGAAGACAGCCGAAAGGGTGAAGGGAATGGCGGAATGCCCTTCGCTCACATTCAAACTGACGTATGACAGGGCTGAGGAACAACTGTCGGAGTTCAATACTCTTGTGGCTCGTTCTTCCATTACATTGGCCATCCTCCTGTTGTTCGTCTGGCTCAGCAGCGGCCGCAGCTGGAAGTACCTTTCCATCATAGCTTCCACCCTTGCGGCCAATATCTTGATAGCTGTGATAGCATACTGGCTTCTCGACCTGCGCCTGCATCCATTCTCCATGGCAGGCATCACCGTGTCGCTCGGCATCATCATTGACTCCACAATAGTGATGGTGGATCACTACAGCTATTACCGTGACAGAAAGGCGTTTCTTGGCATCTTGGCTGCCATGCTGACCACCATCGGTTCGCTTGTCGTGGTTTTCTGGCTGCCAGAAAATCTGCGTCATGACCTAAAGGATTTCTCCATCATCGTGATGGTCAATCTCACTGTGGCTCTTGTGGTAGCTTTGCTGTTTGCTCCTGCGCTGGTGGCTAATTGGCACTACAGCAACCGCATGGCGCACAGCATGAGAAGCATGAGACGCACCGTTAAGGTGACACGAGTTTATGAGAAGTATATCGGCATTGCGCAACACAAGATATGGCGGTGGGCATTCCTGCTGGTCTTTGCAGGAGCATTCGCCGGCGCTCTGATACTCTTCATCGATTGCCTTGATACAAACTCCTATAAGCCTAAAAACGAGGAGATGAGACTGCACATACGTGCTCGCATGCCATTGGGGGGCAGTGTGCATGAACTGAACGACAAGGTGATGACCGTCGAGGCCTTTCTCTCTCAATTTGATGAGATAAAGCGGTATGAGACAAATGTCAGTCCATGGGGAGCCTCGATAGATGTGTCTTTCAAGGAAGATGCTCTGCACACAGGTTTCCCTTACCTGCTTGAGAACAAGGTCATAGGCAAAGTCATCACCATTGGCGGTGCAGACTGGAGCACATACGGGGTTAGCGACCGCGGATTCAGCAATTCTCTCAATCTGCAATACAGAGCTAACAGTATTGAGATTGCTGGTTATGACTATGACCGCCTCTATCGCTATGCGGAGGACTTGTGCAAGGTGCTTAGGCGCAATGCACGCGTGACGGACATAGCCATAGAGACTCCAGGACATGAACGGCAGGAAGAAGAGGTTTACATGGAATATGACAAAAGGATGCTGGCAGT
This sequence comes from Bacteroidaceae bacterium, assembly GCA_036303125.1. GTDB lineage: Bacteria > Bacteroidota > Bacteroidia > Bacteroidales > Bacteroidaceae > Minthosoma. Next base: position 10,863 of record JAXJBE010000018.1, read on the forward strand.
GGACAGCGTAACGCCTGGAGCAATATACTCATCTCTCCGCAGCATGCTGGCAGAGACTGACGCAGGTGACATCAGTATCAGGAGACAGGGGAAAGCTGCGCGTCAAGCATTGAAGACCCGCGCCGTGGTTCGCCCTACAGATACAGAATCCTTCGACCTGTGGCAGTTGGAAAATTCGTATGTCAAGATAGGCGACAGAGATGTGCGCCCCAGCGACTTCATGCTGGTGAACAGGCGAGAGGCTAAAAACTGCATTCCCCGAGAGAAGCAAGAGTACGTGTTGCGCATAGCATTCAATGTGCTCGGTTCATATTCCTACACAAGCCGCTACATCAAGCAGGTGAGGGAGAAACTCGACAATTCCTTCCCTGTAGGTTTCCGCTGCCTCGACAGGGATTTCAGATTTGGTAATGATGAAGGTACGCAGTATTGGTTGATAGGACTCATTGCAGTAATAATATTCTGGATATGCGCCATGCTATTCGAGAGCCTCATGCAAGCCTTAACAGTAGTGCTGCTCATACCCACCTCATTCATAGGACTGTTTTTGACATATTGGCTGACAGGCGTACCCTTTGGCACCGGAGGTTTCGCTGCCATGGTGATGCTATGCGGACTGACCGTAAATGCTGGCATCTACATCATCTGCGAATACCGTCAATCAGGCCGTTTCATACGTGCCTTCAACCATAAGATTGTGCCTATCATGCTGACCATCTTTTCAACAGTGCTTGGCATGATTCCATTCCTCATTGATGGTCCAGACGAACAGCCTTTCTGGTTTTCTTTGGCAGTTGGCACGATAGGAGGCCTAACATTCAGCATGCTCCCGCTGGTCTTCTTCATGCCTTTGACAATGAAGAAGCGTCCTTTATGATAATAAGACGTGCACGAAGATGTTCGCTGTATGAATTTATTTTGTGAAGTGAGCAGGATAGTCAGAAATGAGCACGATGCCGAGAGGCGCACGATAGAGGACTGGAATATTGAGAAGTAGACTATTGACTCTTGATAAAAATAATTCCGCTAGCTAGCTGCTCCTTGGGAGCAAGCTCCCAAGGAGCAGCTAGAAGGATTTCCAATGCTCACTTTGGAAATCCTGCGCCATGAAGAAAGAAGGTTAAGCTAAAGCAAAGGATAGAATCCTATACTTAGTTGTTTTTTTTGTTCTTTGTAATATAAATGTGGGACTATCGAGAAAATACCATATCTTTCCTTGTACGATAAGAAAAAAAAAACTACCTTTGCATTTTTATTAGATAACTATATCAACAATAGGCACTGACACTGGGAAATCCTGTGTCATCTCAAACAACAGAAGACAGCATGAAAATACTTATACTCAACGGTCCAAACCTTAATCTGCTCGGGAAGAGAGAACCGGGTATCTACGGGTCAAGAGGCTTTGCTGAATACTATGACGAGCTTGCTGCGCGCTACCCTGATGTGAAGTTTGATTATTATCAGTCCAACATCGAAGGTGAGCTGATCAACAAGATTCATGAGGTGGGATTCGACTGGGACGGCATAGTGCTCAACGCTGGCGCCTACACCCATACAAGCATAGCCCTCCAAGATGCTATCCGTGGCATCAAGGCTCCAGTAGTGGAGGTGCACATATCCAACGTGCATAGCCGCGAGGAGTTCCGCCACAAGTCAATGATAAGCTGCGCCTGCCTCGGAGTCATCTGCGGATTTGGCCTTGACAGTTACAGGCTGGGAGTGGAAGCTCTCCTTGCCAAGAGCAGATGATTCACGTCTCAGCCAATCTTTCGTCCACTTTTTCCAATCACATCGCAATAGACATTCATGACAGAGTCAGAAAAGATAGACGAATACATCGTCCAGCATATTGACCGTGAGAGCGATTACATGCATCGTCTTTGGCGCGCCACACAGCTGCACCTTCTCTATGGGCGCATGGCCAGCGGACATGTACAGGGGCGATTGCTTAAGATGCTTGTCGGCATGATTCGCCCCAAGATGGTGCTTGAACTCGGCACCTACTCAGGTTATTCAGGTCTGTGCATAGCCGAAGGGCTTGAAGATGGAGCACACCTACATACGGTTGAAATCAACGATGAGCAGGAGGACTTCACCCTGCCATGGTTTCAAGGGTCTCTCTACGGCGACAAAATCACGATGCACATAGGCGATGCCATGGAAGTGGTTCCTCGTCTCGGCCTCACTTTCGACATGGCCTTTATCGATGCCGACAAGCGGCGTTATGTGGAATACTACGAGATGGTGCTCCACCACCTTTCACCCGGAGGATACATCTTGGCCGACAACACCCTATGGGATGGACATGTCGTGGAGGAAAATGCTCATGACCCTCAGACTCTTGGCATCATGGCTTTCAACGACATTGTGGCCAAAGACGAAAGAGTGGAGAAAGTTATCCTCCCTCTCAGAGACGGGCTCACCATCATAAGAAAGAAACCTTGACTCACCACCATTTCGAGACAAGCGCAGTCCATGCCTATAATCTATTATCAGTGCTATTCTCACAAAAAAAATCCCCAATTCATACAATGGAAACAACAAGACAAAACAAAATAGCTCGTCTCATACAGAAAGACCTGAGCAACATTTTTCAAGCACAAACTCGCCAGACACGCAACCTCCTCGTCAGCGTCAGCGTCGTGCGCATCAGTCCCGACCTCAGTGTGGCCAAGGCATACCTCAGCATTTTTCCTTCGGAGAGGGCTGAAGAAGTGCTGTGCAATGTCAATGAACATGCCTCAGAGATAAGGTTCGAGCTGGGCAAACTGGAGCGCCATCAGTTGCGCATCATCCCAGAGCTGAAGTTCTTCCTTGACGACTCGCTTGACTACGTGGACAACATCGACAAGTTGCTCAATCAGTAGTGCGGCCATGCATTTCCCAGTGCATTAACATCCTCCTTCCATAAGACCCATGGCATTCTCATTCTATATAGCCAAGCGATACATCCTTTCCAAGAAGTCACACCACGCCATTAACATCATCTCGGGAGTCTCCGTCTGCGGTGTGGCTGTAGCTACGGCTGCTCTTGTCTGCATCCTCTCGGTGTTTAACGGCTTTCAAGATATGGTGGCAGGACTTTTCACGGCTTTTGACCCCGAGCTGAAAGTGGTGCCGGCTCAAGGCAAGTTCATTCCTGCAGATGCTGACGGGCTGGAGAAGCTCAAATCATGTCCTGATGTGGATATATACTCTGAAACACTGGAAGACAATGCCCTGCTCATGGTTGGCAACCGACAGACCATGGCCACAATCAAGGGGGTGGAGGACAATTTCGAACAGCTCACTGACATCGACAACTTGCTTTTCGGTGACGGAGTCTTCGAACTCGGTGTAGACGTACTCGACTATGGCATCATCGGAGCAAACCTCCTAATGCAGCTTGGTCTGCCAGCCAACTTTGACACCCCCGTGCAGGTATATGCTCCACGCAAGGGAGAAAGACTCGACTTAACCGACCCCTCTGCCAGCCTCAACAACGATGAGCTATACTCTCCTGGAGTAGGTTTCTCCGTCAAGCAGAAAAAATATGACTCCAACTATGTCATCACAAATATAGCCTTTGCCCGCCGCCTCTTCGAGAAGCAAGGATACGTCTCAGCCATAGAACTCAAGCTAAAGCCAGGCATTGACATCCAGGCAGCCAAGTCACGCATTCGCCAAATGCTTGGCTCCCAGTTTAAAGTCCTTGACAGATACGAACAGCAGGAAGACACATTCAAGATTATGCAAATAGAGAAGCTAATATCCTACATCTTCCTCACCTTCATCCTCGTAATCGCCTGCTTCAACATCATAGGCTCACTTTCCATGCTCATTATCGACAAGAAGCAAGATGCCATCACCCTGCGCAGTCTTGGAGCAAACAGCAAGCAGATAAGTGACATCTTTATGATGGAAGGGCGCATGATATGTCTTGCAGGAGCTATCATCGGCATCATTGCCGGACTCGCCCTCTGCCTCCTTCAGCAGGAACTCGGCATCATAGGGTTTGGCAGCAGTTCTGGCAGTTACATCATCAACGCATATCCTGTCAGCGTGCATGCACTCGACATATTGCTCATCTTCGCTACAGTCATCACCGTAGGCTTCATCTCTGTATGGTATCCCGTGCGCCATCTCAGCAAGAAGTATGTGACCCATTCATAGAGCGACACACCGCCCTGTCTCATCTGACAGGTGATGGCACTGTTACACTTTTACAATGATAAACAACCATTTAAACTCTATAAAATGAAAAAGAATATCTATCTGCTCCTACCAGCAGTAGCCACAGTCCTCCTCACAGGATGTGGCAAACAAAAAGCACTTGTAGCTGAAAACTTTGCCGTATCTCCTACCCCACTTGAGTATGTGGCAGGCGAGGTGCCTGCTACCATCAGCATCAATGTGCCAGCAAAAGTTGTCAATAAGAAAGCTGTCATCACATGCACACCAGTGCTCAAGTGGAAGGGCGATGTGGTCACAGGCGAGACTTTCACCCTCCAGGGTGAGAAGGTAGAAGCCAACAACACCATTATCTCCTACAAAAACGGAGGGCATGCCACCATGCGCTTCTGTGTCCCATTCAAGGATGGTATGGAGAAGAGCGAACTCTTCATGCAGTTCAACGCGCGCAAAGGCGATAAGGTCATCAACATGCCATCTCTAAAGATTGGTTATGGCATACAGTGCACAGCCGCCCTCGTCACCAAGACAGCCTCAACAGCCAACTTTGGCATAGCGCCCGATAACTTCCAGCGCGTCATCACCAAGAAGCAGGAAGCTGCCATAAAATTCCTCATCGGACAGGCAAACCTCCGCGGCAGCGAACTCAACAGCCAAAACGTGAAGGACTTCATCGCAACTCTCAACAACATAAAGAACGACGAAGAGAGCCTTGTGCTCAACAATATAGAAGTCAGCGCATACGCTTCTCCTGACGGAGCATACGCCCTCAATGAGAAACTCGCAGAGAAGCGTGGCGAAGTCAGTGAAGGATATGTCAACCAGCAACTCAAGCAGAATAAGCTTGACACCAATGTCGACACCAAGTACACTGCCGAAGACTGGGAAGGATTCCAAGAACTCGTCTCACAGTCCAATCTTCAGGACAAAGATCTCATCATACGCGTCCTCTCCATGTATCAAGACCCTGAGCAGCGCGAACAAGAGATTCGCAACATAGCTGTTGTCTATAAGGAACTGGCCGACGCAGTCCTCCCTGAGCTCCGCCGTGCACGCATGGTCATAAACTATGATGTCATTGGCCGCAGCGACGATGCCATCATGCAGCTCTTTGATGAGGATGCAGAGAAACTCAGCCTCGAAGAACTAATCTATGCGGCCAACATATTGGCCGACACAGAGGCCAAGAAGGAGGCCATACTCAAAAAGGCCACCTCTATCTATCCCAATGATTACAGAGCCTTCAGCAACCTTGGAGAGTTGGCACTCCGCAAGGGAGACAGCGACAATGCGCAGTACTTCCTTCGCAAGGCACTCAGCCTCAATCCATCTGCACCAGAAGCAAATGCCAACCTCGGCATGATAGCCATACAGAACGGACAGTTCAAGGACGCAGAGATGTATATCTCCAAGGGTGTCAACGCCAACAATTTCGATGAGGCTATCGGACATCTCTACATAGCACAGGGTAAGTACAACCAAGCCGCAGCCAAGATGAGCAAATCTGCCAACAACAGTTCGGCTCTTGCTTCAATCCTCTCTCAGGACTACGCTGACGCTCAGAAGACACTCTCCAATATCAAGAATCCTGATGCCATGACATACTACCTCAAGGCCATCCTCGCCGCGCGCATGGAAAAGAAGGATGAAGTCAAGTCCAACCTCGCTAAGGCTATCGAACTGGATTCGAAGCTCGCTGACAGAGCTGCTAACGATGCCGAATTTTCTGATTTCAAATAAAGTTACAGAACACCCCATATATAATATTCTCCATACTTCCCTCCTCAATGCCCATCCCCCCTTGCAAGGGAGCATGGAGCGCAGGAGGGATTTTTTCTCCTTCCATCTTCTGTCCCACACATCATAAGCATCTTATCAACAGGAAAGTGAAACACACACTATATTTATTATCAGCCCTCACCCTCATGCTCGTCTCATGCGGTCCCAGCGGTTCTAACTTCCGTCTCGAAGGCTCATTCCGCGACATGCAAGCAGGCGAACTATATGTCTACAATCTTGATGGCCAAGATGCCAGATTTGATACTCTGACAATACAAGATGGACGCTTCCTCTACAAGGGACAGGTCGCATCCACCACCGCCTTCATCATTCTACTACCCAACGGAGTTGAACAGGTCTTCTTCGCCAGCCCTGGTTCAGACCTCATGTATGAAGCTACAGCCAACGACCTCAAGAACTATGTAGTCAACGGCAGTCCCGAAAACAAGCTTATGAACCAGTTTCGTAAGGAAGCTTTTGCCCTTGATGAGGCAAAGACTCGAGAACTTGCACGCACATATATCAGCAACCACACAGAATCGCTCGTGGCTATATACCTTCTCGACCGCTACTTCGTGCAAAATCATTCCACCTCGCCCGACCAACTTTCAAAGTTGATAAAAGTTGTCAAGCGGCACCATCCCGCAGATCACTACCTCGTCAACTTAGAACAACGCCTCAAATACTCAAGGCAGAGCCGTGTGGGACAAGTATTGCCCAACATCACCCTCACCACACGAGAAGGCAAAACCTGTCGACTATGGGCTGATGATGCAACCACCTCTAATACCGCTAAGGCAGATACCACAGCCTTTGACGCTAAGGCATCAAAGATTGGTAAACAAGTTCAGGAACAAGGCATGGCTAAAGCCAATAAAGGAAAGACCGCCAAGGTGGAAGATAAAGCCAAAGACTACAACCTTCTTGTCTTTTGGGCCACATGGCCAATCGACGGTTATGAGTCAATATGGAAAATACGTTCATGCTCCGATGATTATAAGAAGGACGGCAAACTTCGGGTCGTGGCCATATCCTTAGACATAGAGCGTTATCGCTGGGAAGAAACCACTGCACAGGACTCCACGCGCACCATCGAGCACTACTGCGATGGTCTGAGCTTCGAATCCAAAGCTGTACAGCAGCTCGGCATAGAAAAAATCCCATCCTTCATCCTTACTGACAAGAACCACAAGATTCTTGAACGTGGCAATGACATATCTAAGCTTACCAACATTGTGGAGAAATATATGCCGAAAGACCAGAAAGAAGAGGATTGAGAAATCGGAGTTGGATATTGCTGAGTCGAATCTGATAAAGATGACAGTCAAGCAAAAGGACACACCCTGACAAAAACAAGAATAAGTAGGTGTTCATAATTAGCTTAATAATATTTTCGTTTTATTTTGAATACCTACTTACTAATTTATAGAATCACCCCATTAGCTCATATAACCAATGCTTGCAAAACTACACAGTGCGACACTGCAAGGACTCAATGCCATACAGGTACTCATTGAGGTTGACACATACGAAGCTGGCCAAAACGCCAAGTTCACCATTGTTGGACTTCCCGACAACGCCATCAAGGAGAGTCAAGAACGTATCAATGCCGTGATGCGACAAAACAACTACAAAGTGATGTCGCGCTCAGTTGTAGTCAACCTCTCTCCTGCTGATATACGTAAAGAAGGGTCTGGCTTTGACCTACCTATAGCATTGGGAGTGCTCAAATCCTACGGACTGCTCAATGTGTCGGGCATTGAGCGATATATGTTTGTGGGCGAACTGGGACTCGACGGAACAGTGCTTCCTGTCAAGGGTGCACTGCCCATATCCATCAAGGCACGTGAGATGGGCTATGAAGCACTGTTTGTGCCTGCTCATAATGCACGCGAGGCAGCCGTGGTGAACAGCCTGAAGGTCTACGGTATCAATCACATCAACGAGGTGATAGGCTTCTTGCAAGGCACAACACAGCTCGAACCTACCATCGTCAACACACGAGAGGAATTCTACTCTCAGCTCTACACCTTCGACTTTGACTTTGACGAGGTTAAGGGACAAGCCAATGTCAAGCGCGCCTTTGAGGTGGCAGCCGCAGGAGGCCACAACATCATCCTCGTCGGTTCACCAGGTTGCGGCAAGTCGATGATGGCCAAACGACTGCCGTCCATCCTGCCTCCGTTAACCCTCAATGAGAGTCTTGAGACAACACAGATACACTCCATAGCAGGCAAGCTGTCCAAGGAGTCATCGCTCATCAGCCAGAGACCATTCCGCTCGCCACATCACACTGTCTCGGATGTGGCTCTTGTGGGAGGAGGCAACACGTTCATGCCTGGCGAGATATGTCTTGCCCACAATGGCGTGCTCTTCCTCGACGAACTCCCTGAATTTAGCCGCAGCGTACTCGAGACACTGCGCCAGCCGCTCGAGGACCGCATCATCACCATCTCTCGCTCTCGCTACAACTTCACCCTTCCTTGCTCCTTTATGCTTGTAGCCTCCATGAATCCCTGTCCTTGCGGCTATCTTCATCACCCCACACGCCGATGTGCCTGCTCCCCTGCTCAGATTCACCGGTATTTGAACAAGATAAGCGGCCCTCTCATGGATCGAATTGATCTCGCTTGCGAAATAAGTGCTGTCCCATTCAAGGATCTGTCAAATGTACAGCCTGGCGAACCTTCCTCTGCAATCCGAGAGCGTGTTATCGCTGCTCGAAAGATACAGACCGAGCGTTTCAAGGATTCCAAGTTGGTACACTGCAATGCCCAGATGAACGACCGCATGATACATCAATACTGTGTGCTTGATCAGCAGACACTAACCATCCTGCAGACCGCCATGGAGCGAATGAATCTCTCCGCTCGTGCCTACAGCCGCATCCTCAAAGTAGCCCGCACCATTGCCGACCTCGAAGGCAAGGAGAACATCGAGATGCATCATGTAGCCGAAGCAGTAGGTTACCGCAGTCTGGATAGAGGCGATTGGGCAGAGAGATAACAATAAATAATAAGGTAGAATTATATATGCAAAAGATAACCGTTATAATAATACTCTTGCTGCTAATCACAAGTAAGATATCAGCAATGCCTAACGACACCATATATTATGAGTGCCGTGAAGAGCTATCGTTTGATACTATTCCATATATGGTGAAAGACCAAGCGTTTCTTGATGGACTAAATGAGCTTCGGATGATGCTTAATGGCGAAAAACCATATTCTCTGAAAAGAGCAGAGTTTATCGTCGAGTTGGCATATTCTGGTGGCAAGATGGATTACGATAAGTTCTGTCATGACATTGACAGCGTAGCGTATATCTTGAAGCAGTTTATAAAGGTGAATAATATACAGCAATACAAGACAGCTCCGAACTTTGCCTTGTTTGAGTATTTCACGAAGACGAGTCCTATGAATGGAAACAAAGCCTTTAGCTACGACTTTGAAGATTTTACAGGCAAGCATGATTTTAGGAAGTTATTCATCACCAAGGTTATGGAAACTCATACGGGGCAATGCACATCGCTACCATTATATTATAAGATACTTTGTGACGAGCTCGGTGGTCAATCCTCTCTTGCTTTTGCACCCAAACATGTGTATGTAAAACATATAGGGGAAGATGGGAAATGGGTTAACATAGAACTTACTAATGGACATTTTGTTCGTGATGAATGGATGATACAAACACATGGAATCTCAACAGAGGCCATCCGCAATGGAGTATTTTTGACAGCACTATCTGACAAGGAAAATATTGCCTTCATGATAACGCAATTAGGAAAAGCTTATCAGCAGAAGTATAACTCGTGGGATTATTTTCCACTACGATGTGCAGAAGAAGTGCTGAAGGAGCAACCCAACTTCTGTGATGCTCTTGTCTTGAAATTCTGCGTACATCAGCAATTAGGCTATGATTATCTAAACAAATACGGACAAGTGCGTACACACCATTCTGATTACAACTACTCTGAATTCCAGCGCATGATGAGCACTCTTGATAAACTTGGCTATTCCCAGCAAACAGACGAGGAATACAAGCAGAGTGTGGAGAAAGCATTGAAGGATATTGAAAACGAAACTAAAGAATAAAGAATATGAGAAAATCAACAACTTTAGAAACCAGAAAGATTATCACAATGATAATCCTTCTTATGAGCACATGCATATCAGTATCAGCTCAAAGCCCTTATGCTATGTTTGGAGATAATTCAAAGATGCTTGAGGCAAAAAGCGAACCAGTGCCAAGTATATACTGTGTAGGAATACAATCACCTAATGGCGCAAACTTTTATGCAGACTTTGACCTGAATAAAGGTCTGGCAACATTGTATGATACAGAAGGTAATATACTCCGACAAGATAGCATCAGTGAGGATGCAAAGGCGATGTTTACTACGATAGATCCACTGTGTGAGAAATATTATCATCTCAGTCCGTACTCATATTGTGGAGGAAATCCTATTAATAGGGTTGATTTACACGGCGATAGTATTACAATTCTAGATATGGCTTCAATTGATGCAATATATAATGCCCTACAACCAGGAACAAACTTGTCAATGAAATTCAATAATGGGGTCTTGATACCTGAGTCTATAAGACAAGTTGCTTCAAATTCTTCAGATGCTTTTCTCAAGGATCTTTATACTATTGCGACAAATCCTCAAATGGTTGAGCTTGCAACAACGAGTACCAATGACTATTATATTGGGAACCAATTTTTTAGTGATCCTTGGTCATCACCCTCAGATATTGATTATGCCCAGGAATTCAATAACGGACAAGAATCATTGCTTTACCCATTAGGTAAAACAATTAGTGGAAATCTAGGGCAAACACTATATCCTATATCGTCAGGCGAGTATAAAAGATCAACCAATAACAACATTAGGATAAACATAAATGCTCTTGGAAATTTAAATCAGCGCTCCTGTGGAATTGCTCATGAATTCGGACATGTTATTCCATATTTAAACGGGCTACCTCATAGCCATTCCAATAATGCAGATTATATATACGGAAGACAGTGGAACGTCATGAAACGATTTGGATATGACTATTTGGAATCACCAACAGGAACAATTTTTAGATAATCATGACATGAAAAATATTTTATTATTTCTTGCATTTACGATACTATGGCCGATAGAAATATATTGCCAGCATATCAATAAAATATCTGATGAATACGGAGTTGTTTCTGTTCCAGTAAACGACTCTACCATAGTCTATTGCACAAAGAAAGGCAAAAAATATGAGGTAAAAGCAAACCAGATTTCTTTTGTGGGTGGAGAGTCTGCATTGGTAGACTACTTAAGGAAAGAGTATTATAAGCCTGGACCTGATGATGATTACACTTATAGAGTGTTTTTCTTCGTTCTTTTTGACTCCAGGCTAAAAATCAAAGAAGTCAGAGGCTGTGTATTACCTTTGAATCAATATACAGAATCAAAAAAGAACCGTGTTAAACAATATATCACAGGGCTACAAAGGACAAAGAACAGATGGAAGAACAAAACAAATCAAAAGTGGTACGTATATTCTTTTAGTTTTGCTACAGATTGAAACTAATAGTGCATGAGGAAATTGAAGAGCTTATTGAATAATTTACGAACCATAATGAGAAAGTTTATGAATACAAAGGAAAGTATTATTCTTTTGATAATTCTAAACATAAAGGAGACTCATTGAAAGTGATGGTCAAGCGAGGTGCAGGCTTCATAGAATAGCAACTTACAATAAGAATTTACACATATTTGACAAATGAAAAAAGTTTATTTTAATCATATAGGGCGCACCTGCAAAAACCTGTGTTTAGCCAAATATCTTTGAGAGTCTGAATAAGAAGAACTTTACATCGATAACCCCATGCAGTTGTGCACGAAACTGCTTAATCTTTGAATTAAGAGATTCAGC
>JAXJBE010000019.1:0-1892 GCA_036303125.1 Bacteroidaceae bacterium
CATCCCAATGGAGACAAAAACATCCACATGGAGACGGGAGCGGAAAACACGGTGACACGGAATCTTTGACGGGGACGGGGGGGATTTTTAGGAGCACATTTTGACCTCTCTCCAGTATATTTCAATATCTATAAAGATATTGAAATATTTGGAGAGGTGGCACTCCTAAGCTCTGGAAGAACTGCCTTTGGACGCAAGGATCGGACGATGGAAGAGAGGACATGGGGTATAATGGGCGAAGCGGGACGGGAATGCGGGTGGGGCATTCAGATGAACGGGCTGGCCCACATCCCGATGCCAGCAGGCCCAACTCTCCAAACGGGCAAGCCCACAGCCCCTCGGGAGCAGGCCCACAAGGGGTCGGGAGCTTGCTCGCGAGGGGCTGGGAGCAAGCCCAAATGGGGTGCTGGGCTTGCGGAACGTACCGGGGCGCGTCATGGTCTCGGTGGCCTTGTCACGTACATTTATACATATAGGCCATGCGTTTGACCTGCTCAAAAGCATGTGGGGTACGGGGCAAAGCGGTGAAACAGATGTTAAATAAGCGTATGAATGCAGCAAAACAAGGAGCTCTTCATGGCTGATTGATTAATTTTACTTAATTTTGCGCAGGATAAAGAAAAACAGCTATCCCTCAAAACATTTATAGTATACATCAAACTATTTATAGTGTACAATAGTTCTAAATCGTAGTAGAATGCTAATAACCAGGAAGAAACATATATTTGTTTTTTGCATAGCCTTGACAAGCATCGCCACGTTGGCCTTATTATGGTTTTCCAAAACAGAGAAAAACGGCGGTGGCAGAGCATCATTGACAGATGTATTGACCGACAGCATTTCTCAAATAGTGTCGACCTGTCCAGGTGAAGTAGGAGTTGCTCTTATTGTCAATAGTGTTGATACCGTGACCGTCAATAATAAGAGCGTTTATCCTATGATGAGTGTGTTCAAGCTTCATCAAGCATTGGCTATTTGCAACAGGTTTGACCAAGATGGACTTTCCCTCGACACTTTATTGACTATCCAAAGGGAAGAACTTGATTCCAAGACGTGGAGTCCCATGATGAAAGAGCATTTGGAACCAACTATCACGCTGCCTGTCAGCGAATTATTGCGCTATGCGCTCATTCAAAGCGACAACAATGCGAGCAACATCATGTTTAGGCAATTGGTCAATGTAGATGAAACAGACCGTTTCATTGCCACACTCATTCCCCGTTCGAGTTTCCGGATAACTTATACAGAATCAGAGATGGCTGCTGACCATGCCAAAGCCTATTCCAACTGCACTTCACCGCTTGGTGCATCTATTCTGATGGACAGACTATTTACGGATTCCTTAGTTAGCTATGAGAAACAAGGTTTCATCATGAAATCTCTGGGCGAATGCACTACTGGCAAAGACCGCATAGCAGCCCCACTCCTCGGGAAGGAAGGGGTAGCCATTGCTCATAAGACAGGGTCTGGTTACACTGACAACGGTGTCCTTGCAGCTCATAATGATGTCGCCCACATTATTTTGCCAAACGGCACTCGTTACACGCTGGCTATTTTTGTCAAGGACTTCAAGGGCAACGAATCACAAGCTGCGCAGGTTTCGGCGCACATATCAGCGACCGTGTATGCATTATTGACACAAGCATCGAAACATTCTTGATTTTTGTGGATGCCTTTTTAATGCGGGCACACAGAAGAGGGGGTGTGTCAGTCACTTTTGACACACCCCCTTTGGGACGCTCTACTGTTATATCAGAACTTTAAAGTAGAGTCTTGAAAGAATGAGCCTCTTGTCGGATTCGAACCAACGACCCCGAGATTACAAATCACGTGCTCTGGCCAACTGAGCTAAAGAGGCATCTGTTATTCGTTTGCGGGTGCAAAGGTAGTAA
>JAXJBE010000020.1:0-7429 GCA_036303125.1 Bacteroidaceae bacterium
GGTTATATAGGGGTGTTCTATAAATTAGTATTTGGTTTATATTGTGGTGCATCTTTTCGCTTGGCCGATTTTGGCCTCTCACTTGCATCTGTCTATTTTTCATTCAGTCACGATGCCCGCATCGCTCCTTCATTTAAAAGAGACATCTGCTGCGTGATAGTTTCAAAATCGCCTCAAGCTAATTTATAGAACACCCTAGAGTCCTACTGATATTCATCCCATTCAGCCTCTTTGCCTATATCCTTATAAGCGTTGTTCATGCCCTCCTTTGTTATCTCGAAGTCTCGGTTGACAGGACGTCCCTTATCTTTGAGCGAGTGCGAGAAGAGCCAGTCGTAAGTCTGCGACATATAAAAGATGCGAGCTGGGCGGCCATGGTCAATGCCGGGCATGCGAGTATATATTAACCTTGAATCATCGCCCGTATCCTTGATGGCCTTCACCACGCGGTCAGAGGCACTCACTGGAACAGCCCTGTCAGCTGTGCCGTGCACAATCCACATCGGCATACGAGATAAGCCGCTAAGGTCTTTCACCGTAGCGCCTCCGCATAAGGCCATACCTGCAGCAATGCGGTCAGGATAAGTGGCACACATGTCAAGAGTGCCATATCCTCCGAGACTCATGCCGTATACATAGATGCGAGAAGAGTCAACCTTATGGTGTTTCTCCACCCACTCTATTATGTTCATTATTTTCTGAGGTCTCCACGACCCACCAGGGTTTTGAGGAGCCACGATATAGCAGTCTATCACCCTGCCCTTCTTCAGAGCGTCCATAGGCCCATAGCGTCTCACCTTTTCCATGTTTGTGCCGCAAAGACTTGCACCATGGAGAAAGACGAGCAATGGCAGGCGAGCCTTCTCCTCCTCAATGTCAGCTGGACTATAAAGCCAGAAATTATAACCATCGGCCACCTTATTCTTAACGGCCTCACACCTCGCCTGAGCCATCATCACAGCAGAGACAAGCAAGGAAAATATAATTGTTGTCAGTCGTTTCATTGTCAGTATTTATTATCATCCCCGTCGGCACAAGAAACCTGATTATATTTATATAATATATGTGTAAGCAACTTTGAGTTTCCGTGCCTTTCAGATTGCGAAGTTACCACAAATATTTCATATTGACAAGCAATAATTCATTTTTATTACAAAAAGATTTGCCCTATGCTCTTTTTTCTTTAACTTTGCAATTGATATGTTTTAACTTTCGGGAAAACAACAAACAGATTATTACAGAAACACCCCTTACAACATCTGGGGAAAACTAAATCACTATCACCATGCACAAATCAATCTCTCTAATCACGAAGGAAACGGCGGTGACACTGGCCTTATGTGCCATACCTGCCACCGCACTGGCACAATCAACCAATGAAATCAACATGCCTATCATCCAGACGAAGTACACGGCTGATCCTGCGCCCTATGTCCACGGTGACACCGTCTACCTCTTCACCACCCATGACGAGGAGGGGGCTAAAGGGTTCGTCATGAAAGACTGGCTGCTCTACACTTCCACTGACATGGTCAACTGGCAAGACCACGGAGCTGTGGCCTCGCTCAAAGACTTCAAATGGTACAAGGGCGACAATGGAGCTTGGGCAGAACAGGTCATCGAGCGCAATGGCAAGTGGTACATGTATTGTCCCATTCACGGCAACGGCATCGGTGTCCTTGTAGCCGACTCACCTTATGGCCCATACAAAGACCCACTCGGACATCCGCTCGTATGGCAAAAAGAGAACTGGGACGACATTGACCCAACCGTATGGATTGACACAGACGGCCAGGCCTACATGTACTGGGGCAACCCTAACGTCTACTACGTCAAGCTCAACGAAGACATGATATCCTACTCAGGCGACATTGTAAAACTGCCAAAAATCAGAGACTATCAGGAAGGACCATGGTTATGGGGACGCAAGAACGAGCGCGGCGAACAGAAATACTACCTTGCTTTCGCTTCCACCTGCTGCCCTGAAGGTATCGGCTATGCCATGGCTGACTCCCCCACAGGTCCATGGGAGCACAAGGGACACATCATGGACCACACACCACAGACACGAGGCAACCATCCTGGCATCTGCGAATACAAGGGTAAATGGTACTGCTTTGGCCTCAACTACGACCTCTATCGTCTCGAGACCAGTGAACATGCCGAACAACGTTCATGCTCAGCAGCAGAGATGACTTACAATGAAGACGGCACCATTCAGGAGCTCCCCTACTTCCACGACTGCAAACTCACTCAGGTGGGCACATTCAATCCCTTCCGTCGTGTTGAGGCAGAAACCATGGCTTGGGGCTACGGCCTCAAGACCACAAGGCAAAACCCATCAGGTCCATGGAATCCCACCCTATTCGTCACCGACATAGATGACGGCGAATACATCCTCATCCGCGGTGTTGACTTTGGCACGGGAGCAAAAAGTTTCACTGCATCATGCTCAACACTCCTCTTCGGTGGCTCCATCGAAGTGCGTCTCGACTCCCCAACGGGCACTCTCGCTGGCACAGTGACCATTCCAAACACAAAGTTCAAATACAAGGAGTTCAGCACCAATCTCACCAAGGCAAAAGGAGTCCACGACCTCTACCTCGTATTCAAAGGCACAGACCGTCAGAAACGGAACCTCTTCAACTTCGACTGGTGGAAGATGGAAAAGCTTTAGCAAGAATTTAAAATAAAACGGTATTCACATCAGTATATCAAGAACATCCGCCAGGAACCTTTCAGGGATTCCTGGCGGATGTTCTTGATATACTGATGTCATTTGGGAAACATCCCTTGGCTGCCACGCTTCACTTAGCCAGCCCCTTTTCAGTCAGTACAATTGGTTTAATGGTACCGTCAGAATTAAACTCCATACGCTCCACACACACTTGACGGCGGCAATCACCTCCAGGTTCGCCATTAAGCATGTATGAACCATCATGGTAGAAAAAGTACCATTTCCCCTTGAATACATTGACTGACGGATGGATGGTGAATCCATGCTTGGCACTGCTGGCGAGCAAACCACGGTAGGTCCAAGGACCACGTATGTCGGTAGCTGTAGAGTATGCTATCTGCTCAGGCTGCACACCAGGAGCATCAGCAGCATAGACATTGTAATATACACCTTTGCGCTTGAAGAGCCACGGGCCTTCAGAATAGTTGCGCAAACCGACATGCCACACCTCACCGTCAATTTCCGTCATGTTGGACTTGAGTTTTGCCATGTAGCAATCACCATTGCCCCACGCTATGTACGCTTGCCCGTCATCATCAATGAGAACAGTTGGGTCTATGTCAGAGTTCCAACGATGAGAGTCTGTCGTCATATCATCGGTGATGAGCGGTTTCTCCCCTGCCTTGTGAACAGGCACGAAAGGTCCGAGAGGTGAGTCACCTACTGCGACATCTATCTTATGACGCCCATCGTCTTCATTGTCAAGAGTAACATAGTAGTAATATTTCCCATTTCTCTCCACCACCTGCGCTGCCCATGCACTGCCAGGCTTGGCATTGTGGAAGTCTGCAGCACGAAGCACAGTGCCGTGATTGGTCCAATTGACCATATCTATTGACGAATATACCGCCCATTCTGGCATGTAGAACCATCCACCAACCCCTGCCCTGTCAACACCTACGTAAGCGTATATCCTGTCGCCAATAACGGTACAAGCAGGATCGGCTGTAAACTGATCTGTGAAGATAGGATTCTGTCCCAGAACTCTCGCCTTGCCTGCGCCGCTGATACAAAGTTGCTTTATGCTGCCCTTGCGTACCTGCAGCGAATTTGGGAAACCTCCAGGAAAACCATGACCTACAACCCATCTTGTTACATTATAACGGAGGGCATACCCCTTGTAATCAACAGACGCTTGTTCGCTATGGCCTACGACATCAGTAACGGTAAGTGTCATGACTGATTTATGCGCCTTAGGATTGTGGATAGCCTTAACCTTCACGCCAAACCATGCATCTTTCGTCACACGTGAACCTGCTACAATGCGATGGAGCTTACCATCTTCATCTTTTACCTCCGCAAAGATTTGTTCTGTTGTAGGATCATAACCTATAGTAAGGTCAGCAAACATTTCCCCATTGAGTCCCTCCTTACAGATGAAAGCCTGTTCCGTCACGAGGGTGCTAAAACTCATAGAAGCAGTAACCTCAAATGTTTCGCGAAAATCGGCATAAAAGAGCTTCGTCCTGTTATCTGTCACCAATTCCTTGCAATCCAAGGTGATTACAGTGTCGTTGTTTGCCACTCCAAAATCTTTCCATCCACCGGAAATAGTTGTTTGTGATGCAGCGGTCAAACCGCCCATTGAGAGAAGAGCAAATAATGTTCCCTTACGGATTAGATTATTGTTAGCCATATATTAAAATTGTATATGAGATATGAATGTGAAGAATTTGCTGTAAGGTCAGATTAGAGTAATTTTAATCATGCAACAAAGTGATTCATAATACAAATATAGATAAAATTCCGCACCTTTGCCCTTAAATTCATAAAATAAAAAGCTTACCAAGACAAAAAATCATCCATCAATAGAGAAAAGAACACATTTCTTACCATTTTCACCCAACAAAATTCCTCCTCAACAGGTAAATTAAGTGCACACTACATAGTGAAAACAAAGAAAGCAATTTATCCTTGTAACATGTGCATATACGACAAGAAGCCATCCAGAACTTTCTTAAATCGAACTCTGGATGGCTTCATATATACTATTGACCTAAAAGTAGATCATTAGCAAACAGGCATAATTACTTCACAAATGGATTCTCTGTTGGATAAGGCAGAGACTTTGGCTGATTGTAAGCAATATCCTGAATGCCAAGGTACTTAAACACTTCGAAAAGAGTCTTGCCGATATGTGAGAAGGCAACAGCACCATGGTGTGGATAACCCTTCTGGATAAGGACATGGCGATAGAAGCGCCCCATCTCAGGAATAGCGAAAATGCCTATGCCTCCGAACGAACGTGTTGGCACGTCAAGAACTTCACCCTCAGCGATGTATGAGCGCAGGTTACCCTGTGAGTCACATTGCAGACGATAGAATGTAATGTTGCTTGCAGCTATGTCACCTTCAAGCGTACCGCGCGTGAAGTCCGGCTCGCCACCGTTCTCAAGAAGACGGTTCTGAATGAGCTGGTACTTGATCTTGCGGTTAGCGCACATCTTGCACTGTGGCGTATTACCGCAGTGGAAGCCCATGAAAGTGTCGGTGAGCTTGTAGTCATACTTGCCGACGATGTCCTCGTCGTAGATGTACTTAGGCACTGAGTTGTTGATATCGAGGAGTGTGACAGTGTCATCGCTTGCACACATGCCAATATACTCTGAGAGCGCACCGTAGATATCCACCTCACATGCGACTGGTATGCCACGGCTGACGAGACGACTGTTAACATAGCAAGGCTCAAAACCAAACTGGCTTGGGAATGCAGGCCAGCACTTGTCGGCGAAAGCCACATATTGGCGAGAGCCCTTGTGCTCCTCTGCCCAATCTAGGAGAGTTAGTTCAAACTGCGCCATGCGACGGCTGAGAGTCGGATAGTAACATCCTTCGCCCATCTCCTTTGCCATGTCCTCACATACAGCGTCAATGCGGGGGTCATTCTCGTGCTTCTTATAAGCCACAAGGAGATCAAGTTCTGAGTTTTCCTCCACTTCCACACCGAGTTCGTAGAGTCCCTTAATAGGAGCGTTGCATGCGAAGAAGTCCTGTGGACGTGGACCGAAAGTAATGATTTTAAGTCCTTTGAGACCAATGATGACACGTGCCACTGGCACGAAGTCAGCAATCATCTGAGCCACTTCTTCTGCTGTGCCCACTGGATATTCCGGGATATAGCCCTTGAGGTGGCGCATACCAAGGTTATAAGAGCAGTTTAGCATGCCGCAGTATGCGTCGCCACGACCGTTAATCATGTCGCCGTCACCTTCAGCAGCAGCCACAAACATGCATGGTCCATCGAAGTTCTTAGCGATAAGTGTCTCTGGAGTCTCCGGACCGAAATTGCCAAGGAAAACGACGAGAGCATTGCATCCAGCCTCCTTGACTTCTGCTACAGCCTTGAGCATATCCTTCTCATTCTCCACTGTTGTAGGACAGTTGTAAAGATCACCCTTGTATGCCTTTACGATATTTTCACGGCGCTGAGTAGACAGCGCAATAGGGAAACAGTCTCGGCTCACAGCGATGATGCCGAGCTTGACTTGAGGAATGTTGTTACTTTGCATTGTTAGATATTTGTTATACGTGATTAGGTGTTGTTCACAGTTTCTTATTGCAAATCTCGCAATAAATTCCGACATACGCAATAACAAAGCACAAGTATTTTCAATATAGACATAAAAAAAATGCTCATTTCTCCCCTTTTGCGACAAAACAGAGCGGTATTGCCGCCACGGCCACACGTACACTTGCTCCATAAAAGGGTCGCAAACCATATCCTTCATACAGTCCCTTGCACTTCAACAATCACTTAGCCTAATATCAATGAAAGAAGAAAAACCAATTACAGGACATCCGCTTAACTCTTTTTAATAAAAAGATGTTCGCAGTATTGTATCAGAATCAGTTTTTTTTCGTAATTTTGCACCCGATATCGATAAAAAGAATAAGTTATGTCAGTTTTGAAGACCAAGGAACTACTAGTGGATGTGGCGCGCCAGCTTTTCGCTAAAAACGGATTTGAAAACACGTCGATGAACGACATTGCTGTAGCAGCCAACCGTGGTCGCCGTACACTATATACATACTTCAACAGCAAGGAAGAGATATACTTAGCTGTGATACAGACAGAGCTGGAGCGACTGTCCCACAGAATGGAGGAAGTGGCACGCAAGAGCATTCCCCCTGAGGAAAAGATAGTACAACTCATCTTCGCCCACCTGGAGGTGATGAAAGAAGCCGTATACCGCAACGGCAATTTACGCGCAGAGTTCTTCCGCGATGTGTGGAAGGTGGAGGCCGTCAGGAAAAATTTCGACAAAAACGAAATAAACCTCTTCCGCCGCATCATGAACGAAGGTATCGACAAGGGGGTCTTCGAAATACGCAACGTGAGACTCATGGCAGAAATAACACACTACTGCCTCAAGGGATGCGAGGTGCCATATATCTACGGACGCTATGCAGCGCAAGATGCAGGTGAACTATACCAGTACGTGAGATCCATGGTCTTCAAACATTTCGGACGCAACCTAAAGGCATAACGTTCACCCCCAAAATAAGCATTACACACCATATCAAGCATACATATATATATTATACACATAAATTATAAAAACATGGGACTTTTAACTGGAAAGACAGCTCTCGTCACAGGAGCTGCACGCGGCATCGGCAAGGCTGTCGCTCTGAAATTCGCTCAGGAAGGCGCAAACATCGCCTTCACAGACCTCGTGCTCAACGATGAGA
>JAXJBE010000021.1:0-9162 GCA_036303125.1 Bacteroidaceae bacterium
AAATATGTTGTACCTTTGCCATCGTATCACTTTTGTGATTCCCCCAATTTGTCACTTTCTGAGGGTGATTGGGGGATTTTTCTTATCATCTACAAAGGTACAAAATTTCTATCACATTGAGGATTAGGTAGTTGTAAATAATCTTAATATTTAACGACTCTCCCTAATTAACTAAAAAGGGTAAGTCTTTAAATCTAAGACTTACCCTTTTTTTGTTAATTTTGGTCTTTTGCGTTTTAATCTTCAACCGCAGCCTGCGCCGCTGCTAACGGGTGCTGATTTTCAGCAACATATATCGGGATTGGGAAACGTTTGGGAAACATTTAGAGCATGTACTGCACATTCTGCCTCCATGTGCCAATCGATAAATTTCTATTCTTTGCTATTGTCCTTTCTATTTTTTAGGGTTGATACTTATCGCTTCACTTGCCTTTTAGCACGTTCTGCAAATTTTGCTTGCAAAATTAACGAATAATCTACAGAACACCAAACTTCCTGCAAGTTATTCGTGTTTTACATGCAAAATATTTTACCTGCGTCTGGTGCTTCAGCCGAAGAATGAAGAATGAACTCAACTGTTCTTCCGATAGCTCAATATTGCCCAAGTGCTGGTAAATGTGGCAAAGCCGATGAGGATGTAGAACTGCGGAAGGAGTTCGGTAAAGGTGCTTCCTTTAACGTAAATGAGACGCAAAGCCTCGATGATGTGACGCATAGGGTCGAGCATGGAGAGCCATTGCGCCCATACGGGCATGGAACGTATGGGAGTGAGAAGTCCTGACATGAGGATGAAGATGACGAGGAAGAAGAACATGGTGAGCGATGCCTGTCGAGTGCTGTCGCTATAGTTGCTGATGATAAGGGCGAAGGATGATACCAATACGCAGAAGATCAGCAGGAAGAGGAACATCACTGGAATGCTGCCTTCTGGTAATATACCGAATATTCCTTTGCCCGCACCAAGTGCAAGGATGCTCATCAACATGCCGACACACCAGTACGGAACCAGCTTTGAAACTATAAATTCGACCTTACTGATAGGAGTTACATTGACCTGCTCAATGGTACCCTTTTCTTTTTCGCCTACAATGTTCAGTGCCGGAAGGAAACCCACGATGAGGGTCAATAACAGCGCAAAGACGGCTGGCATCATGTAGATTTTGTAGTCGAGATGAGGATTGAAAGCAAAGCGTATTTGAGGTTGCAAGGTTGTTAGGTTTGTGCTAGGTCGCAAGGTTCCACTTTCCTCTGCAATTTCTTGAACGTATGAGACGATTATCTGGTGTAAATAGCTCTGCCCCATAGCACCTTTCATGCCGTTGGTGGCATTGGCCGCAATGTAAAGCTGTTCATTGTCCTGGCTATATACCCCTTTTTCGTACCCTTCGGGAATAATAAGAAACATGTCGGACGAAGCATCATCGAGCGACTGCATTGCTTCTGTTTCGCTCTGTGCCATTCGACTGAGGTCGATGTATGCCGATGCATCAATCTTCTGGATGAGTCGGCGCGAGAGAGACGAATGGTCATTGTCAACGATGCAGATTTTCAACCCCTTTACCTCCTGTGTGGCTACACGTGGGATTATATTCGTCAGAGCCAAAGGCAGAAGGACAAAGATGATAGGCAGCAAGATGTTGCGACGCATCTGCTTGAATTCCTTACGTATCAAATATAGTATTCTCATGAAAGACGCTTTTTGAAGAGTTTGACACTAATACCCATCAGTACCACAGCCATGATGACGAGAATGACAAAATCCTTGGCCACGTATCGCACCTCAACTCCTTGGATAAGGATGCGACGAGCGGCATCGATGTACCATTTGGCCGGTACGATATTGCTCACCCCCTGCATTGGTAAAGGCAGGGAATCGAGTGGAAATACGAAGTTGGACAGATACATGGTTGGCACGATGAGCAGGAGTGAAAGCAAGAGTGCTGCCATCTGCGTGCGAACAACCGTAGAAATGAGCAATCCCAAAGCGAGCGACACTATTATATATAATAATGTGACAGCCACAAACGCCACAAGGCTACCCACGAAGGGCACTCCCAGCAGATAATGCGAGAGCAGCAGGATGGTGATGAGATTGAGCCCAGAGAAGAAGAAATACGGTATGAGCTTGGCAGAGATAATGGTGAGAGGCGACAATGGTGAAGCCAAGAGCAGTTCCATGGTTCCGTTCTCCTTCTCGCTGACAATGGCAATACTGGTCATCATAGCGCAGATGAGCAGAACGATCAAACCGATCACGCCAGGTACGAAGTTGTATTCAGAACGTTGCTGAGGATTGAACAAAGACCTTGCCACTACCCCCTCCGTATAGGATGGTGAGCTGATACTACTGCCATCTGAAAGCAATGGGGTAATTATCTGCATCATATAGGTTCCTCGCATCTGGGCTTGATTAGGTTCGCTTCCGTCGCAAAGGATAAGTACATTTCCATCACGATTGATGCACACTGCTACATCAGCTTCGCCTGAATGCAGTTTCTCTTCAGCTGCATCTGTACTGCCACAAGGTGAAGTCAGCGAAAAATACTGACTTGCGCTAATCGCTTCGACAATGCGGCGGCTGTCCTGAGTCATTGCTTCGTCGCAGATAGTGGCAATGGCACCTCGTACCTCAGTGGTAACAACGTAACCGAACAGCGTGATCAGCACGGCAGGCATCACCAGCAGAATGAGCAGGGTGCGCGAGTCGCGGAAGATGTGGATAAATTCCTTGCGTGTAAAACTTATAAGTTGCTTCATGTTCGCTTTGCCTTTCTTGCTAATTGGATAAAGACATCATACATGGTTTCTGCACCGAATTGTTGGCGAAGACACTCTGGCGTGTCCATGGCTTCTATGCGTCCATCAACCATGATGCTCACACGGTCGCAGTATTCCGCTTCATCCATGTAATGAGTTGTGACGAATATGGTAGTGCCACGGTCGGCAGCACGATAGATAAGTTGCCAGAACTCCTTGCGTGTCTCTGCATCCACACCACCGGTCGGTTCATCGAGGAAAACAATCTCGGGAGAATGAATAATACTAACCGAAAATGCCAGCTTCTGTTTCCAGCCGAGAGGTAATGCTCCCACCATCTCATGCCGCTTGTCTCCGATGCCCAGTTCCTCAAGCATCTCCTCTGTTCGTGTCTTGATCTCGCTCTTATTCATGCCATATATGCCTCCGAATAGGGTCATATTTTCTTCGACGGTGAGGTCATCGTAAAGCGAGAATCGCTGACTCATGTAGCCGATGTGACGCTTCACCTGCTCATGCTGTGTGGAGCAGTCAAAACCTGCTACAATAGCCTTGCCAGAGGAAGGTTGAGAAAGTCCGCAGAAGATGCGCATGGCGGTAGTCTTACCAGCGCCATTGGCTCCTAGGAAGCCGAAGATCTCGCCTTTGCGTACAGAGAGTGAAATGTCGTTAACAGCTTTGAAATCACCGAATTGCTTGGTGAGGTGATGGGCTTCAATGACGAATGCCTGGTCTTCGTTATCGTGATCGTTATCGTGGCGAAGCCTGATTTCCTCTGGCATCACCTCAGCAGGAGTGCCAACAGCTGTTACTTTACCTTCGCTCATCAAAGCTATACGCTCGCACTGAAACACCTCGTCACGATAAGGCGTACTTGCCACGATGGTGATTCCGTATTCCTTATTAAGCTTGCGTAGCATTGCCCACAATTCCTTGCGACTAACGGGATCAACACCAGTGGTCGGTTCGTCAAGAAAGAGCACTCGCGGGGCATGGATGAGCGCGCATGATAGTGCAAGTTTCTGCTTCATACCGCCCGAAAGTTTTCCTGCACGTCGTGTCTTGAAAGGTTCTATCTGCTGATAAATATCCTTGATAATATGGTAGTTCTCACTGATGGTAGTTTGGAATACAGAGGCAAAGAACTGCAGGTTCTCCTCGACCGTAAGGTCCTGGTATAGAGAGAAGCGACCAGGCATGTAACCTATCCGCTTGCGCACTTCACGGTATTCGGCCACAGGATCAATCCCATCGACACGAATGTTTCCGCTGTCGGGCACAAGCAGCGAAGTCATCAGTCGGAAAAGTGTTGTCTTACCAGCACCATCAGGTCCTATCAAGCCGAAAATCTCGCCTTCGCGGATGTTGAGCGAAACATTGTCGAGTGCCGTGACCTTACCATTCTGATAGCGTTTGGTGACATTATTTATTGAAATAGCATTCGCCATATTGTCCTATCTTAATCATTCCATCGTTCTTGACGCTTACCTTGATGGCATACACCAGGTTGGCGCGTTCGTCCTTTGTCTGTATGGTCTTAGGGGTGAACTCTGCCTTCTGTGCTATCCAGGTCACCTTACCCTGATATTCACGCTGTTCCTCGCTGCCATTATCCACCATCACCTTCACCTGCTGTCCGAGTTTCAACAGGTCAAACTGGTCGGCTGTGATGTAAGCGCGAAGTATCATTTCCTGAAGGTCGGCCACCTTGAAGAGAACCTTGCCCGTAACGGCATACTCGCCACGCTCAGCATATTTTTTCAGGATGGTTCCGTTGATAGGCGACTTGACGATGGCATCGTCCATCTGACTGCCCACGATTTTCATCTGCTGGTTGGACGCATCTGCCTGATGCTGAATGCTCTCGTTGGCTGCACGTAGCTGTGACTGCGTGGCTGCGAGCTGTGCCTTCAGCACCTTGATCTGATTGGCAAGGTCATCAACCTGCTTCTGTGTGGCTGCACCTTTGGCCAGCAAACCGCTGAAACGCTCATGTTCCTGCTGCAGGTTGCTGATCTGCTGCTGAATGCTGGCTGTCTGCTCCTGCAAGTTAAGGATGCGAGCTGTCTGAGCATCACGATTGTCCTGCAACGACTGCTGCTGAAGATTCAACTTGGTTGCATCGATGAAGCCAAGCGTGCTGTCGGCTTTTACCTCGTCGCCTTCATTCAGATCCAAACTGATAATTTCGCCCTGAGCCTTGGCAGAAACCACCACTTCCGTGGCTTCAAACACACCCATGGCATCGTAGTTGTTCTCGTTGTTGGAGCACGAGAATAAAGTTAAAAGTGAAAAGCTAAAAGTGAAAAGTTTGAGTATGTTACTTGGTTTCATATCCTTTAATGTTTTGAAGTTTATACTGATGTTGCAAGAGTTCTGTCTCGTGGATTACCTTGTTGATTTTTGCTTGGTTCTCACGGCTGATTTCGAGGATGAGAGTATTTACGTCAATGATTCCCGCCTCAAGTTTTGCCTCTGCCGCCTCTCGCACATTGTGGCGCAACTGGCAGATGCCATCGTCCTCGCTGATGAGCTGGCGGTAACGGCGGATGTTGCTGTCCTCTTGGCTGGATTGCAGTTTTTGGTTAAAGAGAAACACGTCACGGTCATTGTTAATTGTCTGTCGTTCCAATTCTAACTTTGCCCGGTCGTTCTTATGGGTGTAGAGAGCTGAAATATTCCACGATGCCTTGATGCCTATGATGCCATTGAGGGTTGGCGTACGATTCATCATGTCGCGAAACATATTCATACCTAAATAGCCATAGTAGCCTTGGGCGAAAGCACCGATTTTAGGAAGAAGAGATGCTCGTAAAGCTCGTTCTTTTGCATCGGTAAGAGAAAGCTGCGAATCAAATAGACGGAGTTCGGGACGAAGAAGCCCCTCCCCTGTTCCTCTCCCTAAAGGGCAAGGAGTAGATACTTCTGTGATTTCCTTGCCAGTAAATAGCGACAGCACCTTGATAAAGGCTCCGCGTTGCGCCTCAATGTCAGTATGTTGCTGACGGGCTGTGGCAAGTTCGGCACTCATGGCATCCACATCGGCTTGCATCGCCACACCCCCTTCGAGCATCGTAGCGAGACGTTGGCGATTAGAGTCAATAGTGCGTTGCATCTCCTCGTTGAGTTTGAGACGTTGGTCAATCAGGAGGATAGCAAAACAGAGGTCGTTGACACGCTCACGTAAAGCATACATCTGCACGTCTGCGCCGGCCTCTTTCACCTTACTGCTCGCCTTAGCCACATCGCGCTGGGAACTTATCACTCCACCATCGTAGATGGTCTGCTGCACATCTATGGCGGCTTTGTACTGCAGAGGACTTATACCCTTCATCTCCGTGCCCATCTGGCTGAGCATGTTCGACAATACTTCGGGATATTCGGGCACTGCACTCTGGTAACTGCCCTGAGCCGAAACTCCAATCTGCGGCAGCCATCCCTTGGCAATGTTCTTCAGGGTGAATCCTTCCGTCTGACGGATAATGTCATATCGTTGGGTCAGCGGATAATTCTCCTGTGCCCATTGCTGACATTGCTCAATGCTTGCCGATTGAGCCATCGCAATCATCGGCAAAGCAAGCAATAATGAGGATAAAAACTTTCTCATATAAGTAGGTGTGCAAAATTATTTTTATAATGATTGTATTGATTAGTGATGCATAACCAGTATGTGACAAAAAGGAGTGTAGTAAATCCTACTCGACTGTTGTCACTTGCTGATAATGCGCAGTAGGCGGTGCAAGGATTATATAAATAATTTTGCACACCTACTTATAGTTGGATTTATTCAATTTACGAGTGCAAAGATAATCTCAATATCGCAAAAATACGAAACCAATACTACTTTTAAATGTGCAAATTGTGACATTTTACGCTTTTTGTGCCGTATTCCATATAAAAACTATTAACTTTGCACCAACAATAGTACAAAATGCACATAAAATATGGCAAATAAACTAACCACATTCTCACTTCAGGACATACAGTCAGACACAATCCAGCAAAGTCTTGAGTCATTTCAGATGACGACAGATTATGCCGTGGCAAAGGGTTTGCGCTTTGTGGGTAATCCGTACGTCAAGAGTGGAATGTTACTGCTGCTGAAGGAAGCGCGTGTTGGTATTGTAAGCGCTGGAGAGGCTATTGTCGAGATAGATCTGACGGAGTATCACGTCACGAAGGGGATGATTATCCTGTTACCTCATGACACAATTGTCAACATACGTTCCGCATCAAGTGACTATGCTATTAATGGCACAGTCTTGCTGCCTACAATCAATGTGGACGCCCCCATCATCCTTCACCCCGATGACGATGTGCATCAAGACACCATGCGCATCTATGAGACACTCTGTATTTTCTGTCACAACCAACCTGGGCGCAAGAATGTTATAGAACATCTGCAACGCGCCATCGTAGATAATGTGCGTACCATACAGACAGCTACGAGTCCTCGCTGGTCCTTGCAATCACCAAGCATTCGTAGCGAAGAAATATTCCATAAGTTCAAGGTATTGGTAAGTCGCAACGCACGTACAGAGCGTAAGGTCAGTTTCTATGCCGACCAGCTTTGCGTCTCGCCACATTATCTTATGTCGGTCATACAACGCGTCAGCGGCCAGAGCGTCATGGAATGGGTAGAACATGCCGCTATGCTTCAAGCCAAGATTCTGCTCACAACCAATAAAGCTACGATCTCTTCGATTGCCGAGGATATGAACTTCCCCACTACTACTGCATTCTGTCGATGGTTTAAGCGTATTGAGGGGAAAAAGGCAGGAGAGTACACGAAAGCACACAATAAACTTGCTGAATCTTAAACTTACCACCCATGTTCACGTTGGTGTTCCTATTATATGTGACAACACCCATAATAATGTGACATAAAATAATAATCGGTTGGCGATATGCAGCATAACATGCATTAAAGCCAACCGATATTATTTCAGTTAAAAACTACTGGAGTTTAACGTTGTTAGCAACCAACAACTCTAAACAGTGTTTGCTTAATTGAAGAGCCTCGCAAGTCTCAGTCTTTAATCTTAGCATCTCCGTTAAGGTATCAGTCTTCTCCTGTAATTTTTTAAGTTCCTTTCTCAACTCCTCATTATTAGAATCCAGAACTTCTACTGGTTTAGTATTTTCTTGAAAATCCCCCTTCAGAATTTCATCTTCATCATAAGGGTTATTCAACCGGAAGTAGTCTATAGGCTTGTTAAAAGCATCTGTTAATATTTCAAGTTTACTCAAGCTGACTTTTTTGTACGCCTAAAATAAGCCATCGTTTGGCGACTATTCTTGAACAATTTTGTCAAGAGTTCTTCTTTTTTTCTCTTGTAAGAGAATCGTAATGTCTATATATAAGATCAATGTTCAACATAATATCTCAATTTTTACTTGCCATTTTCGTATATTTCGCACATTTTTCGTGCAAAATAAACACAAAAAGAATAGAGGCAAGCCTTTGTTTTGAACAAAGACCTGCCTCTAAACTGTTGATTATCATACTTTTACTCCTCTACGGCTGCTTGCGCGGCCGCCAATCTTGCTATGGGCACTCTAAAAGGTGAGCAGCTGACGTAATTAAGACCTACGCGATGGCAGAACTTGACAGATGAGGGTTCACCTCCATGCTCGCCACAGATACCACACTTGAGATCGGGACGTGTAGAGCGACCCTTCTCAACAGCCATCTTAACAAGCTGTCCAACGCCGTTCTGGTCAAGCACCTGGAAGGGGTCAACGTTGAGAATCTTCTTCTCAAGGTAAACGGGGAGGAAGCTGGCGATGTCGTCGCGGCTGTAGCCGAAAGTCATCTGTGTGAGATCGTTTGTACCGAAGCTGAAATATTCGGCCTTCTTGGCGATATAGTCGGCTGTGAGGGCAGCACGAGGAATCTCAATCATGGTACCAACCTTGAATGGAATCTCGATGCCTTCCTGAGCGAAGAGCTCCTTGGCCGTATCACGGATAACCTTCTCCTGAAGGTCAAACTCGTTAACGATACCGATAAGAGGAACCATGATCTCGGGATGAGGATCAAAGCCTTCCTTCTTCAACTGAATGGCAGCACCGAGGATGGCGCGTGTCTGCATCTCTGTAATCTCAGGATAGGTGTTGCCCAGACGGCAACCACGGTGTCCGAGCATGGGGTTAGCCTCAGAAAGACTATTCACACGCTGCTGAATCTTCTGTACCGATACGCCCATCTCGTCTGCCATGGCCTGCTGACCTGCAAGATCGTGGGGAACAAACTCGTGCAAAGGAGGATCGAGCAGACGGATGTTTACGGGATGTCCGTCCATAGCCTTGAGTATGCCGTAGAAGTCTTTCTGCTGGAAGGGCAACAGTTTGGCGAGAGCCTTCTTGCGTCCCTCCTGATTTTCAGAAAGAATCATCTCACGC
>JAXJBE010000022.1:0-4045 GCA_036303125.1 Bacteroidaceae bacterium
CATGCTGGGAGTCTGGCATCAGCACGGTAGCCCGCATGTACTCGGCTCTCTACAAAGAAGACCTTGACGGCATGCTCTGCCTCCTGCAGTCCTACCTGCTCACCATCCCGTATTGCAATGATGCCAACTCTGAGGGTCACTACCAGCAGCTCCTCTATGTCATCTTCTCCCTCATGGGCAGATATGTCGACGTGGAGGTTCACACGGCCACGGGGCGTGTCGACATGGTCATGCGCACCGACAAAAATCTTTATTTGTTTGAGCTGAAACTCAACAAGTCGGCCGAGACAGCCATGCGGCAGATAGACCTCAATGATTACGCTTCCAAGTTCGCCCTCAGCGGCCTTCCCGTCATCAAGGTTGGCATCAGCTTCGATGCCGAGAGGCGCACGATAGGGGACTGGAAGATTGAGAAGTGAGGGAAAAGTACCCAAATCCAACTAAGATACTATAGAGAAGATTTTAATACCTGCCAATAATGCTTACCAAAACATTCATGACACCTGCTTTCTGCCGAAACAGATGGCCACACAATCTGACCACCATATATCTGCACATATAACAATACCATTTGCCATCATGAAACATTTGCGACAATACACTCCAAGGCTATTTATGTTGTTCTTCACGGCGTCCCTGCTTATAGTGTTCTCCATATATGGCTGCTCGAATGAGTCCCCACTGTGTTCCAGGCTGGCGCATATAGACAGTCTGATGGAAGTCAGTCCAAATGCCGCCTATGACAGCCTGCGCAAAATTGCAATACCTGACAATGCGGGGCGCAGGACTGTGATGAGATACCGCATGCTGAAAGCTAAGGCGGAGAACAAGCTGTATAAGCCTCTTCCTTCAGATTCGGCATTTCAGCAGGTTGTCGACTATTACGATAGCCACGGCTCAGCCAACGAGAAGATGCTGTCTCAATACCTGCTTGGCTGCATATACCGCGACCGTGGCGATGCGCCAGAGTCGTTAGAGCATTTCAAGAATGCCGCAGCGTGCGCTGACACAACTGCTGCTGATTGCGATAACAGTACTCTCTCATGCGTGTATGGGCAGATGGCGGAGATATACGCTGAGCAATACTTCTATGACAAGGCGATAGAGTGCAGCAATGCCTACAGCCACTGTTCCCAGAAGGCTGGCAGAATGAAGGACTTCATCCAAGGAAAGAACTTTGCAGCCATGACCATGTGTGAAAAAGGAGACACTCTCGGATACCTCAACAATATAAGGGAATGCATACAACTTTATAAAGACAACGGCATGCCCGAGGAGGCTGCAGCCTCCATGCATTCATTAATATATGTGTATCTCAGAAGGCATGACTACGATTCAGCCAGTTACTACATGCGGATTTACGAAAAAGAGTCAGGATTGTTTGTTGACAACAGACCTGATTATTCCGTTCCTTCAGCCTGTTTCTATAATTACTGCAAAGGGCTGTTTTATGAAGGAATAGGCCAACTGGATTCCGCAGAGTATTTCTATCGTGAGCTTCATAAATATGGAAATGAGATGCAGGCTTACAGGGGGCTGCTTTGCGTCTATTCGCAGCGCATGAATGTTGATTCCATAAAGAAATACATGAATCTGTATGAGATTTCCATGAATAACTTTTTAATGAACAATCAGGCAAAAGCCGTAGCAAAGGCATACTCAATGTACGACTACAGTAGGCATCAGCGCTTAGCAGCCGAAAGCAAATACAGGGAGGAACGCAATCAATGGGCACTTTTAATAACGCTATTCGTAGCTGCGTCATTGTCATTCTATTCATATCGTGTTTTCAGAAGTTACAAGCGAAGGAAAGAGTCTGAGTTTGAAGTTCACAGACGCAAGATTGCTGCAATGCGAGTCGAACTTCAGACTTCGTCAGAAGAACTCGATAATATGCAAAAAGATCACCAAACAGCGATTCGCAATAAGCAGGAGGAAATAGAAGTTCTTGCGGCAAGGATAGCCGAGTATGAGTCGGTGCATACTAAAAGGCAAAAAGAAAGCGTGCATACGATGGAGAATTTATACGCTCATTTCAGCGAATGCATCAACAATTATCGTTACAGCAATAAAAATGCACCTAAAAAGAAGGACTGGAATGAATTGTCTGTATATATACAGGATTATTATCCCGACCTGTATCAGCGGATTCGCAATGGAAAGCTAACTGAACAGGAAAAGGCTGTATGCGAGTTGACCTTCATAGGCATTCAGAGTGGAGACATTGCTGCATATCTGAACGTCACTCCTCAACGGTTAAGCAATCTAAAAGCAGGGTGCAACAACAAATTGTATGGAGAGAATAATGCCAAAGATTTGTATTCAAACATGGTAAGGCGAAAATAGCATATCGGGCATAGGATACATTTTTTTCTTTATAAGTATCACGTTGTCAATAAAATAAGCATAAATAATGTGTAAAACACGTGTAAAATTATTATTTTTCTACTAACGTTGCAGATTATCAGATAATTAGGGTAAAAACACGTGTAAAATACGTGTAAAAATAATTGAGCGCAGATGACTTTCATGTGAATATTTGTTCCTACCTTTGCTGCCGAATAAACCAATCTAAAAACAAAAACCATCATGAAAAGATTTGTATACCTCTTTACCTTAGCACTGCTATCGCTGTCAACTAACGTCATGGCTCAGTCTGGCACCACGCAGCCTCCTTTACAGCCAGAAGGCAAGCCTATGTATCAAACAGGAAAAAAATTCAGAAGAACACCATCCATGCCTGTATACGTGTATCAGAATGGAAGGACACTGATGTTTGATGAAGAGCATGCGGGAGACACAGTCATAGTAATGGATGGGGACAATGTCGTCTTCACTACATCCGTTGATTCAGATTGCAGCATAGAGATACCATCCGACATCGTTGGCAAAATGAAAATCCTGCTCATCTGCGGTGACACGGAATATTATGTCTATTTGGAATTTTGATTGTTTAAAGGTCTATCTTTTATGTAGCACATATAAAGTGCTCCCAAGGAAACATCTTAACTTTTGAATAGTTAGCGAACAAATATAATACTTCCATTATGCATGCAATAGATAACCTCACGGCGCTTGTCGCCGGCGGCGCCGGATTCATAGGCTCACATCTCTGCGACCGCCTTGTGGATGAGGGTTTCCATGTCATCTGCGTGGACAACCTCAGCACAGGCAGGAAAGACAACATCCGGCACCTGATGCGGCATCCCGGCTTCGAATTCATGGAGCACGACATAACAGTCCCTCTGCCTCTGCACGGATTGTCCATGATATACAACCTCGCCTGCCCCGCATCGCCAGCGCATTACCAGAAGGATCCTGTGCGCACCTACAAGACCTCCGTCATCGGGAGCATGAACCTGCTGGATCTGGCAAGGGAGAACGGCGCGAGAATCCTGCTCGCCTCGACAAGCGAGGTGTACGGCGACCCTCAGGTGGCAGTCCAAAGCGAGTCATATTGGGGCAACGTCAACCCGTATGGCCTCCGCAGCTGCTATGACGAGGGCAAGCGCGGAGCGGAGACCCTGTTCCATGACTATGACAGCATGCACGGCGTGGACACTCGCGTCATACGCATCTTCAACACCTACGGCCCCCGCATGAGCGCTGACGACGGGCGCGTCGTCTCCAACTTCATAGTCCAGGCATTGAGAGGCGAGCCACTGACCATCTACGGCGACGGCAGCCAGACACGCTCATTCCAATATGTCGACGACCTCATCTCCGCAGCCATGTCGGTCATGCAGGACGGAGTGCGGCACGGGCCAATAAATGTGGGCAATCCGAATGAGGTCACTGTTCGTGATCTGGCAGGCATGGTGCTTCGGATAACGGGGTCACGTTCGCGCATAAGCTACAATCCCCTGCCCCAAGACGACCCTTGCCGCAGAAAGCCGAACATAAGCCTCGCCATGAGAGAGCTGAACGGCTGGTCGCCAAAGGTCGGGCTCGAAGAAGGCTTGGCCAGGACTGTCGACTACTTCCGTAAAGTTGCCAACAAATGAAATTGCAAGCATGAAGCATAAAGAATACGATTATCTGATAG
>JAXJBE010000023.1:0-5942 GCA_036303125.1 Bacteroidaceae bacterium
CACCCCCACACTGCGTCTTGTCTTCGCAAATGAAGGTGAGACATATGGGCAGACGGCGCAGTCATCAACGCTTTCTATAAAAGTCGGCACATCGTTCAACCTACCTATCGGCAAGGTGCTCAGGCTTAATCTGCCCGTGAGAGTGAATGCGATGTATGATGACTTGGAGACTTATCGTGTGGCTTCAGGAGATAAGAACGATATACGCGGCTGGAACTTAACGCCATGCGTCAATCCAGGCTTCGAGATACATTCGCACGACCGCCGTTTCTACCTGAATACAGGACTGGGTGTCACACTGAAAGGACTGTACTACAATAAACTCAATTACACGAAGCCTGTGCTCAATCCCTCTGTGGGCATCAACTATACCTTCTCAGCCAACAGCAAACTGCAGTTCTCTGCGGGTTACACTACACAGACAGGAGATATGATGACGCTGCTGACCTCGCCGATGCAGGTGGATTACCGCTCAGTCTACACCTCGTCTGGCATCATCGGTGAGTCGAACACGTGGCACACGTCAGGCGAATGGAAGTGGCAGTTGCCCATGCAGTATTTCACTCTTAGCCTCGGTGCCGGACACAACGAGAGCCAACGCAACACTCTATACTCGCAGAGCCTCAGCGGCATCGACATCAGCAGCAGCGCCTTGCAACGAGACACTCGTAGCCGCTCCACCAACTTCTCGGTCAGCAGCACGAAGAACTTCCCATCCTTATCCGCTAAGCTTGACGTAGATGCCAGTTATGGTTTCGGTAGTGGAGAGCAGGCCGTAAACGAGGATGTCATCAAGATTCGTTCTAATAACTACAGCTTTCATGGCAAAACCTCCGTCACACCTCTCCAATGGCTCGAACTGTGCTACGACATCCGCTATGGTTGGTCACGTTCACGCTATTCCGATGAAAGCAACACCGTTACTTCCCTCACCCATAGCGGCGCCGTTCACATCTTTCCAATAGCCACACTTGATTTCTCATTGGACTACTACTATGTTCGCCGCCAGATTGCAGCAGGCCGGTACAAGCACATGTCCCTCTTCAATGCCTCTGCACAGTACAAATGGAAGCAATGCGTTCTGCGCCTTGAACTCACCAATCTGCTGAACCAGCGCAGCTACTCCTACACCGTATTTGACGGTGTAAACACTTACAGCTATGACTACGGTCTATGCGGTCGCACCGCCCTGCTAAGAATAACTTTTAAATTGTAATTGCATGGATTCGGAATCCACTTTTAGAATTGTATGAGCATTTGTCTCAACACTACAATATGAACAAGAACAGTAATGCCGCTCTTTTACCTCTCTCCTGCATGTCAGATACGTACATTTTAGAGTCTGCTGTCTGTACTGAATCTCAAAGTCCATTATTAACCCAACAGAATTTAAAAACAGTTTATGCAGCAATCAGCTTGTAAAAAGAATGCCGTGCTCTTGTCGACACACATCGTAAATGATTTCGTTGTACGAAAGTACAGGAAATTGTATTCAGACCTGAATGGAAATGGTTATGATGTCATCCTTCTTTATAATATGGAGGATGAGAACAAACTGGATATTCCCATTGATGTTGAGTGCTTCACTACGAACAGTGAGAGCATCAATGATTTGGGATACGAGCCGATAGAGGAGACATTGCTTCCTGGCAGTTGCAATTTTCCCGTGCTTCGCTTTTTCACGGACAGGCCATCATACAAATTCTATTGGTTTGTTGAGTATGATGTGGAATTTACAGGGGATTGGCTTACCCTGATGAACGACTGTGACGAGAATCTTGCGGATTACGATTTCTTAGGCTGCTATGTGGAAAGATTCGATGAGGAGAAAAATGGCTGCTGGCCATGGTGGCATAGAAGCAACAACGTGGGGTACAAACTAAAAGATTGTATAAAAGGTTTTAATCCAATATGTCGGTATTCAAATAAGGCATTGGCCTATATAGACTACTATCTGAAGAAAGGCTATTCCGCACATTCTGAGGTTTTGATTACCACGTGCTTGTATCATGGCGGCTACAAGATAGGGGATTTGGGAGGAACAGGCGAGTTTGTGCCAGAAGGGTATGAAAGAAAATTCTACATGCCAGACTTGTTGGAATCTAACAATGGCTCTATGCGGTATCGCCCCGTATATACTAAGGAAGAGATAGAGCGGTCGGGGCTGCAAGACAAATTGTTTCATCCAATAAAGCAATGAATCAATAGATGTTTAGTATGTTTATAAAATATGAGTTAGAAGGTTTGGTTATGATTGCCAACATCTATAGAATAAAGAAAAATATCTTGCAAGATAACAATGGTAAGCACGCCCCATTGGCGACGAATTAGCTATTCGATTGTAACAGTGCATCACAATTAAAACAACTTAAAACGATGAGAAAAATTAAAAAAATGATTCTCCATGGTGCCATGCGACAACTGTCAACCGTTCAAATGCAAGCCGTGCAAGGAGGCTCAGGTGATTATGTTTCATGTGTTTGTTCTTGTAATGACGCCATAGGAACTTGGACTACAATGTGTTATGTGGGCTCTTTGGGGCAAGATTTCTATGCTTCTTCAACTTGTGGCGGTGGGCATTATGCACGCTGTGGCTCATTGTAAATTTTAATTTGAGAGGGAGTGTCAGAGTTTGACACTCTCCTCAATCCAACAGGCAAAGATGAAACATGTTTTTTCCATATTACTGAGTGTCTTTTATGTTCTTAAAAGTGCGATTTCTCGCCAAGCCAGAGCAAACAAGTTTTCTCTGGTCTTTTGGCTTAACGAAATCGTTCTTAAAAGTGCGATTTCTCGCCATGACATAGCTCAAGCGAGCTTAGCTCTGCTCATTTGGCTTAACGAAATCGTTCCAATTCAAGTAACATACGCACAGGTCAAGATTGATTTGACTTCATACCGAGACACCATTGTCCGTTTGGAACATGTCACAGGAAGGGTTGATACCATTTTTGTGGATAAGTCAGATGTGGGCATACAATATGTCCCCAATGCCAATATTCTCGTAAATGACAGTCTGGTGATGTTCGGGGCGATGGATGGAGCTGTGTATAGAATCAAAGACGGTAGTCTGGTGAGGCGCATGAACGAGCGACCTTTCAATCAAACTCAGATGACGGGTGAACCGGCGGTGCATCCCGGTTCTGCATTGTTGGACAGCAGTGGACAGTTCCGTTATGCTTGGGGCAATGCAATAAGGGGAGGCAGGCGCATCAACTTCATCAAAAAGATGAACTTTGCAACTGGCGAGACGTTGGACTCCATTGATGTGAGTAGCGGGGACTTCTCTCTGAGCAGGGACGATTCGCTAAGGGTGGCTACAGGGGGTGGATATTTGACTTGCTTTCCTGAATGCAGATTCACGCTGCCAGAGAATGGACGGATTGCGCGGATTAGATATCTTGGCTGTTCGAAGATGTGGGTGAAGCTTTATAGGAAGGGAAATATGGAGAACTACATTTGCAATACGGACGGCAAGGATGTGATGCTTGTGAAACGGCTCACCTATCACGGGCAAGACATCGAACCTCGTTCCATGATTGGTTTTGCGCGGGACAAATTGGTTTCGGTGGTTGGTTCCGATGCAGAGTTTATTATATATGTATATCACTTGAGTGGTGTTCTGTAAATTAGTGTTTTTTTTCTATTAGGGTGCATTATAGAGCACCCCTTAAACTTTGAATGATATGAAAACAGCAAACTTAAAGTGCTTTCGTTTGATGAGCACTGCCGTCGCCGTGATGTTCCTCACGGTTCAAACGATGGCTCAAAAGAATGACAGCATAGACCAGTGCCAGTTTGTGGTGGTCTATAGCTTTACTACAAATACTGTGGACAGGTATGGGCAGGAAGTGAAGGACTCTGTGCAGCTGGCTGTGATGGTGGGTAATCATGTGGCGAAATGCATGGAGTATAATCGTGTGATGCTGGAGGATTTTGGCGAGTGGCAAAATATGGACTATCAGTATGGCGAATGGAATGCACGGAAGTATAATCTGCCTGTTCTGTTCATCGGTCATCCTGATGGTGAACTTAGTTCATTTGACAAGGTTACGCCCAACCGATTCTTCTACACGGAGCCGCTGCCTGACTTCAAGTGGAAACTGTCTGACGATACGCTGAATGTAAGCGGTTATCTCTGCCAGAAAGCCGTAGGCGAGTATGCGGGCAGGACGTGGACAGCCTGGTACTCGGAAGATGTACCTGCAAGTTTTGGTCCATGGAAACTGCGTGGACTGCCAGGCATGATATTGAAAGCAGAAGACTCTGGAGGCATCTTCTCATTTACCTGTGTGGGGCTGATGCTAAGGGAGGCTTCTATCAAGTATTTCTCTAAGAACGGCTACACGGTTACGGGGCGCAGTAAGTTTGTTTCCCATCGCAATAAACTGTTCTGCAGCAAGAAATATGTGCAGAAGCCGAATTACTACATTCCTCAGGGAACCTACAGTCACCTGAACATCATCGAAATGTGGCCGAGTGGACCAGAGCCGCCATCCGATGAAAAACTCTCTGTCGTTGCCACAGACATGATTATACCGAAGAAAGTGAATGTTTATCAACCATTGGAAATGAGATGAAACAAATCTTGGCCATTATATATATGTTACAGGCGATGTCTGCATCAGCTCAGGTGAAAGTGGTGGGGAGAGTGATAGACCCTCAGGGCAAACCTGTGAGTGATGTTATAGTTAAGCTGGTGAGCGGCAGTAAGACTTTGGCTTTCACCAGCAGTAACACGCTTGGTGTGTATGCTTTGGAGCTGAAGAGTATACCTGCGGGCGAGATTACTTTGCAGTTCAACCATATAAGCTATGAAAAAGAGTTGGAAAGGCTTACGTTAAAGGAGAAGGTGACGAAGGTGGACATGTGGATGACTCCGAAGAATATATCGCTGAAGGAGATGACGGTGAAGCCCGACCCCCTGTGGCAGCGGGGCGACACTCTGAGCCATTATTTAGCGTCATTCCTCGGCAAGGGCGATGTGACGCTTGAAGATGGCCTTAAACGGTTACCAGGAGTCGATGTGTCGAAGAGCGGTGCCATCAGCTATATGGGCAAGCCCATATCTCAGTTCAATATCGAGGGACTGGACTTACTTGGCGGAAAGTACACTCTGGCCACGAGGAACATACCGGCAGACTATGTGACGAATGTGGAGGTCGTGCGCAACTTTCACGCTCGCAAGGTTGAGGCTGATGTGCCGAGCAACGAAGTGGCGATGAACATCAAGCTATCGAAGAAGGCTAAGTTCAAGCCGTTTGGGCAGGAAGAGGCAGGCATTGGCTATATGCAGGCAGGTGACGACAGGCTGCAGGCTTTGTTCGGCGTGACGGGCATGATGTTTACCGACAAGTTCCAGACCATCTGCTCGTTGAAAGGTGGCAACTACAAAGACTTTGCATGTGCCGACATGATAGACCACTTCGGCGGATCCGACATCATCACGCCAGCTACCAGTCTGTTTGGCGGCTTCGATGGTGGTGTGCCTCCACAAGGTGAATACCTCTATCAGCGCAACGATATGGTAACGCTCAATGGTATTAACAAACTTGATTCGGTCACTACGGTGAAGGTGAACGCGGACTACAGCTATCACAGAGCGACGCACGATATCAGCCAGAACCGCACCTATTTTACAGGCGATGGCGGCTACGTGACCGTAAACGAACAGACTTCGCCGCTTTTGAAGACGCATATGCCCAAGCTGACGATGAACTATCTGAAGAATGCTGACCGAGTGTATTTCAGCGAGACATTTGTGGTGAAAGGAAGGTTTGAACAGAACGAGGGGGATGTGGTCGCAAATGGACAGCAGATAGGACAAAGGCGGCGTACATCATCTTTCGAAGTGGGCAATGACCTGTTCTGGGTGGGCAAGACAGAGAAGGACGCTCGCCGCCACGCCAATGTTTCTGTGTCCTTCAAGCGCACCCCCACAC
>JAXJBE010000024.1:0-40583 GCA_036303125.1 Bacteroidaceae bacterium
ATGTTCTGTACTGTACAGTTCATCGGGGGTGAGTTCTAATCCTACGCTACGCAGGATTGAGTCGGTCTTGGCAGAAATGTTGCCCATGACCCACATGCCTTCGTCAGCTTTTGCTATTGGGGACAGAACGTTGAAGGCGAGAGCCAAAAGAGAGATGATGATGTTGTTTTTCATTCTTTATGATATTTAGTTGTTCGTGTAATCTTTGGCATTTAGTTGTGAATCTTTATTATTTCTTGAAGTAGCGTCCTATTATGGGGAGGTTAGCATGATGGAGGTCACGTCTTACAATTTCGATAATGAAAATGGCGATGAGTCCTGTGTTGAGTATGACCTTGAGCCAGATTGGCCATGAAGATGGAAGGCAGGTCATGGCTATATACATGGCTATGGTTAAGACTACGTAGTGCGTTATGGTGCGAAGGTCGTATGCTATCGGGTTGAGTCGTTGCCCCACAAAGTAGCTGAGTGTCATGGCTACAGCGTAGCCGGCGAATCCGCCCCACGCGCATGCCATATATCCGTAGCGTGGTATGAAGAGTACGTTGATAGCTATGAGAACGAGGCATCCTGCTATGGAGAAAGCTGCCCCCCATATTGTGCGGTCTATGAGTTTATACCAGAAAGAGAGGTTGAAGTATATGCCCATCATTATTTCTGCAGTCATTACTATGGGCACGGCTTTCAGCCCCTCGCGGTATTCTGGACCGATAATGAGCTTGAGAATGTCTATATAGCCAATGACGCATAGGAAGGCGAGGAGGGTGAAGATGATGAAATATTTCATAGCGGTGGCATAATATTCCTTGCTGTCTTTGTCTTTTGACTTAGCGAAGACAATGGGTTCGTAGGCATAGCGGAAGGCTTGCGTTATCATGGCCATAATCATGGCTATCTTGACACAAGCACCGTAGACACCGAGTTCTGCTTGTGCTGATGAACTGGTGTCGACTAAAGGGTAGATGATTTTATCTGCTGTCTGGTTGAGCACACCTGCTATGCCAAGGACAAGAATGGGCCAGGAGTAGGACAGCATGCGTTTGAGTAGCTGTAGGTCAAGCTTCCACTTCATTCGTAGGAGTTCTGGGAGGAAGAAGAAGGTGATGAGAGTTGTGCACCAGAGATTGATGGCGAAGACATAGAAGACTTCTGTTTTGTTCAGGAGGACGAAATAGATGATATTAAGCACTATGTTGAAGAGAATGAAGAGAAGTTTGAGCGCTGCAAATTTGAGTGGCCTTTTTTTGTAGCGGAGGTAGCTGAAAGGGATGGCCTGTAAGGCATCGAGTGTGACGACAACGGCCATCATGAGGAGGTAGTCTTCATGACCGACATAGTTGAGACCCTCGCTGATGGGGGAGATGAAACAGAAAATGAGGACGAGGAAGACCGCAGAAAGGATAGTCACGACTGTGAATGCCGTGGAAAATACTGTGTCGGCTTTTTCTCCTTCTTTGTTGGCAAAGCGAAAGAAAGTTGTCTCCATGCCAAAGGTGAGGATAACTAAAATGAGTGCTGTGTAGGCGTATATGTTTACGCTTATGCCATAGTCTCCTGATGCTTTGGGCATATAATGAGTGTATAGCGGCACGAGAAGGTAGTTGAGAAATCTACCTACGATGGAGGAGAGGCCGTATATTGCGGTGTCCTTGGCGAGAGATGATAAGTTGGCCATGATGGGGTTGCTAATGAGGAGCTGTCATGCAGCTCCTCATTATTTTTATTATTTATGGATTTATTATTCAAGGTATGTGTAGCCGTAGAGTCCTGATCGGTAGGTGTCGAGAAACTCCTTGCCTTCGTCAAGGGTTATCTTTCCGTCTTGAATGGCTTGTTTTACCCATATCTCAAGGCTGCGCACAAGTTTCTTAGGCTCGTATTGCACGTAGTTAAGCACGTCTGCAACAGTCTCTCCGTCAATGATATTATTGATGTG
Organism: Bacteroidaceae bacterium; assembly: GCA_036303125.1. Taxonomy (GTDB): domain Bacteria; phylum Bacteroidota; class Bacteroidia; order Bacteroidales; family Bacteroidaceae; genus Minthosoma. The sequence goes on from JAXJBE010000024.1 coordinate 1,937, forward strand.
GTAACCATTCTTGTCGGTGGTGACATGGATGGCGTTTGTGTCTCCAAAGAGGTTGTGCATGTCTCCGAGTATCTCTTGGTATGCTCCAACAAGGAATACGCCGATGTAATAAGAGCCTTTCTTCTTGTCGAGGGAGTGAAGGGGGATGAAGTGACTTATACCTGCTTCAGTGGCAAAACTGGCTATTTTGCCGTCGGAATCACATGTGATGTCTTGAATAGTTGCGTTGCGGTCTGGGCGTTCTTCCAGTCGCTGGATAGGCATGATGGGAAATATCTGGTCTATTGCCCATGAATCTGGCAGTGAGTGGAATAGTGAGAAGTTGCAGAAGTACTTGTCGGCAAGAAGTTTGTCGAGCGAACGGAACTCTTCGGGTACATGTTTCATTGAGTGGACATGAGCGTTGATTTCACGTGCTATGGCCCAATACATGCGTTCGATCTCAGCTCGTGTGCGTAAGTCAAGCATTCCGCGAGAGAAAAGATCAAGGGCGTCTTCGCGTATCTGCTGTGCATCGTGCCAGTTCTCGTGGATATTGCGAAGGTTGATGTTGCACCATATATCATATAAGTCCTTGGCGAGCTCGTGGTCATCTTCGCCTATCTCGAATTCATCGGGCATAGCCGGCACTTCTGTTGTTTCGAGCACTTCCATGATGAGAACTGAGTGGTGAGCTGCTAATGAACGTCCACCCTCGGTGATGATGTTAGGGTGTGGCACACCGTGAGCATTGGCTGCTTCTACAAAGGTGTATACACAGTTGTTGACATACTCTTGTATGGAGTAGTTGACTGAAGATTCGCTATTGCTGGAACGTGAACCGTCATAGTCGACACCGAGACCTCCTCCACAGTCAACGAATTCAACGTTGTACCCCATTTTGTGGAGTTGCACGTAAAACATGCCTGCTTCGCGCAGAGCATTCTGTATGCGTCTTATTTTGGTAATCTGTGAGCCGATGTGGAAGTGGATGAGCTTGAGACAGTCTTTCATGTCGTTCTCATCAATATATTGAAGGGCTGTGAGCAGTTCACCAGAGGTAAGACCAAATTTGCTTGCATCGCCGCCGCTTTCTTCCCATCGTCCAGAACCAGAAGATGCGAGTTTGATGCGGATGCCCATGTTGGGACGGACTCCAATCTTCTTTGCTATGCGAGTGATGATTTCAAGCTCATTGAATTTCTCTACTACTATGAATATGCGTCGACCCATCTTTTGCGCAAGGAGTGCGAGTTCGATATAGTCTTGATCCTTATAACCATTACATACGATGAGAGATTCTCTGTTCATGTTGACGGCGAGGACGGCATGAAGTTCAGGCTTGGAACCAGCCTCAAGACCGAGGTTGAACTTTTGTCCGTGCTTAATGACTTCCTCTACGACAGGACTTATCTGGTTGACCTTTATGGGGTAGATGATGAAATTTTGGGCATTGTACCCATATTCATTGGCTGCTTTTGCGAAGCATGTTGCAGTCTTCTCGATGCGGTTGTCGATGATGTCAGGGAAACGCACGAGTACAGGTGCAGACACGTCTCTGAGTGCGAGGTCGTCCATGACTTCTTTTAGGTCTACCTCGACACCGTCTTTGCGTGGTGTGACGGCAACATTGCCTTTGTCGTTAATGTGGAAATAGTTGACTCCCCAGCCTGATATGCCGTACAGTTCATTGGAGTCTTCGATGCGCCATTTTCTCATTGTAGTAGAAAGAGGGTGGATGTTTCTTTATTGGGTTATTTCAACGATTTGTTTTACATAGTGTTTGATGTCTTCATTGGTGTTGATGACACCGATGGGCAGAGTATGTTTAGCCTTCATGTAATATGGCAGACGTTTCTGAAGAGATTCCTTGATGAAATCGAGGAGTTCTTCTGGCGACTTGCCTTGTATGAGTGGCCGTTTTGTTTTTCCCATGAGAAGGTGTGCCTTGAGAGTTTCAGGTGTGGCATTGAGGAATACTGTTTCTCCGCATGTGTTCATATAGTCCATGTTGTCGAAGAAGCAGGGAGTGCCTCCTCCACAGGAAATGATGACATCTTCAAACTCTGCCACTTCATGGAGCATGCGGCATTCCAATTCGCGAAATCCTTTCTCGCCCGATTCTGCGAATATCTGAGAAATTGTTCGATGAAATCGGTCTTCGATGTATACGTCAAGGTCATAGAAGGTGAGTCCCATCTCATGCGCAAGCACTTTACCGATAGTGGTCTTGCCAGCTCCCATATAACCTATAAGGATGATTCTTTTCATGATGATTATGCCTTGTCTGCTGTGCTTTTACGTCCTCTTTTAGCCTTAGGTTTATTAGAAGCGGCCTGAGGATTGTTGATAATGTCCATACATTCTTTATAAGTCAAGGATGTAGGTTCTTTTATTGTTTTTGGCAGTTTGTAATTAGCACCTTTGTACTTGAGATAAGGCCCGAAACGACCGTTCATGATTTCGAGTTCGGTATCCTCAGCAAATGTCTTTAAATGGGCGGCTACCTCTTCTTTGCGTTTTTCCTCGATGAGTTCGACGGCTTGGTCGAGATTGATGTCCATCGGATTGACATCTTTGGGTATCGACACGTATTTCTTGGCATGAAGCACGTACGGGCCGAAGCGTCCTGTACCAATGGTGACTGCTTGCCCCTCATAATTTCCAAGAGTTCTTGGCAGTTTGAAAAGGTCAAGTGCTTCTTCCAGAGTGATGGTAGCTATGCTCTGTCCTTTATTGAGTTGGGCAAAGCGTGGCTTGTCTGTCTCGTTGGCTACTCCTATCTGAACCATAGGCCCGAAGCGGCCAATCTTGACGCTGACAGGTTTGCCTGTACCTGGTTCTTCACCGAGCACTCTTTCGCCTACCTTGTGCTCATTCTTTTCTTGCAAGGTGGCTTCGACCATAGGCTCAAGTTTAGCATAGAAGTCTTTCATCATATTGTGCCAGTTCACATGTCCTTCGGCTATCTCGTCAAACTCTTTCTCAACGTTGGCCGTGAAGTTGTAGTCGATAATCTGAGGAAAGGAGTGCATGAGAAAGTCGTTAACGACCGTACCGATGTCTGTCGGTAGGAGTTTGCCTTTTTCCTTGCCGAAAATTTCGGTCTTTGTTGTTTTTGTTATCTTGTTGTCAGCGAGGCGCAGGATGGAGTATTCGTGTGACTCTCCAGGCTTGTCACCCTTCTCGACATATTCGCGTTGCTGTATGGTTGAAATGGTGGGTGCATATGTTGATGGGCGTCCTATTCCAAGTTCCTCGAGTTTTTTGACAAGGCTTGCTTCCGTATATCGCAAAGGGTGTTGTGAGAAGCGCTGCGTGGCTGTCATCTCTTTCATGATTAGATCCTCTCCTGTTTTTACAGCAGGAAGGATGACGGATGTTTCTTCTGATAGTGTGTCTTCATCGTTGGATTCCCTGTATACACGGAGGAAACCATCGAAGGTTATTACTTCTCCTGTGGCAGTGAAGGTGGTCTCCTGAAGAAGTGGGTCTTCGTTCTTTGTGCTGATGGTGATTGTTGTTTTCTCTGCTTCAGCGTCAGCCATTTGACTGGCTATGGTTCGTTTCCAGATGAGGTCGTAGAGCCGCTTCTCCTGTGGGTTGCCTTCTATCTCATGGTTGGACGCATATGTGGGACGTATAGCTTCGTGTGCTTCCTGCGCTCCCTTGGAGTTGGTATGGAACTGCCGTGGCTTAGAGTATGCCTCGCCATGTGTGGCTATAATCTCATCTTTGGTTGTATTGATGCAGAGGGAGGATAGGTTGACAGAGTCTGTACGCATATAAGTAATGTGTCCTGACTCGTAGAGATGCTGGGCAATCATCATAGTCTGTGAGACCGTGAAGCCAAGTTTGCGTGCAGCCTCTTGCTGGAGAGTAGAGGTTGTGAATGGAGGGGCAGGACTCTTTTTTACAGGCTTCTTTTCTATGTCCGCAACGTAGAACTCCTTGTCACTGCATGATTTGAGGAAATCTTCAGCCTCTATTTCGTTCTTGAAGCCGTGGGCGAGATTTGCCTTGACTTCCTGTCCTTTGATGGCGAAGATGGCGGATATGCGGTATGAAGATTCGCTTTTGAAACTGTTGATTTCTCTTTCCCTCTCAACAATGAGTCGTACGGCTACACTTTGAACCCTTCCAGCCGAGAGGCTTGGCTTGAGTTTTTTCCAAAGGACTGGTGACAATTTGAAACCAACTATGCGATCAAGCACGCGTCGTGCCTGCTGCGCGTTGACAAGACCCATGTCGATGGTGCGAGGGGATTCGATTGCCTTGAGGATGGCATTCTTTGTGATTTCGTGGAAGACTATACGTTTTGCCGCTTTTGGGTCAAGCCCCAACACCTGGCTCAGATGCCAGCTGATAGCTTCTCCCTCGCGGTCTTCATCGGATGCTAACCATATTGTCTCGGCCGCTGCTGCTTCTTTCCGAAGTTCGTTTACAACAGTTTCCTTGTCAGCAGGAATCTCGTATTCTGGCGAGAAATCTTTGAGATTGACGCTCATCTCCTTTTTCTTAAGGTCACGGATATGTCCGTATGATGATAGAACCTTATAATCTTTGCCGAGAAATTTCTCCAAGGTCTTGGCCTTGGCTGGTGACTCGACAATAACTAAATTTTTCTGCATATATGTAGTGTCTTTGTTTGCTGAGTTGATGTGCTTGTGACAATTCGGGTGCAAAGGTAAAGATTTTTTTAATTCCTATATATATAATGTATGATTTTTTTTTATTTTTACAAGTTTTTGTCTGAGAGGGAATGTGGATAAGAAAACCGATTACGTATGAAGGACTCTGCACGTTGAAGAACGGGAAAGTTGCCATGGAATTTATTTTCACCGATGGAATCGTATGAAATGCCTGTTTGAATCATTTTTGTGATAAAATAATTATATAAAGTTTCATATTTTCAAATCTTTGTATCAATACAGCAAGTACTATAAAAATAAAAGGAGTAACTTTGCGCCGAGAAACTCTTGTGAGGAATTCAAAAGTGTCCCGAAGGTATCTCTAAGGATTGTCGCACAATTTTTGAGGTAAATCTAATTTTAATATCTATATCAATAATGGCAACAGTTAATAATGCTCAGGAAGCTAAGGGCTTCTACAAACTCAGCTGGATGCAGCGCATCGGCTTTGGTTCTGGTGACTTAGCACAGAACTTGATTTTTCAGGTAACATGTATGTACCTTCTGTTTTTCTACACAGACATTTATGGACTCAACGAGGTGGACGTGTCAGTGATGTTCCTCGTCGGTAACGTGGCCAATGTCATTTGGGATCCTATTGTAGGTGCTCTTATTGACAAGAGTAATCCTAAATTGGGCAAGTACCGTTCCTATCTCGTGTATGTCGGCATACCACTCTCAGGGTTTGCCATTCTCTGTTTTTACGATGGATTCGCTCCATCCCTTGTTTATGCTTACGTTACGTATATTGCAATGACGCTTCTTTATACATTCATCAATGTACCATACGGAGCACTTAACTCTGCTCTCACACGTGATACCAACGAGATAACCATCCTCACCTCTGTGCGCATGTTCCTCGCTAACTGTGGTGGTCTTGCCGTGGGCTCAGGTCTTCCACTTCTCATTGCTTTCTTCACGGACGAACAGGCCGAGGGGCTTCCAAAGGATCCGAAGGCCTGGTTTATTACTATGAGTATTTATGGTGTGATAGGCCTACTCCTTCTCTTTTTCTGCTTCTCTCAGTGTAAGGAGCGAGTGGTTATGGATGCCAAAGAAAGTGAAAATGTTAAGGTTAGCGATCTTGTTGTGGAGTTCGTGCGCAACCGTCCTCTTCGAGTGATAGCTTTCTTCTTTATTACAGCCTTTGCTATGATGTCTATAGGTAATGCCGCCGGAGCATACTTTGTCAACAGCAACCTTCACGGTACACCAGAACAGCTCTCCCTCTTTATGGGACTCGGTTCGGCTCCAGCCTTCATCTTCATGCCTCTCGTGCCAGCTATTAAGAGAGCTATTGGCAAGAGAAACATGTTCTATGCCTTCCTCACAATCGCCATCATCGGAATGGCTGCGCTCTATATCGTGGCGAAAATGGAAAATCCTAATATGACACTCATTTATATAGCGCAGTTTATCAAGAGTACTGGTGTCATTGTCGCTACAGGTTATATGTGGGCACTTGTGCCAGAGGTCATCTCTTACGGCGAGTATACCAGTGGCAAGCGAATAGCTGGTATCGTCAACGCTCTCACAGGTCTTTTCTTCAAGGCAGGCATGACGCTTGGAAGTGTTGTGGCTCCTGCGGTCCTTGCCTATGTCGCATATAATAAAGAAACTGTAGAACAGACTCCGATTGCTCAAGAAGGAATCCTTTGGCTCGTATGCGTCATTCCTGCCATTCTTCTTGCCGTGGCTATGATTATCATCTCTCAGTATGAGCTTACGGATGAAAAGATAGATGAGATTAATAAGGCTATCGAGGAGCGTTCAAAGAACGAGTAACAGTATCAAAAATAATATTATTCTTAAAGCAAACATCTATATTGATTACTATGAGAAAAATCATCACAGCATTAGCACTGGCTGTCATCTGCGTCCAAGGTATTGATGCACAGTCGTTACAGCATGCTTACAGAGACTTCCTCCGTGTAGGAGTTAGTGTAAACCAATGGGAAGTTAAGGCAGAGAAAGCTGTCAAGGAAGGTATCAGCTATTCTGGTGCATATAAGACGGATCAGACTTCAGACTATCCGCTCATAGCGCAACACTTTGGTTGGGTGGTGCCAGAAAACTGCATGAAGTGTGAGGTCATTCATCCTGAGGAAGGCATGTACGACTTTACTCTTGCGGATCAAATGGTGGATAAAGCCCTTGCGCATGGTCAACAGGTTATTGGCCACTGCCTCGTATGGCACTCACAATGTGCCCCATGGTTTTTTGTTGACGAGAATGGTAAGCAGGTTTCTCCCGAAGTGCTAAAGAAAAGACTCAGAGAGCATATCTTTACTATCCTTGGCCATTTCCGGGGTAGAGTGGTGGCATGGGACGTGGTTAATGAAGCCTTCGAAGATGACGGAACTCTTCGTCACAGCAAATTTTATGAGATTCTTGGTGAGGACTTCATTCCTCTTGCCTTTCAGTATGCTCATGAGGCAGACCCTAATATTGAACTCTACTACAATGACTATTCGATGAACAAACCGGCTAAAGTTGACGGCATCATCAACTTCTTCCGGCCTCTCATTGCAAAGGGTATGCCTATCCACGCCATTGGCATGCAGGCGCACATGATATATGGTGACTCTGATTACATTACGGAGTACACCAATAGTATCAAGAAAATAGCAAGCATAGGACTCAAATCACAGTTCACAGAATTGGATCTTACTATGCTTCCTAATCCCTATGGATTCTCAGGAGCAAACATCAGCGACAACGCTGCATATCAAGAGGCTATGGATCCATACAAGGATGGACTCCCGGCAGAGAAGCAGGAACAGTTTGATGAATTCTGGCTTGACTTTTTCCAGATGCTCATCGACAATAAGGAAGATGTCATCCGAGTAACTTTCTGGTGTCTCAATGATGCCAACTCATGGCGTAATGATTTTCCTGTCAAAGGACGTACCGATTATGCCACACTCTTTGACCGCCAGTGCCAGCCAAAGCCAACAGTGCAGAAGCTTATTGAACTGGGAGAGACAGGTCAGCGTCCAGTGGCTAAGCCAAAGAAGGTCAAGAAGGCAAACAAGTAGGAGTGAGTTAAGGCGCTTGAAGAGCGTTATTTACTTATCAATGCTTAAGTAGGTATTCAAAATTATCTTATATTTACATAGCAGGTGTTTTTTAATATCTCCATTCTCTTTTGTGCATCTTTCTGTCTCGTTTTCAGTCACGATGCCCGCATCGCTCCTTCAAACGAAACATAAATCTGTATCAAAATAGAACGAAGATATTATAAAGCTAATTATGAACACCTACTTATAAAAACACTTTATATCAGTTGTTCAACAAAAAATATATTAAAAACAATCAATACTATGGCTACAAAACGTTATCTTTTTCCAGCCGATTATATGGCTGACCCATCCGTCCACATCTTTGACGGAAAGATTTATATTTATCCCAGCCATGACTGGGAAGCATCAAATGTAGAGAATGACAATGGCGATCAGTATATCATGAAGGATTATCATGTTCTCTCTATTGATGGCGATCCTATGAATGGCGTCGTGACAGACCATGGTTGTGTGCTCCGGCAGGAAGATATTCCATGGGCTGGACGCCAGCTTTGGGACTGCGATGTACAAGAGTATGAGATAGAAGTACCAACTAATGCTGAAGAACAGGCGGCAGGCATGGGATACAGCAAGAAGATGAAGCGATACATCATGTATTTCCCTCTCAAAGACCGCAATGACGTGTTCCATTGGGGAACAGCCATAGCTGACAATCCAGCAGGACCATTTATTCCTCAACCAGCACCAATTCCAGGTAGTTACAGCATCGATATGTGTGCCTTTCGCGATGATGCTGATGGTGAGGTGTACGTATACTTTGGTGGACTGTGGGGCGGTCAGCTCCAAAGATATGAGAATAACATCCACCTTGAGACACCGCATCTGCCAGAAGGTAAGGAAGACTCGCTCCCAAGTCGTTGCGTGCGTTTGACAAAGGATGGGCTTAACTATGCTGAGGCTCCACGTCCTATTCTGGTGGTTGATGAAGATGGTAATCCGCTCAAGGCTGATGATCCTCACCGTTTCTTTGAGGCATCATGGATGCACAAGTACCAAGGCAAGTATTATTTCTCATACTCTACAGGTGACAGCCACCTCCTTTGCTATGCCGTAGGCGATAATCCTTATGGCCCATTCACTTATAAAGGTGTCATCCTAACTCCTGTGGTTGGATGGACTACCCATCACGCTATTCTCCAGTATGAAGGCAAGTGGTATCTCTTCCATCATGACTCTGTGCCATCAGGTGGCAAGTCATGGCTTCGTAGCCTCAAGGTTTGCGAGATTGAGTATGATGATGAAGGCAATATTAAGACAGTAGAAGGTATAGACGAGTAGCGAATGGCGGAGTCTGTTTGTAAAAATAAAACTAATTAGGCCTCCTTATGTCTGTGAACAGCAGATGAGCTGGTGGCCAATTTTAAACTATAAATAAGAAGAGTATGTATTTGTTAGGATATGATATAGGAACATCGTCTGTTAAGGCATCAATAGTTGATGCAGCGACAGGACAAACAGTAGCAAGTGCTCAATACCCAGATTCGGAAGCCCCCATCACCTCTGTGCAGGCAGGATGGGCAGAGCAAGAACCAGAGATGTGGTGGGAAGAACTTAAGCAGGCCACTAAACGTGTGGCTGAGAAGGCTGGTTCTCTTTCTGAAGTGGCTGCCATCGGTATTTCATACCAGATGCATGGCCTTGTATGCGTAGACAAGGAAGGTAAGCCGCTGCGTCCATCAATCATCTGGTGCGACGGGCGAGCCGTCCCTTACGGTAATAAGGCTTTTGAAGCAATCGGAGGAGAGAAATGTCTTGAGCATCTGCTCAATTCTCCAGGCAACTTCACAGCTGCTAAGCTTGCTTGGGTTAAGGAGAATGAACCTGAGGTATATGCCAAGATCGATAAAATAATGCTTCCAGGTGATTATATAGCCCTTAGGCTTAGTGGTGGTGATAAAAAGACTACCATCTCTGGTCTTTCTGAAGGAATGTTCTGGGACTTCAAGAATGGCGAGGTAAGTAAGGATATCCTTGATTTCTTCGGATTTTCTGAAGAGATAATCTCGGAGATAGTGCCAACCTTCTCTGTGCAGTCTCGCGTATGCGGTACTATTGCAGCGGAATTGGGTATCCCTGCAGGCACACCTATCTCATACCGTGGGGGAGACCAGCCAAACAACGCTTTATCTCTAAATGTGATGAAGCCCGGTGAGATAGCTGCAACGGGAGGAACGTCAGGAGTAGTGTATGGAGTGCTTGGTGAAGTCAACTATGACAAGTTCTCGCGTGTCAACACCTTTGCGCATGTCAATCACAACCAACCAGACACCCGTCTCGGTGTTCTCCTATGCATCAATGGCACAGGCATCCTCAACGCTTGGATGAAACGAACTGTAGCACCAGAAGGCATTTCATACAGTGAGATGAATAATCTTGCCGAAAGCGTGCCTGTAGGAGCGGAAGGGCTCTCGGTCATTCCGTTTGGCAACGGAGCAGAGAGAGTGCTTCAGAATACCAACCCTGGTGCTTCTGTTCACGGCATCAATTTCAATATACATACCAAGGCTCACATGTTACGCGCAGCTCAAGAAGGCATAGCCTTTTCTTTTGCTTACGGAATGGATATCATGGCCAAGATGGGCATGGAAATTAAGACCATCAAGGCAGGGCATGCCAACCTCTTCCTTTCTCCGCTTTTCCGCCGCACTCTTGCCTCCGTTACAGGGGCTACCATCGAGCTTTACGAGACAGATGGTTCTGTAGGTGCAGCCTATGGGGCTGGTATAGGAGCAGGCATCTACAAGGATAGCGATGATGCCTTCAAGACACTTAAGCATATTGACACAATCCAACCAGAAGCAGACTGCGAACCATACAAGCAGGCATACAAACTTTGGGTTGAAAGGCTTGAGAAATGATATCAATGGTAGAATGTGATAATGATGATGTTTAACATGGGATACAAAGTAATGTGTTATGCGTTTGTTGTGATATCGATAGCATTTAGTTCTTGTTCTAATAATATTGAGAAAGAAATAAGAACTTTTATGCAAAGTGAAATCGTATTACCTGTAACGGAAATGGAAAGGTTTGAGTGTTCATTGTTTCCAGAACATCATTTGAATCCTATTGTGTACATTGTGCATTATTATAATTCTCCTTCATGTGGAAGTTGTGAGGCCTCGAATATAGAGAATGAAGAATCTCTTTACTACAAAAAATATTCAGATGTGTGTTTTGTATATATCTTTAGAACGTCTTCTGAAGGCAAAAAACAGATGTACAAGAATTTGTGTACGAAACGTGTAAAAGGTGTTGTATATATTGATACATCTGGAGTCTTCTAGAAAGAGCCCCCCAGATTCCATCACAAAGGATCTTTCATACATTTGTATTGAATAGCAGTGGGGAAATTCTAATGGTCGGAAATCTAAAAATCCCACTTGCTATCCAGAAAAAAAACTACTGATGAAGCGTGTAACGGACTTAAAGCAGTCACTCAGCCGCCTTCAACTCCTGTAGAGCATAGTTTCTATGATCAGTAGAGACCGTGAACATAATAATAAAACGTCAGTCAAATTGAATTGTACAGAGTGCGGAACATGGAATAAATATAGTTGTATTGCCATGATTCTGTACTCTGTACAAAGTAATACATGTATATGAACAAATATTTATTATCTTTCCTTTATATTTTTTCATTTGGAATAATACTTTATTCATGCAGAGATGAAATTAGTTCTGATTGTCCAGAAGTTGTCATAGACATGGACGATATAGCTCCTGGCGATGTGTCGGTTGCCGATGTTATATCTGAGGTTCAAATTATACCGCTGGAGGATAGAAAAGAATGCATGCTTAGCCATGTGGAAAAATTAAATGTGACAGAACATGGGTTTATTATTACTGATATGTCGGCGGATGAGCGTGTTCTTCTTTTTGGGTTAGATGGGAAATTCAAGAAACGAATAGGTAGGATGGGACATGGTAAGGGTGAATACTCGTCTTTGTACGATACGGGATTTGATTTCAATTGTGATACAATAGCGCTGTCTGTTAACGAGGGTATATTGTTCTACAATTGTAATGGTAAGCATATAGGCACTCGTAAAGTCGAAGGAAACGCTTTTGTCAAACAAATAGCGAAATGCCCTATTGGTTATGTGTGTTCCACCGACTACTTTGGCAGTGATAACTTGTTGAGTGTTTACAACAATGATTTTGAGATACAAAAGCTCTTGCTGAAAGCTGTACCCAATATAGTTTGTATTCCTCCACTTGAAGGGAATCACATGAGAGTAAATAACGGCAAAATAATCTATTGCAGTTATTTTGAATCATCAATCTATTCTGTGGATTGTTTCAATGATTGTTATATGAAGAGGTATCGATTTGTATCCAAAGATATGTTGACGCCAGAAAAAGCCCAAAAAGAGAATTGTTATGATAAACCGTTAGATTGTTTATATAATTTTTATGTAGTGAACGATTCTATCATTGGAGACATCATGCATGGCAATATTCTTAAGAGATTTGTGTTGAATACAAAAGATGACACATTCTCAGTTGGAATCTATGATAGTGGAATGCCACTTATTAAAGATTATCGAGATGGGTATTATTACTCTATTTTAGAGCAGGATGAACTACTGGATATTGTTGAAAAGAGATATGGTACATCCAATTATATGGACTCATTGATACGTGAAGATTTCATCGCTCGTAAATTAGTCATATCAGAAAAGAGCAATTATATGATTCTGAAGATGAAGAAACGTTAGGTGAAATTGTCAAGATAAATGCTAACGTAACGTGATTTAGGTGATATGTGATTTTCTGTAAACTCGATGATTGGTAAAATATTGTAACTTTCAAGCGTTTAACCTTATTAATGCGTTACAAACATTGAGGCATTTTCAATGAAGTACAAACCTTTTATCAAAATAAAACGCCATCCTGCAAATCTCGCTAAGAGATGCAAGGATGGCGCTTTTTGTTTGGTTATAGTTTGTAGTTGTTGCTAACAATTGATGTTTTGTCTGTTCGCTGCTACGGCAACCTGCTAAAATGTAATTCGTTAGTCTGTAAATTGTTGGTTCGATTCTCCTTAATTGAATGGGAAATTGATGCCGAGACTGACATTTCCTCTACCAGAGAGAGGCACGCCCTGCTTAGCCAACTTGCCGAGAGTGTGATCCATGCCAAGGAAGAGGTTGAAACCGTTAGGATGGAAGTTTACAAGCCATCCGAAGCTTGTGCCAAAAGTGTTGAGAGAGAAGTTGGCTGATGCGGAGAATATCTTGCAAGGAGCCACATTGGCAGAGAGACGGAAGTCTGTCCATGTGTATTTGCCTGCGAGGCGAGTGCTGTTCATCAGACCAAATGACATCTTGTTGTAGAAGTCGGGAGTGTACTCCACACCGAGGTTCATTGTAGCAGCGAGAGCTTTTGTGCGGCTACCCTCATCGCCATTGTCATCAAGCTCATAGAGAGCGGCAAGGCCTTCTGTGAGGCGGTCGATTTCGTTCTCGAAAGAGTTTGGCTCGTCATCGTCCATGGCGAAGGTATATTTGTCTGTATCTATAGTGCGGTCTCCATTAGTTGAAGCTACGAAGTTGGTGTTCCATCCGATGAAACCGAGGTCGAGGAGAGCTGCTGAGAATTTCCAGTTGTCATCTAACTTATACTCAGCACCAAGGTCAAAGGCAAGACCGAATCCGTTGACTCCCCATGAACTGTCATCTACGCCGCTGACATAGCGGTGCATCGTCTTGTCACCTTCAGGACCACGCTCCTTTTCTTCTATCTCATATTTCAGATCTTTTATACTGGCCTGTACCTTGGCATTTGTAATGCCTGTCCATGAGTCTTCTCCAAGAGTGATTTGTCCTTTTGTCACCTCTGCGTCAATGTTGGCAATACCAAGTAGAACTTTCATCTTAGCACCAACACGCAGTTTGTCGTTAATCTGACGGCTGTGGCCGAAAGCAAGTTCAGCATAGCCTACCGCATTGGCATTGAGGTCGCTGATGTCGTAAGTTTTGTTTTCCACACCTTCCTTAGCAAGGCTGAGAATGGAACCTGGCACCTGGAGGTTGAGAGATTGACGAGCATTGATTTCTATGGTGTTATATCCACCGAAACCTTTGAATCCTGCACCAAGAATCTGTAGACGTAGGTTCTCGTTGATTTTGTTTTTGTCATTGATACCGCTGAGGAATTCGCTTGTGCTCACATTGGGATTGAGGAAGAGAGCTGTGCGACCATTTACGTCATAGAGAATGTTGTCAACAGCGAGATTGGAGTTTATCCCCACATTTAGATTACCCAGTACTGGCATAGCCACATAGTTTTGTTCGTTGGCAAAAGCAGGGTTGAGGTCATGGCGGTAGAGGTAACCCTCTGTGAAATAGCCAGAATTGAGGTTTTGGGCTGTTGCGGCAGATGCCATGCCAAGAGCTGCCACCGCAAGAAATATTCTATAGTTTTTCATACTGTGTCCTTGTTTTTTATTATTTGATAAGTAGGTGTTCATAATTAACATAATATCTTCGTTCTATTTTGAATACCTAACTTATGGTGGTAACTTATAATTCGTCCTCGTAGTATCCGCTAACGGTGGCCTTGAAATTCTTAATGTTCAGTTCCATAGAGGGAGAGAGGATAGTTTCGCTGCCTTTGTTGAGGAGCTTAGCTTCTATCTGTATGCCATCAAGCTCTTTTATTGTTCCTTCAACAGTAATGTTTACAGGTTGATTGTTTGCCTTGGCAGGGATAGTGACTGTGTTTGAAGTGACCCCTGGTACAGGCTTGCCACTCTTGTTGATAGGTAGGATTTTGACCTCGAGTTCAAATGGAACTTCTGTGGAACCATCAAAGACAACATTGAGTTTGCTTATTGTCATCTTGTCAAGGTCGTCATCGCTCCAACCATCGATGGTGTCAACATATTTGATAACAGAACCGTCATTGAGTTGGAGAGGTGCGTAGAATGTGTAGTTACCTACAACGGCAGGAAGATTCTTTCCGAGTTCGAGACCTATAATGTCTGTCTCGTCAATGCGTGGTTCGTTGATGTCTACGTTGATGGTGGTTGGCATACCTTTGCCATTGATATCAAGCACGTTAGAAAGTTGGGTAAACTTTACGAACTGAGGATTCTTGTAGTCACCGTATGGTTTAGCTGGCTTCTGGGGGGCAAGCACGTAAGTATAGTTGGTGTTGTTTGCCTCTGTACTGAAACGGTCGTTGTCTAATTTGAAGGTCTTGGATGCGCCTTCTCTCATAGATGTCAGGCTGATGCCTGTGCCGAGGTTCATGACGCTGCCTGTGGAGAGATAAGCCTCAAGAGGATTGCTGAGATTCAGGTATAGCTGTGGGTCGGCAATGCTTATGGCTGTTCCTTCTTGATTGATGAGGTCAGGCAGATTGCTAATGTCTATAGGATCAATGTCGATGTCTCCAACATTGTATGTGATAGAACCTGTAAATTTCTTTACTTGGATGGCTTCCATTACAGGTGTGACATTAAAGGTTACTTGGTCGGGAAGATTTTTGTCTGCATAGATGTTAATGCGTCCCCGCTTCACAGTGATATCATCTTCGAAGCGGAATGTGTGTGATTCGCCATCGAAGTTGATGTTTTTTGGGGAGCCATCAATTTCAGGGGAGGCATCAAGTCCTGTTACTGTCATGATGACGGATACCTCACCTTTAGTGTTAGGATGTAGGGCTTCATTGAATGTGATTTCACCAGTCTTAGGGTCGTATTCCCCTTTGTCAGTCGTGGCTGTAAGTCCTGTTGGATATTTGACCACTAAGTCTTCAATTTTCATGTCTTCGAGAACATCAGCGCTGAGGCCTGTTACTTTCAAAGTAGTGACAATGCTTGTGTTCACATCGAGCTTCTCTATCATCTTGATGGATTCGTCAACATTGTCAGCTTCTGATTTGATATGCGTAGGGTTGCATTTGATGTCATAATAAGCTGCGATGCCGCCAGGAACGTGTTCTGCAGCAGTTCTGAGGTCGACAAGATCGAGCGTGCTTCTGATAGGATTGATGTTTGGCTTGGAAGCTGTAAAACTATTGATCTTTATTGGATCAGAGTTGAAAGAGCCCTCTTTCTCAATGGCATAGATGACAGACCCGTCAGCCTGTTCGATTTTCTTAACCTCGCTATCGTCATCCAGGTCAAGCACCTGATCGAGAGTGGCTTTGTCAATGTTCATAGGTACCACAAGTTCCTTAACCTGCAGTCTTGCCGTGGTGTCAATGTCGCTTAGGTCATAGGCATTGTCTACACATGATGTTGCTGCAATGAGGACTAATGATGAAAGTCCTGTAAGCCAATAATGTTGGATTTTCATGTCAGAAACGTTTTTTAGAGTTGATAATCAAAATTTCGGCAAAAGTAGCAAATAAATATTAAATGACAATGTTTTTCACGAATAAATACGTGAATCAAGCACGTTTTATCCGTCAATGTTGCTGTTTTGACCTGGTGTAGCCGATAGTTTGGCGATAATTTATAAAAGGTGAAGGATTTTTTTTATTGAGTAGAAAAAGCAACGCCTCAGAATCCTCTCCATCATGACTATAGCATAAAATCAGAGCATGATAGGAAGGATATAACTCAAGTCTATCGTGCCTCCGTTATGCCTCCGTTATGCCTCCGTTATGCCTCCGTTGTGACTCTAATTGGATTGCATAGGTTAATTGGGCATGAATTGGAGTGTATTCGGAATCAAAATATACCCCTGTTAAACATATAAACCGCAACATGAAAATAGCGGAAGTTATGTTTAAAACATTGCTAAAAAAGAAAAAAGGCGACGCAGTAAAGCGTCGCCATAATGATGCTGTAGATGATAGGTTAGTTGATAGAGCTTTCGAGATCGGAACCTGCCTTGAACTTAATCACTTTCTTTGCTGCGATTGTGATGGTTTCTTTGGTAGCAGGATTGATGCCCTGTCTTTCTGGTCTCTCTTGTACGGAAATGGTACCAAATCCGATGAGTGAAACCTTCTCTCCTGCCTTGAGAGCTTCTGCGATTGCTTCGATTGTTGCGTCGACTGCCTTCTTTGATTCGGCCTTGCTAAGTCCTGCCTTTGCAGAGATAGCGTTTACTAAATCTGTCTTGTTCATTGAGTGAAATAAATATTAAGTTGAAAAGATATTTGACTTAGGATTGATACCTCGTTCTGATGTTGTCTGACTTAGATTGTGCAGTTGCGTGTTGCTTTTTATGTCTTGTTGGCCGCCTGCTGGTCTATTTCAGTCATAATCCGTTGCAAATTTATAAGATAAATCTTCTTCTACAAACAAAAGAGAGGAAAAAACGTTGAAAAACGTCAAAATCCATAGCATTTTATATGTTTTTGACCTGTAATAGGAAGAAAAACTCTAATTTTGCAGCGCAAATGCACTTCTGACCGCAAAAACAGGCATGAAAGTGGCTGAAAAAACGCTTGACTATTAGTAAAGCAAGCGTCATAATAGATTAAAATAATTATATCATAAGACAAATCAAAGGTAATAAAAAGATGAGAATAACCCCAGCTGTAAAGATTATACTAATTGTCAACCTTGTATTTTTTGCTCTTTCAGAGCTGATAACTCCCATGTTTCCACTTGGTGGCTATACTGATTGGTTTACTGCATTCAACGCACTCCACCCTATAGGCAGCAGCAATTTTGCCGTATATCAGTATGTGACATACATGTTTATGCATGGAGGATGGATGCACCTGTTTTTTAACATGTGGTCATTGATGATATTCGGCAACTCTGTAGAGATGCAGGTGGGCACAAAAAGATTTGTATATTATTATTTAATATGTGGCGTGGGTAGCGCATTGATAAATCAACTCATGTCTTTCCTCGGCATCATACCTCCATCCATCCTTGTAGGTGCGTCAGGAGCCATATATGGAGTCATGGCAGCGGCGGCATACTATTTCCCGAACGCCAAACTGTTCATCATTCCCATTCCATTCCCTGTCAAGTTGAGGAATCTTGTGATTTTTTATACAGTCTTTGAGATGTACAATGGAGTGATGTCAAGTGATGGTGTGGCACACTTTGCCCATTTAGGTGGCATACTTGTCGGTGCTGTTATTTTGATAATATGGAAGCGCATGGATAGGGCATCTTACCGTAGAAGTGGATGGGACAGCAGCTATACACATGGCAGTAGCAGCAACTACGACAAGTGTGAGTCTATGATTGACAGACTGAAGAGGATGTTCAAGAGGGAACGCAAGCCAAAGATGACTGTACACAGTGTACGTGAGGCAAATTATCAGGATCATGAGTACAATAGGCGCAAGATGGAGAGAAGGGAAGAAATAGACCGCATTCTTGACAAGATACGTCAGTCAGGCTATCAGAATCTTTCTGAGGAAGAGAAAAGAACTTTGTTTGACGCAAGCAAAAGCATGCAGAAATGAGACTACTGAAATTCATACCAATGATGATATTCATTGCCATAAATCTATTAGTGATAGTGGCAATGATTTTTTGTGCTCTAACGGCATATCTGCCTCCGCAGCACTATTCGGGAGTTTCTTATTGGGGGCTGGCTTTCCCTGTCTTTCTTGTGTTGGATGTGCTTTTTGTTGTCTTTTGGCTTATCTTTAAATGGAGACTTGTAGCCCTTCCTTTGGGTGGTATGCTTTTATGCGCCAGCAGCATACGCACCTACTGTCCCTTCAACTTTGTCAGAGATGTGCCAGAAGGAAGTCTTAAGATTCTGTCCTACAACACAATGTCCTTTGGTGAGGACAATCGCGGACCGTTAGAAGAGAATAGCGTGTACCTTTATATAAAAAATAGTGGAGCAGACATAGTATGTCTGCAAGAAGCCATGAAGGCAAAGACGGATGAGATGGCAGAGGTGCTCTGTGACCTCTATCCCTACACCTCCCTGCGCCTTGTCACCGACAACTACATGGTGTGCTTCTCCAAATACCCTATAATTGATTGCTATATTGTTGAATATCCATCATATAAAAACGCATCTTATGTCTGCGAAGTTAAGGTGGATGATGATACCCTATTGGTCGTCAACAACCACCTGGAGTCCTACAAACTAACCTCCTCTGACAAGGATGACTATAAGTCCATAATTAAAAATTACCGTCATCCAGACCGCAATGATTCAGACGAGAAATATCAGTATCTGACCAGCAAACTCGCGCCAATAGACTCTCTACGTGGCATACAGGCAGACTCACTTGCCGCCTTTGTGGAACGTAATGAGGGCAAGTACATAGTTTTATGCGGCGACTTCAACGCATCCCCCATTTCCTATCCTCACTACAGGCTTACACGTTCACTCGATGATGCTTATACCCGTAGCGGCAATGGCCCAGGAGTGAGCTACAATCGCAGCGGCATGTACTTCCGTCTTGACAACATACTCATAAGCCCCAACATAAAGGCATACGGGGCTAAGGTGGACAACACAATCAAGGCGAGTGACCATTATCCAATCTATACATATATCAAATTAGGAGGAAAATGATGTTATAACGCGTCGAAAGCAATAATTTTATTGTGTTTTCCTTCTTCTTTGTAAAAAAATGTATAACTTTGCACCTTGTATAAACCCGTTTCAGCTTTCGAACTGACCAGAATGGTATCGAGTAAAAATAATAACAATCAATAATAATTAAATTCAACAACAATGCAAAACAAAGGATTTGTAAAGTTTTTAGCAGTGGCGTTGACACTCATCTGCCTCTTCTATCTTTCATTCTCTGTCGCTACCAAGTGGGTAGAGGACAAGGCATCCAAGATGGACGAGCAGCAGGCTGAGCTCTATCTCGACTCGTTGAATACGACCGAGTTCTATCTTGGCAACTACACTCTCAAGGACTGTCGTGAAACAGCCATCGGTCTCGGACTTGACCTGAAGGGCGGTATGAACGTCATCCTCGAAGTGAGCGTGCCTGAGGTAGTAAAGACATTGTCAGACCACAAGACTGATGAGGCATTCCTTAAGTCTGTAGACGAAGCAGCCAAGGAGTCTCAAGAAAGTCAAAGCGATTTCATCACACTTTTTGTCAGTGCCTATAAAAAGAATGCTCCGGGTAAGCCCCTTGCGGCTATCTTCGCCACCCAGCAACTCAAAGGCAAGGTCAACACTAACAGCTCAGATGCAGAAGTGGAGAAAGTGCTGCGTCAGAGTGTGGATGAGTCTGTAGATAACTCATTCAATGTGCTTCGCACACGTATCGACCGCTTCGGCGTCGTGCAACCAAACATCCAGAAGATTGAGGGACAGAGTGGGCGCATAATGGTTGAACTTCCTGGAATTAAGGAACCAGAGCGCGTGCGCAAGCTCCTTCAGGGCAGTGCCAACCTTGAGTTCTGGGAGACATACGATGCTCCTCAGGTGGCTCCTTATCTCTCTCAGCTCAATGCGGCGCTCCGCAATAGCGCAACAGTAGAGACATCTGCAGATACTGCTACTGTTGACAGCGCTGTCGCTGTTGCAGACCCAATCGCAGAGGTTAAAGCCGACACTGCACAGACTGCTGCCGATGTCCTTTCTCAGATTAAGAAGGCTGACTCAGAGTCTGGTGATTCCAAGGATATTGAAGAAGCCAAGAAAGCCAATCCGCTTTTTGCTATCCTCCAGCCAACAGGAGCACAGAGAGGCTGTATGGTAGCATACGCAATGGCTCGCGATACCGCAGAAATCAATGCCATGCTCACATCAGAAGTGGCCAAGCAAATTTTCCCAGCCGATCTCTCGCTCAAATGGGGAGTCAAGTCCATGGACAAGGCAGGCAAGATTTTCGAACTCTACGCTATTCGCATGACTGGCGCAAACGGCCGCGCTCCACTTGAAGGAGAGGTCGTGACAGAAGCAAAGGATGACTTCGACCAGTTTGGCAACCCTGTTGTCAGCATGAAGATGAATACAGAGGGAGCACGCAAGTGGGCGGCTCTCACTGAGGCTAATGTCAACCACTGCGTAGCCATTGTGCTTGACAACCTCGTATATAGCGCACCAAATGTCATGAATAAGATTGATGGTGGAAGCACACAGATTAGCGGCAACTTCACCACAACTGAGACCAAGGACTTGGCCAACGTGCTTCAATCAGGAAAGATGCCAGCTCCTGCTTACATCATTCAGGAAGATATCGTAGGTCCAACTCTCGGTGCTCAGTCTATTCAGGCTGGATTCATTTCCTGCATCGTAGCCTTCATCGTGTTGATGCTCTATATGGTTCTTATGTATGGTGTGCGTGAAGGAATGGTGGCCAACTGCGCCCTCATGCTCAACTTCTTCTTCTCATTCGGCATCCTCACATCGCTTGGAGCAGCCCTCACCATGTCTGGTATAGCAGGTATGGTGCTCACCCTCGGTATGGCAGTCGATGCCAACGTGCTCATCTACGAGCGCACAAAGGAAGAGATGCGTGCAGGCAAACACATTAACGCAGCGGTAGCAGCAGGTTACAGCAATGCTTTCTCTGCTATCTTTGACTCCAACGTCACAACCATCATCACAGGTATCATCCTCTACAACTTTGGTACAGGTCCTATCAAAGGATTTGCAACAACTCTGATGATTGGTATCGTCTGCTCATTCTTCACGGCAGTATGGTTGACCCGTATCGCATACGAACACTTCCTTGAGAAGGGCAAGTGGCAGAACCTCAAGTTTACTACTAAATTCTCACAGAACATGATGAGAGACACCAGGTACAACTTTATGGGTCACTACAAGAAGTCCTTCGTCGTTTTTGGCGCTATTATAGCAATCTGCCTCGTCAGCTTCGCTGTGCGCGGTCTCAGCCAGTCAATCGACTTTACAGGTGGACGTAACTATAAGGTGGAGTTTGTTAGCCAGGTACAGCCAGAAGCTGTCAAGGCTGCAATCGTCAAGCAGTTTGAAGCCAACAATAAGGCTGAAGAGGCTGTTAATGTTACGGTCATAGCCATCGGAACCGAAGGCAACAACGTGCGCGTGTCAACTAATTTCATGATTAATGACAACAGCGCAGAGGCAGACGCAACAATCGAGTCACTCCTCTATAGTGCATTTGTAGAAGGTGGTATGGTAGATGCCTCTGTGTCAGAGGAAGCATTCCTTGACCGCGACAACCGCGCAGGTGGTTCTATAGTCTCTTCACAGAAGGTTGGTCCTTCTATTGC
The DNA here is from genome assembly GCA_036303125.1 of Bacteroidaceae bacterium. Lineage (GTDB taxonomy): Bacteria > Bacteroidota > Bacteroidia > Bacteroidales > Bacteroidaceae > Minthosoma. Next base: position 23,806 of record JAXJBE010000024.1, read on the forward strand.
TGAGGACATCACATACGGCGCTATCCTCTCCGTGATTTTTGCCATCGCGGCCATCTTCCTCTATATCCTTGTGCGTTTCCGCAATGTTGCTTATTCAGTAGGTTCTATCGTAGCCCTCTCAATAGACACATTAGTCGTGATAGGTATGTTCTCACTCTGCTATGGTTGGATTGGTTTCTCTCTCGAAGTTGACCAGACCTTCATAGGCGCCGTCCTTACGGTCATTGGTTACTCTATCAACGATAAGGTGGTAGTCTTTGACCGTATACGTGAGGTCTTCAAGAATTATCCTAACCGCGACCGTCAGCGCATCTTCAACGATGCCCTCAACAGCACGTTGGCACGTACAATCAACACATCTGTATCTACCTTCATCGTGCTCCTTGTCATCTTCGTTCTCGGTGGTGACAGCATCCGCGCCTTTTCTTTCGCAATGATGCTTGGTGTCATTGTTGGAACATCATCTTCTCTCTTTATTGCAGCTCCTACAGCTTACCTCGTTATGGGTGCTCGTATCAAGGAAGCTGAAGAGACAGAGCCAGTTAAGGCATAACACACATTATTTATAATATAGGGCAGCACATTGCGTCGCTGCCCTATAATATTTTATCTAAGCGCTTGGAGATTCTCGATCCTGTGTCATACAAGTGTCGGAACCTTCAAGGATTATAAACAACACATTAAAACACAGAAAAAGACTTATGGCAAAAATTCGCGCAGCCATCGTAGGTTATGGCAATATTGGCAAGTATGCGCTTGAGGCCATTGAAGCCTCAGAAGACATGGAGTGTGTCGGTGTCGTGCGCCGCAACGGCGATACAGACAAGCCTGCAGAACTCACAGGTTATCCTGTGGTAAAGAACATCACAGAACTGCAGAACGTGCAAGTGGCAATCCTTGCTACTCCTACTCGCAAGGTAGAAGAGTACGCTAAACAGTGTCTTGCCCTTGGCATCAACACGGTAGACTCTTTCGACATCCACACACAGATTGTTGACCTTCGCCGTTCGCTCAATGCTGTAGCAAAGGCTAACAATGCCGTATCTGTTATCTCTGCAGGATGGGATCCAGGTTCAGATTCCATTGTCCGCACTCTTATGGAAAGCCTTGCGCCAAAGGGCGTTAGCTACACAAACTTTGGACCAGGCCGTTCAATGGGACATTCAGTAGCTGTGCGTGCCATCGACGGTGTCAAAGATGCACTTTCAATGACGATACCTGTGGGCACAGGCATACACCGCCGCATGGTATACGTGGAACTGGAAGAAGGCGCAGACTTCAAGACTGTGGAAGCAGCCATCAAGTCAGACCCATACTTTGTCAACGATGAGACACATGTGCAGCAGGTTCCATGTGTGGATGCACTCAACGATGTAGGCCACGGAGTCAACCTCGTGCGCAAGGGTGTATCGGGCAAGACACACAACCAGCTCTTTGAGTTTGACATGAAGATAAACAACCCAGCCCTCACAGCACAGGTGTTGGTAAATGTTGCGCGCGCGTCGCTCAAGCAGCAGCCTGGAGCATACACAATGATAGAGATTCCAGTCATCGACATGCTTTGCGGAGATAGAGAAGAACTCATCCGCCATCTCGTGTAACCATTTAATAAGTTTTCTCCAGCAACCGTACAAGCCGATATTGAACGATTGCCCGGATTCAGATATAGTAAGGTAAGTGAATATACAATGCGTATATTCACTTACCTTTGTTGTGAAGGCCAGCTTTGTTATTATAGCTGCCGTTTTTCATCCCATAAGCATTTATTTCCCCTTTAATGTATGTCGTATGAAAAAAAGGAACTATCTTTGCATTCATAAAGTTAAAGCCCAAAAGAAATTAAATCAAGCGCATTTATGAGATCTACATTATCGCTATCTATTATTTTTCTCTTGCTCACATTCTGCGCATGTTCAGGTGACAAGAAGAAAGTGCCGGCAGAACCAAACATCATCGTCAAGCCACTTGATGAAATCCCTGGCATATATGAAGCGCATGGGAGGGTAGGTGAAGGCACGAGCATGAACAGCATCGAGTTCATCACAGACGAAGGCGACACGCTGACGCTGGTAGCCAACAGCCAGTCGGTGGCCGGAGGCGTGAAAGTGGGCGATGAAGTGCAGATTGTGTACAATGTGATGAAAGACGAGAATGTTGCTTCTGTCGTGGTTAACCTCACGACCCTCTCCCACGTGTGGACACAGAAAGGCAGTGATGGCAAGGAGCAGAGCCTTGAACTTGACTCGGCAGGCCGAGCTACCACATACGGCATGTCCGTTGACTATGACACGTGGCGAGTAGAGAGTGGCCAACTTCTTCTGTCTTCCCCCAAGAGCCCGGGAGCGGAGAAACCTGCCCCCATCGACACGTTCGAGATTATGTATCTCACGGCAGACAGTCTGGTGCTTATGCATGGCAACCTCGTCACCGAGTTTGAGAGATACAACTAATACATTCTCCTCCTGATACTTATTGAATAAAGACTATAGTTGTCCGCTAAACATGATAACTGGATAACAATAAATAAAGACAAAGCCTTGCCCCTCATGCATACGGGCAAAGTTTTGTCTTTATTGCGTTTCCGTGAAGTCTGGCAGAAGCACCAGCCATCTTTGTTATGCTGTCCTTCCTTAGAATGGGAGATCGCTTGAGTTGTCTTCCGCGCTTTCAAATGCAGGCGCAGCAGGAGTCGCAGCAGCGGCTGGAGCGGCTGTAGCTGCCGCTGTAGCACCAGCCATAGGAGCGGGAGCTGCGGCCGGAACAACATTCCATACTCTTATGTCGTTGAACCAGCGTCCATTATATTCGCGAGCGTTGATGTCAAAAGACACGGTGAGTTCCTGTCCCTGCTGGATATTGAAACGCTGGATGTTATCTTCTCCAAACACGTTGAACACCATTCTCTTTGGATACTGACCCATAGTCTCCTCAATGACATAGTCCTGAGTCTTCCATGTATTGCCTGTTCTGGCAGATACTCCGCCGCGAGCTTCGAGCACAGCGATAATTCTTCCTGTAAATTCCATTTTTTCTATATATACTTATGTTGAATTTGCTTTTAGGCCACAAAATTACACCTTTTTTTTGTATTCTCAAAACTTATCTCTAACTTTGTGTTCAAATAACAGAATACTCATTACGCGCAGGTTGATAATGCTCTCTATGGAGCATCCTGTCAGTCTGTGTCTAAAACAAGCACAAAGGAATATGAAATTTACCGTATCGAGCTCTGATCTGAGCAGTAGGCTTCAGACCATCAACAAGGTTCAGAATTCTAAGAACACCTTGATAATACTTGACTGTATACTATTCGAACTCTCCAACGGCACATTGCGACTGACAGGCTCGGACAGCGAGATAACAGTGCATTCCACCATCGAAGTGTCTGACATAGAGGGCGAAGGCGTTATAGCCATTGATGCAAAGAGACTCATCAATGCAGTTAAGGAGATACCCGAGCAGCCCATCATCATCGAGGCTGACACCAACACCTTGGCAATCAAGATAACTTACCAGAATGGCGAGTATAGCTTTATGGGAAGTGACGGCACGGATTATCCGCTGCCCATACCTCTTGACACATACGAGAACACCGTCACCATCAATTCGCAGAAGATGTATGGCGGCATCACCCGCTGCCTCTATGCCGCAGCTGATGATGAATTGCGTCCGCAGATGAATGGCGTCTTCTTTGACATGTCCAACAATGTCGTCACCTTTGTGGCCACAGACGGACACAAGATGGTGCGCAATCGCTTATACACCGTCCACCCAGAGTCATCCAGCTCTTTCATCCTGCCAAAGAAGCCAGCTTTGGTGCTGAAGAACGTCCTGCAGAGATATGATGAAGACGCTACCGTCAGCTTTGACCAGACTAACGCAAAGTTTGAGGTGGAGAACTATACATTAGTATGCAGGCTGGCAGAAGGTCGCTACCCCAACTACGACTCGGTCATACCTAATGACAACCCGTTCCATGTGAGAGTGGATCGCTCGGCGCTCGTCAGTTCTTTGCGCCGCATCCTTGTCTTTGCCAGCCAGAGCTGCGCGGTGGTGAAGGTGCACATCGAACAAGGCACGCTGACAATCTCCTCCCAAGACCTTGACTTCTCAACCTCAGCTGAGGAGCGCCTGCTCTGCGAGTATGACGGTACACCGATGAGCATCGGTTTCAACGGTCCGTTCCTTATGGAAGTGCTCAACTGCATCTCAACAGAGGATGTCATCCTTGAGCTTGCCGATCCAAGCCGTCCAGGCCTGGTCACTCCAGCAGATATGGATGAGGAAGAGAACCTCATCATGCTCCTCATGCCAATGCTCATCAAGTGATGAGTCCAAGAACCACCGTCTGCATACGGAATATAACAGACAGAACAACCAGAGATTATGAAACTGAAATTAGACAGACCCATAGTCTTCTTCGATTTGGAGACAACAGGCATAGACTCTTCCAAAGACCGCATCGTGGAGATATGTTACATCAAGGTCTTCCCCAACGGCAACGAAGAGGCTAAATCTATGCGCATCAATCCGGGGATGCACATCCCCAAGCAAGCTACTGACATCCATGGCATACACGATGACGATGTGAAGGACTGCCCCTCCTTTAAAGATGTAGCGAGCGACATTGCCACGACATTTGAGGATTGCGACATCGCAGGTTTCAACTCCAATAAGTTTGACGTGCCGCTTCTTCTTGAGGAGTTTTACCGGACTGGCATAAACTTTGACATCAGCAGGTGCAGGTGCGTGGATGTGCAGAACATCTATCATAAGCTTGAGCGCCGCACACTCGTTGCTGCATATAAGTACTATTGCGGCAAGGACCTTGAGAATGCCCATTCTGCTCTCGCCGACACGCGCGCCACGCTTGAAGTGCTTGAAGCGCAGCTCGACCGTTATCCCGACGACCTGCAGAATGATGTGCAGTTTCTTTCTGACTATAGCCGCCTCAACAACAACCTCGATTTCGCCGGACGCTTCATCGCCAATGAAGACGGTGTCCCCATCTTCAACTTCGGCAAGCACAAGGGCAAGCCAGTAGAGCTTGTCCTTCGCCAGACAGACCCAAGCTATTATGCGTGGATGATGCAGGGCGACTTTCCGCAGAACACCAAGCAGGTGCTCGAAGGCATATATTTAAGAATGAAACAGAAGAAATGAAGAACAGTCTCGAAGGGAAAAAGATAGTGCTCGGCATCACAGGCAGCATAGCTGCTTACAAGGCATGCCTCATCATACGCCTGCTCGTCAAGCGAGGAGCAGAAGTCCAGGTAGTCATCACGCCAGCAGGCAAGGAGTTCATCACTCCCATCACCCTCTCAGCCTTGACCAGCAAGCCCGTCATCAGCGAGTTCTTCTCTCAGCGCGACGGCACATGGCACTCACACGTCGACCTCGGCCTCTGGGCTGATGCCATGCTCATAGCTCCAGCCACAGCCTCCACCATCGGCAAGATGGCTAATGGCATAGCAGACAACATGCTCATCACGACCTATCTCTCCATGAAAGCACCCGTATTCGTTGCTCCAGCCATGGATCTTGATATGTATGCACACCCTTCCACCCAGCACAACCTTGAGATTCTCCAGTCATACGGCAACCATATCATAGAGCCCGGCACAGGATTCCTGGCCTCAAAACTTGAAGGCAAGGGGCGCATGGAGGAACCAGAGAATATCGTTGAGTTCCTCGAAGCCTATTTCGAGCCCGAAGCGAAAAAGCCCTCGGACCCGACGGATTCATCCCATAGCGTGGACTCCGCCGCCCAGTCTTTTGCAGATGCAGTGCCACCCACCCCCACATGCCGTGATTTAGATGGCAAGAAAGTCCTCATCACGGCGGGTCCCACATACGAGAAGATAGACCCCGTCCGCTTCATAGGCAACTATTCATCAGGCAAAATGGGTTTTGCCCTGGCAGAAGAATGCCATCGCCGGGGAGCAGACGTGACAATGGTGTGCGGACCTGTCTCCTCGTCCATGCAGCTGTCATCTGCCGAGATTGAAAGAATCGACGTCGAGAGTGCCACGGAAATGCATGAGGCCTGCGTGAAGCTTTATCCATCAGTGGATGCGGGAATCCTCTGCGCTGCTGTTGCAGACTTCGCGCCCGCCTCCGTAGCCGACAAGAAAATCAAGCGCACGGGCGACGAGATGGTCATACGCCTCAGGCCGAACCCTGACATAGCCGCTTCTCTGGGCGAAATCAAGACCAAGCGCCAGACTCTCGTGGGCTTCGCTTTAGAGACAAATGACGAGGAGTCCAATGCCCAGGCCAAGCTCAAGAAGAAAAACTTTGATTTCATCGTCCTCAACAGCCTTCAAGACAAGGGGGCTGGATTCAAGACTGACACCAACAAGATATCCATCATCAGCGCGGGAGGCAAGGTCGATTATCCGCTTAAGAGCAAGAAAGACGTGGCTAAAGATATAGTGGATAAGCTGCGCGAAGTATTACGTTGATAGCAAATAAACATTCTCTCATACAGACGAAGGCAGAAGCATTTATAGATGTTTCTGCCTTCGTCTGTATGAGACATTTTGTGTGGAATTCCAAGCAATATTCCCCGCCTGCTCACAACCCCTCGGGAGCTTGCTCACAAGGGGCTGGGAGCAGGCTCCCGAGGGGTTGTGAGCAGGCCCATTTGGGGTGTTGGGCTTGCTGGTTGCGAGTGTTGGGCTTGCAGCCAGGAAGAATTGGGCTTGCATCCTGCATTTCAGCCACAAACATTGTTTCAGTTGCATCAAGATATTCAACCTTTATGGACTGAAAAAACTTCCGTTATGGGCCGAATTCTTTTGGGACGTTTTTCGATTTCATCGACTGTTTTGACCTCTCATGCGGGCAAAAACTAAACAAAACATTAAAAAAATTGCCCAATGTTCGTTTTTCTAAATAACTTGATTCATGAGTGCAAGCATGGTATTGAAAAACTTCCTACTTTTGCACGTAACAAATAATTGCCCGCATGTTGCATTGGTTTCAGACCGCGTGCATGCACAAAACGGGGCGGCATGCAGAGTGCATTTCCCCTCAGTTGCAACAATCAGGAACAACCAAAATACATACATTATATATAAAGACAATTATCCCAAAGAAGACCTTAATCTTTTTATTAACATCAAATCATCATTAAATTATGAAGAAACTGTTACTTTCAAGCTTGGCACTCCTCTCAATGGCAGGATATGTCAATGCGCAAGCTCCAGCCGAATGGCAAGAGGGCGATGATGTTACAGCACAGATTGGACTTGGCGACTGCGACGGCTCGTTCTCTGGTGAATGGGCGGCCAATGACTACGCAGGCGGTGACGTCAAGACACCAGGCAATTACTGGAAGGGCAGCATGCCTAATGAGTACAGGGAAGTGGAGAATGGCAAGGGTGTCATTGCCTTCTACAACCAGAAAGAGTTCGACATCTATCAGGTGGCAAACATCCCTGCCGGTTCCTATACCATCAAGGTGCAGTCCTACTATCGCGAAGGAAATCCTAATGACACCTTCACAAACTGGAACAACAAGGGACGTGTCAAGAAGCATGCTTATCTCTATGCTTCAGTCCTGCAGAGTTCAGACCCAGAGTCAGAAGTAAAGCGCGACTTCAGCAAGCTGATTCGTTCAATGGCTCAGACATCTAATACTCAATCTTTGTATACCAATAGCGATCTTAGCTGGGCCAGCGACGGTAAAAACACATTGGTGTATGGTGTCCCAGAACCTCTCGAAGTTTATTTCCCAAGTTGCAATATAGGCAACTACTATCATCTCTCCCAAGGTTTCTATCCTAACGAGATGAAGATTGTGCTTTCAGAGGAAGCATCCGTGCGTCTGGGTATCCGCAAGATTGCATCCATCCCAGAGGACTACGTTCCGCTCTATAATTTCCAGGTAATCTACAATGGCCCTGCAGATGCCGCAGCTGTGCTCGAAGCAGCTCGTGAAGACTGCAAACAGGCTCTGTCTGAGCTTGAGGACTTTCAGGTTCAGTTGGAAGAGGCAGGTTTTGAAGGCTTTGCTGGCGCTGTCAGCGACAAGGTGATGGAACTGAATGACGCAATCGATAACAGCAAATCAGCGGAAGAACTTGACGCAGTCCTTGCAGATATCAATGCTACGGTAGACAACTACCTTAAGAGCCTTACATCTGTAAACAGCTTGGATGAGCTTATCAGCATGTCTGCCGATATGTTGGCATCAACCGACTTCCCTGGTTATACAGCTTTCAACGCTGCATACGACAAGGCCGTGGCTGACGCAAAGACTGATGATGTGGATGCTCTTGGCGATGACCCAAGCGCATACTTCGCAAGTGTCTACCAAGCTCTCTCTGAGGCTCGCGCCAACTATCTCGATTCTCAAGAGGCAGATGCGGACGGCGCAAAGGACTTCTCTGCTTTGATTAAGCACCCATGGTTTGTAAATCCAGAATATACCCCAACTCAGAATGAGGATGGCACCTGGACATTGAAGGAAGAGACCTGGAATTGGGGAAGTGTTGGTAATCCTGCTGACTATTCAACCAATGGGGGGGGCAGAACAGACATTTGCTCTAAGGTAATCTTGGGCACGGATGCCTCTGTCAACAACCAGTGGTATAAGAGACTGAAGGCATCTGGCGACGGATGGTCTGCCAACAGTTTCCACTTGTACTATCAGGGTGGTCTGATTGGTGTCAGCCAGGGATGGTGCTCTGGATTCGATGACTGGGAAGGTGTTTGTCAGCAGCTGGTAGGTCTTCCTAACGGTTACTACTCATTGACAGCATTGGTGCGTGGTAATGCAGCCGGTGATAATAAGTGGACAGAGGACAATCTTCCTCCATACCACAACATCTTTGCGGAGAATTCTGAAGAAGTGAGAGTGACATCAGTTGTTGGTCACACAGACGGTTACTATTGCCAGCAGTTGCTTGGCAGCAATAACGGATGGTATGAATGGAATCCTGTAATCTGGCAGGAGCACAAGACTGGTACCATTCAGGTGAGCGATGGCAAACTCCTCATCGGTTGCCAGAGTAGCTGGATCGCCAACTTCACAGGTTTCCGCCTGCAGTTCTATGGCACTAATCCTCCGTTCACAGCCCTCATCCAGAAAGAGCTTGACGCTGTCGACGCTGATAAGCAAGGTCTGTTCAAAGGCGACATCAAGGCTATTGACGACATGATAGCTCAGATTCCTATGCCTGTTCCAGATGCAGCCGCTTACGACGCAGCTTTGGTTGTAATCAACAATATTAACGATTATATCAACTTCGCTAAGGCAGCTATGAAGGAATACGCTACAGCTTCTGATACTATCACAGATCTCGCTGAAAGAGAGTATGTAGGTCCTGCGTTCACATATATCCTTGGTCTTGGCGAGGCTGAGACAGATACTTATAAACTCGTGGAAACGGCTGTTGCTACAGTCAATGCTTACAAGAGCTACTGCGACACATACGACAAGGTGACATCTATCGAAAACAAGGTGATTGCTGATATAGTTAAGGAGCAGACAACATCAATGACAGCTGAGATGAAGACTGCAGAACAACTTCAGGCTTACATGGAAGCTCTCACTCTCCCATATAACATCGCTCTCCTTGAGACAGCTGGCGCAGCTAACGCTACAGAGGCTAACCCTGCTAATATAACATCTCTCATCGTCAATCCAACATTCACCAAAAGCCCATCAGACGGATGGTCTGGTGAGACTCCGACAGTCAATGAATACGGACGCGGCAACGCAGAACTCTGGAACAAGTCTGCATTCACGCTCTCTCAGAAGATTGCAGGTCTCCCAGCAGGTACATACGAACTCCGCCTGAAGGCCATCTACCGCGACGGTGGTGCTGTGACTCCAGAACTCGTTGATGCTTACAACGCAGCAGGCGACCTTGACGCATGGGCTAACCACAACGCTCAGCTCTTCGCTAAGGTTTCAGACGAGAACGACCAGTTCTCTTACATCAAGGCTATCGAGTCTCTCAAGACTTCAGAGACAACCTTCACATACGTGGCCACAGCTTTCGATGAGGAAGAGCAGGGTGACGGAACTATGAAGAGATTTGCCACTAAATTCCAGAAGATTGCAGGCACGGAGATTCCAGCAGAGGAAATCTACGGTGAGCCAACAATTGAAGATGTTGACGAAGGTGCTTATCCATTCGACACTAAACTCGCTATCGGCGAAGAGACCCTCTACTATCCATCATCAATGCAAGGCTTCTACCAGTGGTGCCAGAAGAATCCAGAGGCTGTGGCTAACAGCGTACGCATCACTGTCGAGTCAGGCGATGTGCTCGAAATCGGTATCCGCAAGACAGCAGCAATAGGCAGCGACTGGGTTATCTTCGATGACTTCGAGCTCTACTACCTTACTGGTGACACATTTAAGGAAGTGATTACATCTGTTGAATCTATTGACGCTGCTTCTGAGAAGTCTGACGCTTCTCTCTACAACGTGGCAGGTCAGAAGGTTAACAAGGCATATAAAGGCTTCGTGATAACAAAAGGCAAGAAGGTTGTTCAGTAACAATCTACTTGCGATATAGACAAAGTAAATCAAATCTTTTATATGGAGGGGAGGGGTCCGTGAGGATACCTCCCTTTTTTACGCCTTCTCTTGTGAGAGCCTCCTTTCACTTGAAGGCAGAGGCGGAGAAGGCCACTATGATGTATCGCAGGAATTTTCCTATCGTTGACCATAGCAGCACACCCCATACGTTGGCGCGCAGAATGCCGAGAGATATGGATATGGCAGTGCCGAAGATGGGGAGGAAGGAGAAGGCGGCGAGCCATGAGCCTTTCTTCTCTACATAATCGCGTGTCGTGCGGAGCCTCCTCTCCTTGACATGCATCCAGCGTGATATCTGTTCGATGCTGCCAATGCGTCCTATGTAATAGTTAAACATGGATCCTAATACATTGCCGATAGTGGCGCTGACGACAGTGATGAAGGGATCCATGCCCGTGGTGACGAGGAGGGCTGCCATGACTGCTTCTGAACTGAATGGCACGAATGTGCCTGCAAGGAATGAGGCCATGCCCATCCCGATATATCCGTATTCTATAAAAAACTGATTGAGTGAATCCATTTTTTTATGGTTGATGACGCGTTGTCTATGTTTTCTGCTATGGCAATGTCATATTGTAACACTATGACAGCTATGGCTGCCGTCAGTATGACGCACATGAGGATGTGTGACAACTTGGTGTGGGTGAGTGTGAAATAATGTCCGAACATGATGGACGCGCTGATGAGAAGCAACGGAAGCAGCACTGTGATGTATTGGGGCTGGAGAGCCATCGCTATGATGTAGAAGGCGCCATGCGCAATGACTGCTGTTAGTGATATTCTGGTGCGCGTCTTGTCCTGATAACGATTGGCAAAGAAATCGGCTGAGCCTATGAAGAATAGGATAGTGAAGAAGATAAAAGGGACTGCTGTATATGCTGGTATATTGGAATAGTCATGCCATCGGAAGTCGATGATGGAGTGGAGATGGGCGAGGAAGTCTTGTGTCTCTCCTGTGTAGATGACTGCGCCGCATATCAGCCAGTAAGGCAGGAGCAGGGCTAAGAGAGAGGCTACGGCACAGCGTGCTGTCATGGCTCTTAACATGCAGAAGAGCGTCCAGTAGAGAGTGGCTGACCATAGTATCTTTGGAAATGCGAGGGAGGACAGGGACAGGAATAGGAATGCATTGAATGTGAGCAGTGGGGAGGGCTGCTGATAAGAGGAGAGGATAGGGAAGAGTGATAGCATGGAGAATAACATCAGTAGATGTCCGGGGTGCAGTTCGTGCAGAGACAGCAGTATGCCTGTCATCATGGCGAGCATGCTGCTGAGCATGCGGGAACTGACACGCAGGAGCATGTTGGAGTTGTTGAGTTCTGCCATGAGATAGACGGAGGTGGAGGACAGCAGTATGCTGGATGTGACAGACCAGATGCCGCCGGTCAGTGCGCTCGGGATGTATTGCCATAGTAAATAGTCATTGCCATCGAATGTGGTATGGTGCCATGTGTCTGGTAGGAGATACCACATTAGGGCTGCTATCACACCCACAACAGGAAGGGTTGCTTGACTGCTCGCTATATTTTTCTGATAGTTGATATTCACCTTGATAAGAGTGGTTTGGGGTGTGGGAAGGGGACGTTTAGCCTTCTCTCACTTGCATATAAGAAGTTTCTTTTGTGATACAAAGTTAGGTAAATAAAATATAAATACAGAAACTTAACTGATAAAAAATGCTCACAAAGCGGATTTCCTGAATTGTGATTTAGGTTTTGTGAATTAAAAGTGCTAACTTTGCATCGACTTTGTACAAAATCGTTTCGAGGAGAGTAGTGAAATGAACTGTTGGATGCCATCCTCGTTTTTCACACTTGGCAGAGCAAGCAAGTCTGTTCTGCTCTCGCTTAATCAAAACGTTTTAGTGAGCACAAAAACTAATTTATAGAAGTCCCCTTCGATGAAACAACTTTTTATTGAGACTTACGGCTGTCAGATGAATGTGGCAGACAGTGAGGTTATCGCCTCTGTGATGAAGATGGCGGGATATGATGCGTGTGCTGATTTCAACCAGGCTGATGCGATATTGCTTAATACCTGCTCCGTCAGAGAGAATGCGGAGAACAAGATATACAATAGGCTTGATACGCTCAACGCATTGCGCAAGAAAGGGCGGAGTCTCATAGTGGGGGTTGTCGGATGCATGGCGGAGCGTGTAAAGGAAGATCTCATCAGTAGTTATGATGTGGACATCGTGGCTGGACCAGACTCTTACCTCTCGCTGCCCGAGCTTTTTGCGGCAGCCGAAATGGGGGAGAAAGCTATAAACATAGAGCTCAGCACTACGGAAACTTATCGTGATATCATCCCTGAGCGTATCTGCGGCGCTCGCGTGGGAGGATTTGTCAGCATCATGAGAGGTTGTAATAATTTCTGTCACTACTGCATAGTGCCATATACGCGAGGGAGGGAGCGCAGCCGCGAGGTGGAAAGTATCCTTAATGAAGTGCGCGACCTTCAGGAGAAGGGCTTCAAGGAGGTGACCCTCTTGGGACAAAACGTTAATAGCTATTGCGCTGGTGAGGTGCATTTCCCTCAACTGTTGGAGCTTGTGGCTGAAGCTGTACCTGGCATGCGTATCCGTTTCACAACGTCTCACCCTAAGGATATGAGTGACGAAACTCTGGAGGTCATTGCCTCTCATCCGAATATATGCCGTCATATTCATCTGCCTGTGCAGAGCGGTTCGGACAGAATATTGAAGCTGATGAACCGCAAGTACACTCGTGAATGGTATCTCGGTCGCATTGCTGCCATCAGGCGTATCTTGCCTGACTGCGGCATCACCACCGACATCTTTGTCGGCTACCACTCGGAGACGGAGGAAGATCATCAGCTTTCGCTCTCCCTGATGCGGGAGTGTGGATATGATTCTGCCTTTATGTTCAAGTATTCTGAGCGTCCTGGCACATACGCTGCTAAACATTTGCCCGACAATGTGCCTGAGGAAACAAAGATAAGGAGGCTCAATGAGATGATTGCTTTGCAGAATGAACTCTCGGCTGAGAGTTACAGGAGGGATATAGGCAAGGCGTATGAAGTTTTGGTCGAGGGGGTGTCTAAGCGCAGCAAGGATCAGCTTTTCGGCCGCACATCGCAGAACAAGGTGGTGGTCTTTGACCGGGGCAATCATCATGTGGGTGATTTCGTTCGTGTGCGTGTTCAGGAATCCAGTTCGGCAACTCTTAAAGGTATAGAGGCAGATGAGTAAGGTTCGTCATTATTTTTTCAACACGCAGTTTATAACTGCTACCATCAGCACAACTTTGGTGTTGGTGCTGTTGGGCATCATAGTGCTTTTTGTCATCACGGCTCAGAACTTGTCGTCGTATGTCAAGGAGAACATCAATGTGAGCGTGCTTATCAGTGATGACCTCGATAGCCTTCAGATAGAAAAGATGAAGGAGGGCATAGTTGAGGCTCCTTATGTCAAGGAGGTTTCTTATATCTCTAAGGAACAGGCACTTTGCGAGGAGGTTGCTGCTCAAGGCATTGATCCTACAGAGTTCATTGGAGTAAATCCGTATACTGCTTCGTTTGAGATAAAGGTGAAGGCCGAATATGCTAATCCTGACAGCATATCCATGGCTGTGAAAGGGTTGAAGAGCGACCGCAATGTTGTGGATGTCATATACTCCAAAGATCTCATCAAGTCGGTCAATGATAATATTCGCAAGATTAGCATTGTCCTTCTGATAATAGCAGCCTTGTTTACTTACATATCTTTTGCCTTGATTAACAATACGGTGAGACTGACAATATTCTCAAAGCGCTTCCTTATCAATACAATGAAGTTGGTCGGGGCAAGCTGGAGGTTTATCCGCAGGCCGTTCATGACTCGAGGTGTTGTCCTTGGGATAGTGTCGGCTATCATTGCTGATGGCATCTTGCTTAGCGGTGCTTACTGGTTGTATAATTTTGAGCCCCAGATAATCAATATTATCAACCTCAAGGTTGTTGCCATAGTGTTCGGAGTCGTTCTTGTCTTTGGTGTCGTCATCACATCAGCATGCACCTTGTTCTCTATCAATAAATATCTGCGCATGAAGAGCAAGGACTTGTATTATATGTAGGCAACAGCAATATTTGTCACTTTTAAACATAGAAGAATATATAATGCATAATAACACTGTACAGTAATGAGAAATTTCGCATTTTCAAAAATCAACTACATCCTGCTTGTCGTGGGACTTGTGATTATCGTTTTCGGTTTCATGCTTATGTCAGGCGACTCTACAACAGAGGAGGCTTTCAATCCCGACATCTTCAGCGACACTCGCATCAAAGTGGCTCCTATGGTATGCCTCTTTGGCTTTCTGTTTGAAATAGCCGCTGTTCTCTGGCCTGCCAAGAAAGAGAAATAAAGTTTATATCATATAGTTTCTAACTTCTATTCAGGGATGTTTTATAAATTAGCTCGAACAAAAGGGTACACACCGATAGGCTCTCAACTGCTGATTTACAGAACACCACGTAAGAATAAAAAAATGATACAACAATGGATTGGTTACAAGCTTTACTAATGGGCATTTTTCAGGGGTTGACTGAATATCTGCCAGTCAGCAGCTCTGGACACCTTGCCATAGCAGGCGAGTTGCTCGGAGTGGAGGATCCTGACAAGGTTATGTCTTTTGCTGTGGCTGTGCATGTGGCTACGGTGCTCTCTACTATAGTCATTCTCTGGAAGGAGATAGTATGGGTCTTCAAAGGCCTCTTCCGCCCTTTTGAAGGTGGGAAGATGAACGCGGAACAGAGATATGCCCTTAATATATTAGTGTCCATGATACCTATTGGTGTTGTGGGAATTCTTTTTAAGGAGGAGATAGAACAGGCTTTTGGAGGATTAGTGGTAGTGGGCTGTTGTCTGCTGGTGACTGCTGCTCTGCTTAGTTTCAGCTACTTCGCAAAGCCTCGCACTAAGGAGCATATATCCGTAGTTGATGCCTTTGTCATAGGTATAGCTCAAGCTATTGCTGCTTTGCCTGGTCTTTCCCGCTCAGGTTCTACCATCGGTACGGGCCTTATCCTTGGTGACAAGAAGGAGAGTTTGGCGCAGTTCTCTTTCTTGATGGCTATTCCTCCTATCCTTGGCATGGCTCTTCTCGACATCAAGGATATGCTTGAGATGGGCATGGAGAAGGCTATGGCTGGCATCTCGCCTCTTGCTCTCGTTGTAGGCTTTGTGGCAGCTTTTGTCACTGGTTGTTTGGCTTGCAAACTGATGATTGGCATCGTGAAGAAGGGTAAACTGATATGGTTTGCTGTCTACTGTGCTGTGGCTGGTGCGGCTGTGCTGGTGTGGCAGTTGGCCGCATAAGGCAGTTTGGAACTCCATGTTATAAAATTCACTATAGTAGTTTTTATCGTCAAATATGAATCCACAAGCTGGAGAAATATTGGTATTTAACAAGCCTTATCGCTGGACGTCATTTAATCTGGTGGCTAAGGTGAGGGGCGAACTCTCTCATCGTCTCGGTGTGAAGAAACTCAAGGTGGGGCATGCTGGAACGCTTGATCCTTTGGCGACAGGTGTGCTTATCATCTGTACGGGTAAGAGCACTAAGCATATTGATGAGTTGCAGGCGCACACGAAAGAGTATGTGGCTACAATGAAACTTGGAGCGACGACTCCTTCTTTCGATATGGAGACTGTGGAAGATGCCACATATCCAACGGAGCATATAACTCGAGAACTGGTGGAACAGACGCTGAAGTCGTTTGTGGGGCGAATTGAACAGATTCCTCCTGCATATTCTGCCGTGAAAGTGGACGGAAAGCGGGCTTTCAAGTATGCCAGACAGGGTGAAAGTGTCGAGCTGAAGCCAAAGGTGCTTGTCATTGATGAACTTGAGGTGTTGTATTTTGGAGAGGTGGAGAGTCGGCAAGAGGAAGATACTCCAGATGCTAAGGAGCGTATAAAGTTCCAAAGTGACAATATATCTGACAGGCATCTCTCATTGACCATACGCGTAGTATGCAGCAAGGGCACTTACATCAGGGCTTTGGCTCGAGACATCGGTCTGGCTCTTGGTTCAGGTGCTTATCTGACTGACCTCGTGCGCACTCGTATCGGAGAATACCGGTTGCAGGATTGCATGGAGGTGGATGAGTTCCCAGCTTGGCTTGCTCAGCAGAGCCTTGAGATGATAAATTGAAGAACGATTTCGTTAAGCCAAATGAGCAGAGCCAAGCTTGCTTGAGCTATGCCATGGCGAGGAAT
>JAXJBE010000025.1:0-6277 GCA_036303125.1 Bacteroidaceae bacterium
CACGAATGATTATGGCCGGAGAGGAATATATGAAGGATGTGCCGTTCCGCAACGTCTACTTCACAGGCATTGTGCGAGACAAACTCGGACGCAAGATGTCTAAGTCGCTTGGCAACTCTCCAGACCCTCTCGGACTCATAGACAAGTATGGTGCTGATGGTGTCCGCATGGGAATGCTCCTGTCAGCTCCTGCTGGCAACGACATTCTATTCGATGAGCAGCTCTGCCAGCAGGGTGCGGCCTTCTGCAACAAGATATGGAATGCTTTCCGCCTTATTCAGGGGTGGAATGTGGACAAGGCCCTCATGCAGCCGGAAGAGAACAAGAAGACCATCCGATGGATGGAGGCGACCATCAAGACGGCCGTGGCAGAAATAAATGACCTTTACACCAAGTATCGTCTTAATGAGGCTCTTATGTCTGTATTCAAACTCTTCACCGATGAGTTCTCTGGCTGGTATCTCGAGATGATAAAGCCGGCATATCAAGCTCCTATTGATGATGTGACTTACGGCGCAACCCTCCGCTTCTTCGAACAGCTCATGAAGGTCATCCATCCATTCATGCCGTTCATCACCGAGGAACTCTATCAGCACATCTTCGAACGCAGGGAGGGGGAGAGCATCATGGTCGACCCACTCATTCTTGATGCTCCAACAGGGGAGGATGCGCAACTCATCTCCCTGTATGACGAGGCAAAGCAGATTATCTCAGGAGTGCGTGCCATCCGCCAGAGCAAGAATATCTCGCCGCGAGAGCCACTCGTGTGTGAGGTTGTTCTCTCTGCAGGTGCAGAACAGAATGTCACTAAATGTCCGTCTCTCTCTGCTGTCATCAAAAAGATGGCCTCACTCAGCGACATCTTATACGTAGATGCCAAGAGCGACGGCACTTCTGCCTTCATGCTTGGCACTACCGAATATGCAGTCCGTCTCGGCAATCTCATCGATACCGAGGCTGAGATACAGAAGATGGAAGCTGAACTTAAACACCTTCAGGGCTTCCTTGCCGGTGTGCAGAAAAAACTCAGCAATGAGCGTTTCGTGGCCAATGCGCCAGCTCAAGTCGTAGAGCTTGAGAGAAAGAAGCAGAGTGATGCTGAGACTAAGATAGCGGCTCTCACTGAGAGTATAACCAAACTCAAGGGATAGAAAGCTGCCGCAACCGTTGGTTTTTTTTGTTCATTATAAATAGTGCTCGTCAAGATTGTCGTATCACATTACGTATGTCTTGGCGAGTTTTTTTTGCTTGCTACCTGTCATTATGCTAATTAAAACAATAAAAATGGTTAACACATGAAATGATTTCGGCATGTCGTGCTGAAATTTGAAGGCGATTTCATACCTTTGTACAAAAAATTAGTGATTATGAAACAGCTTATTTCTACATCCGCGACTATGGCGGCAGCTATTATGGGGCTTGCATGCTGCAATGTCTCAGACTCCAGTAAAGACAATGAAAAGGAAATGGAAGCGAATGCTCCAGTTCTTACCGCGGCAGAGTCCGACCCTCGTGTTATGGGATGGATGCAGGGATTCCCTCCTGCTGCAGACAAGACGCTAAACTCTGCGGATGGATCATATTTCACGTTCCCCGCATTGAGATATAGCGTGAACCACATGCGCGAGTTCTTCCCTACCAGGGATGTGCCTACTTCGGATGACTTCCGCTATGCTGTTGAGACCGATATAGATAACGATATCGAAAATGTATCCTTTTTGCCTTGGGAATCAGACGAGGAAATCACATTTGGGCAATCGCTCGATACAAACTATGTTGATGGAATAATCATCATGCATAAGGGGAAGATTGTCTATGAAACATATTCAGGTGGACTTACTCCAGATGGCTTGCATGCTGCAATGTCGGTAAGCAAGTCATTTACAGGTACCCTTGGTGCAATTTTGGCTTCCGAAGGGGTACTCAATCCAGAAGAGAAAGTTACTCACTACGTCCCAGAACTTTCGGAGAGCGGTTTTAGAGATGCTACTGTGCGGCAAGTAATGGACATGACAACATCTTTGCAATATAGCGAGGACTATAGCGATCCTAATGCCGAAATCTGGGCTTATTCCGCTTCTGGAAACGTGTTCAGGGGAGCCGATTATAAAGGGCCGAAGAATTATTACGAATATCTCAAGACCGTAAAAAAGCTTGCGGGAGTGGAGCACGGCGAGGCGTTTGGATACAGGACCATAAACACGGAACTTCTCGGGTGGATAATTTCCCGGGCAACCGGAAAGAACATAGCGGAACTTGTGTCAGAAAGAATTTGGAAACCTCTTGGCGCACATCACAACGGATACTATCAGCTTGGAGCGTCTGGAATAACTTTTGCTGGAGGTGGGTTTAACCTCAACCTGAGGGATATGGCCATGTTTGGAGAGGTGATGCGCTGCAGTGGACAGCTTGGTGGAAAGCAGGTGATACCGGAGAAGGCTGTTGAAGATATACGTACAGGCGGCAGCAATCCTGAAAGCCGGGAAAGGTTTGCCCGAGGAGGATATGACAAGTTGAAAGGATGGAGCTATAGGGACATGTGGTGGATAACGAACAATTCCCATGGGGCGTTCATGGCACGTGGTGTTTATGGGCAGGCAATCTATATTGATCCTGTAGCGGAAATGGTGATTGCACGGTTTGCATCAAACCATCTTGCATCCAACACTCACAATGATCCGTTTTCAATACCAGCTTATGAGGCCGTGGCTGAGTATCTTATGAATAAAGGTAAGTAGGTGTACATAATTAGCTTAATAATATTTTCGTTCTATTTTGAATGCCTGCTTAAATGAGTAGGTGATTAAATTGGAAGAAATGAAGAATATAGAATCAGACAAACAACTTATAGCTGCATGCGGACTTTACTGTGGCGCATGCCGTAAGTATCTTGCGGAGAAGTGTCCAGGTTGCCATCTCAACGAGAGGGCTTCATGGTGCAAAATCAGGACCTGTGTCCACCAGCATGGTTTTCATTCCTGTGCTGAATGCGGCAAGGATGTGACAGAGTGTAAGACTTATTCCAATCTCATCGGAAAGATTTTCGCCTTCTTATTCCGTTCGGACCGTCCAGCGTGTATCCGATACATCAAGGAGCATGGTGAAGAGGCTTTTGCCGACGAGATGACAAAGCGCAGGTGTCAGACAATGAAGAAGAAATAATAGTCGCAAAAGATAGAAAACTATATATTGATATGAACAACGAAATCCTATATGTCCTCCTGCCGGATTATGCTGCGCACGAGATTGTGTACCTTTCACAGGCCATCGCTTCCGATGAATATGCGTTGAAAGAGCATCCGAAGTATGTCAATAAGGTGGTTGCCCCGACAATGGAGCCAGTCAAGTCGATAGGAGGCTTCCGCACCTTGCCCGATTATTCGTTTGAGACGATGCCCGACGATTATGCTGCGTTAGTGCTGATTGGCGGTTTCGGATGGACAACACCGGTTGCCAATCAGGTCGTGCCGATTGTTCGGAAAGCCATTGAAAGCGGCAAGGTCGTAGGTGCAATCTGCAACGGAGCTTCGTTCATGGCAAAGTGCGGACTCCTTAATACCGTCAAGCATACGGGCAATGGCCTTGAGCAACTGAAGCTTTGGGGAGGTGATAATTACACCAATCCTGACGGGTATATCCATGCCCAGGCGGTCAGCGACAGGAACATCGTGACGGCGAACGGCTCTGCACCGCTTGTGTTTGCAAAGGAGCTGCTTCTTTTGCTTGAAAACGACACGCCGGAACGTATAGAAATGTACTATCAGTTCTACAAGCAAGGATTCTGTAATCTGTTTCCTGCTTAAAGCGAATAACTACTTATCAATAGACATGATTGAGACGTTTGACATCAACAATTTCGCATGGATCCGTCAGCCTGAGAGCTACGTGATTAAAGGAGGTGCGGTAGAGATAATAACCAAGCCTAAGACTGACCTCTGGCAACGGACATATTATCATTTTCAGAATGACAATGCCCCTGTGTTCCAAATGGAGACAGAAGAAAAATTTTTCAGTTTTATTGTAAAGACGGACTTTTCAGAGAGTCATCATCGTTTCGACCAATGTGGAGTGGTTCTTTACCTTGACAGCGAGAACTGGCTGAAAGGAAGTGTGGAGTATGAGAATGAAAGGTTCCAACATCTCGGAAGCGTAGTGACCAACAACGGTTATTCCGACTGGGCCACAACGGCTATCGATGCCAAAGTGAAGACCATGTGGTATCGTCTTTCCCGTCGTGAGGACGACTATTGTATTGAATGCTCACGGGATGGTAAGGCATTCAGTCAGATGCGTATTTGCCATCTGCATAAAGGTGGAGGGAAAGTTCAGTTTGGCATTTATGCCTGCTCTCCTGAGGAGTCTTCGTTTAAAGCGGTATTCACAAATATGGAGTTGACAGAATGTGCATGGAAAGCTCACGACGGTCAGCAGCCAGATTAAATATTAAGGTAAGTAATGTGGACTAATCTTTTATATGTGATGCTGGGCAGTGCCGTCGGTGGAGGTTGTCGTTTCTTAATAAGTAAAATTGTTACGGAGCATAGCACAGGTGTGTTTCCTTGGGGCACATTTGCTGTCAATCTCGTTGGCTGCCTGCTGATTGGTATTCTGTTCGGACTCACAGAAAGTGGAGTGAGCTTTTCTCCGCATATGAAGGTGCTACTCATCACAGGCTTCTGTGGAGGATTCACTACATTCTCCACTTTCGCCCATGAGAACTACCTGCTGTTG
The DNA here is from genome assembly GCA_036303125.1 of Bacteroidaceae bacterium. Taxonomy (GTDB): domain Bacteria; phylum Bacteroidota; class Bacteroidia; order Bacteroidales; family Bacteroidaceae; genus Minthosoma. The sequence goes on from JAXJBE010000025.1 coordinate 4,732, forward strand.
AATGACTCTCGCTTCTGGATACTCTTCCTCTATGCGGTCCTCTCATTTGCTTTTGGCTTGTTCTTGGCGCACGCAGGACATGCTTTGGCACGGCTTTGATGAAAAAGGGATGCGTGGTGCAAGATAAGGAACTGTGTATATCCGTTACATCAGGGAGCATGGTGAAGAGGTTTTTTCCGATGAAATACCAAGGTGCAGGTGTTTGACAATGAAGAAACTTTAGTGGGATAAGTACAATAATGAAAAACTGGTATGACAGAAAACAGAATGAAAGTACAACGAACTGTTTAGATAATTTTGTGAGTGGAAAGAACAATCGTCTTTCATTCATCATATTTCTGCAAGTAAATACACATAATGCCTTTGCGCTGTACCATTGACTGGCTATAACGTCTATGCAGCCATTATACATTTGCGTTCAGCCAAGGCTGAACGGTCTGAGGAGATACTTTAAAAGCTTCTTTATATTGACTTCAATGATAATAATAAGGTTTTCTTACCCAGACAAGTTGAGTCATTTGGACACATAAATATGGCAATAAACATAGAATGGTAGGCTATGCCTTTATGTAAATCAACATTCCCCTGTTAGGTTTCGTTTAAACTTTCCATTGGCTCAAATACAGATATGCATCCTGATAATGACAGGCATATGCAGAGTGTCATTATGCGAGGAGTCAATTTCCATTTTTCAGTGCTATAGGTAATCCGGCATGCCAAAATAAGCCTGCTGCAGGAGTAGCCATTGTCCCCTTCTGCCGCCCAACTTATCCCTCGACTCACTGCATACTTCCAGACTCACGACAACATTGGCCGTGCAGAATTTGAATGCCAGCTTATGGTGGGCAGTTCCATTGTATCTCCGTTCTGCCTCTGATGCTTCCCCTTCTGGGTATTAGAGTCACAACGGAGGCATAACGGAGGCACGATAGAGCCACCGTAGACCCATTGCAGGCTCTTCTGGCATTGGTCTTTTTTCAGCAGATGGCGGCGCATAGCCATAGTTTTTGCTTTTATCTTTGTCAAACACGAATTTATCCTCGCTTCCCTTTGCTAATTCGTATAACATCCGTATATTTGCAAAATAATAGCAAGAAGAACGAAATCTTCGATAATAAAATCATATCGATATGGAGAACAAGACACTCAAGCGGTTGCCCGTGGGCATCCAGACATACAGCGAAGTGGTGGACAGAGACTGCCTGTACGTTGACAAGACCGAGTACATCTGCAAGATGGTAAAACTCAGCAAATACATCTTTCTGAGTCGTCCGAGGCGGTTCGGCAAGTCGCTGCTCGTGTCCACACTCCAAGCGTACTTTGAGGGCAGGAGGGAACTGTTCAAGGGACTCTATATCGACAGCGTGGAGAAGGAGTGGACTGAATATCCCGTGCTGAGGTTCAGCATGGCCACGGCCAAGCATGACAGCGTGGAAGGTCTCAAGCAAGAGCTCAGCGGTAAATTGTCAGCGTATGAGCAGATATACGGAAAGGGACTGCCCGATGAGGTGAATCCCAACCAGCGCCTTCAAGGACTGATCGAGCG
>JAXJBE010000026.1:0-2695 GCA_036303125.1 Bacteroidaceae bacterium
GCTATGAAAAGCGCAAAGAGGCATTGCATAACGCTATCCGGGGTTGGGTCAGCTACTTCAAATATGCGTAAGCAACCGGTCAGCCACGTCATAGAAACCTGAAGCAGCCGTCCGATCTTTGTCGTCAAAACGACAATGATATGATGACACGAGAAGAAGTGGCAGAGATTATCAACTACTGCCAGACCAACCAGGTCACCTACAAGGCCAGGCTTCAGGAACTCGGCATTCCTACATGGAAGTTCTATGATGCGAAAGCGAAGTATGCCGAGGAGGAAGTCTCTGAGAATACCCAAGGTGCGTTCCTGCAGCTGCGTTCCGGAGACAGTTTCGTTCCCATGCCTTCGTTTGCAGCTAAGCCCGGACAGAAATCCAGATCAAAACGCCAAGCAGACGAGCCCAGAAGTCTGAGCGTCGAGCTGAGGGCTCCCAATGGAACCATGATGCGCATCTCCGGCGAGATGGATACCAGGGCACTTCAGTCAATCATCCTAGCATCGTGCGGCCATGTTCAGCCTTAACGACAGCATGAAGTATTGGCTGTACAATCAGCCTACTGACATGCGCAAGAGCTATTACACCCTCAGTGGAATAGTGAGCAACACAATGGGGCTTGATCCTTACAATGGAGATGTATACATCTTCATGAACAAATCACGAAACCGCATCAAGCTTCTTCACTGGGAGCCCGGAGGACTTGTCATCTACTCGAAGCTGCTCGAGGCCGGCACCTTCGGAAGCCCCTCCGGCATCCATAAAGACGAGCTGGCAGGTACGATAGAATGGCGTGACCTCGTCCTTATCGTAGAAGGAATCATAGAGAAACCGGACAGTCGCCAACAGCGTCTGGAACGTCTCCACAGCTTGAGAAAATAGTTGAAAAACTTTTATATAAAACCTCAATAGAGTTGCGTATATGCCACTTTTTTCGTACCTTTACGTATATAACAAAGGGGTAAAAAGTGACTTTGGAAGAACGCATAATGCAGCTTGAAGCGGAGAACGCAAGACTCAAGGAGAGCCTTGCGAAGTCTTCTGAGGTAATAGTCAAGAAGGACGAGAAGATAGCATCTCTGGAGAATCAGCTATACTGGCTCCGCAAGAAAGTCTTCGGTCAGATGAGCGAAAAGCATCTTCCTGTAGACCCGGCGCAGTTGTCCCTTTTCAGCACGGAACACATCTCCGAGGAGCAGAAGGCAGAGGCGGATGAGGCCAATGTCAAAGCTGATCTCGCAATGACCAAGGCGATCGCGGTCAAGGAAAAACCATCCCGTCGTTCTCTTGACACGACAGGCCTTCCTGTCGTAGAGACATATATCTATCCTGAAGGAACGACAGACAAGGACGGCAAGCTTCTCCCCGAATATGTGGTAATCGGACAGGAAGAGTCATCGCGCCTTGAGCGCGTTCCTGCAAAGGTATACGTCGCAAAGACCATCCGTGTGAAGGTTATCCACAAATCAGAAATCAAGGAAAATCTCCCCGAAGACAGAAATATCCAGATAGCGCCTCTTCCTTTGGCACCGGTAGACCGATGCATGGCAGGAGCATCAGTCCTTACTGACCTGATAATATCCAAGTTCATGTATCATCTTCCTTTCTATCGCCTGATAAAGCAGTACAGGGAATCGGGAATAACAATACCGGACTCCACGATAGGCGGATGGTATGAAGCAGCGGTAGAAAAGCTGCATCCTCTATACCGGCTGCTGAAAGAACGGGTATTGCGAGGAGAATATCTTCAAGCCGATGAAAGTACGGTTCCAGTAATGGACGACAAGAAGACCAGGAAGGGTTATATGTGGGTCGTCAGGGATGTCCTGACGGGAGATGTCGTGTTCCATTACGACCTGGGCAGCCGTGAGGGCGAGGTTGCAAAGGAACTGTTCACATCCTTCCGGGGTATCCTGCAATCTGACGGATATAATGCGTACAATCAGTTTGAGACTGTCGAGGAGATAACCATGGCCGGCTGCTGGGCTCACGCCAGACGCAAATGGGTAGATGCCTTGGACGAGAACAAGGCGCATGCCAGCCATGCGATAAATGTGATCGCCGGTCTATATGCTATTGAAAAGAAGGCAGACGACTTGGGTCTCTCTACGGAAGAGCGCAAGGAACTGCGTCAGAAAGAGTCCTATCCAATAATCTGTGACTTTGAGAAATGGATGGAGGGAGTATGGGTGACGGTGCCTCCTAAGAGCCGCGTAGGAGAGGCAATCAAATATGCCTTCTCGCTACTCCCAAGACTCTCATCCTTTGTAAATGACGGCAGGATACTTCTGGACAACAATCTTATTGAAAATGTCATTAGACCCTTAGCCCTCGGGCGTAAAAACTGGCTCTTCTGCGGCAATGACGCATCTGCATATAGAGCCGCCATCGTCTACTCGTTGATAAGCTCGTGTCAGAGTGCTGGCGTAGATCCTCGAGAATGGATGGAAGATGTCCTCTGCAAACTCCCTTACTACAATCGTGACGGTCGCGACCTTACCGAGCTGCTCCCCAAGGACTGGGCTGCATCTCGCCAACATGTTACCGAATAGCGCCAAGTTGTTCCAACTCGGAACAACTTGATACAAATCGGCTCCGAATCGTACAAAATCGTACAGACTCGGAGCCTTCTTTTTCAAATTGTCAATACGTGCTTCACCGGTAGGTTACATTGAAACACATTTCGGAATTAATCATAAAC
>JAXJBE010000027.1:0-12662 GCA_036303125.1 Bacteroidaceae bacterium
AAACAAAAGTTAAAACAAAAATAATCAATGGCTTTCCAGCCCCTGTTTATAAGGGGTTGGAAGCAATTGAGTGCTTACGTTATGAAGCGGTATTCAAAGAAACTGCTGAGTATCACTGATATAGTAGTGGCTGACGCATTCTTCTCCACATCCACGTTCGAGAAAGGCATGTCGGAGCTTGGCTTCTTTCTAGTCAGTCGCTTCCGTGACAACGCTTGTCTGCATTACATTCCCAAGAAGGAAAAAAGGCGCGGACGACCAAGAGTCAAGGGAGACAAGATTGACTTGGCAAACCTCAACCTCTCATGTATGGAAGAACTGCACATTGATGGACTGGACGGAAAGGCGTACACCCTTGAGGCTTATGCTAAGGCTCTGAAGAAGAGGGTGCGACTTGTAATCTGGCGAATGCCCGGTGGAAAGTGCAAGTTGTTCTTCTCGACAAAACTCTCAATGACGGGTGAGGAAGTATTGAAGACATACCGCACTCGTTTCCAGATAGAGTTCTGCTATCGCGACAGCAAGCAGTTTACGGGACTTATGGATTGTCAGGCAAGACACAAGAGACAGTTGGACTTTGCGTTCAACGCATCGTTCGCCTCGCTGAATGCCGCCAAGGTCTTCATGAAAGACAATGGCATGGATAATTCCATGGCAAAAGTTAAGTCGTTGATGTTCAATGCGAACTATACGAAATTAATTTTCGACATGTCCCGATGCCGACCGAACCGAACTTTAATTAGTAAGATTGTCAAAGAACTCATTGGCTGGCAGCCTAAGGCTGCGTAGCCATATACTCAAATTTTAACGAACTATTGTTCCATGAATATTGCGACTAATAGAAATCGAATACTTTGGATTGATTACATCAAAGGAATTTGCATGATAGCAGTTATGATGAATCATTTGGGATGGCCTTTAGAGTATGCACGTCTTATGTATCCTTTTGAATTAGCAGGCTTCTTTTTTGTTGCTGGATATACTTTTAACAGGAAAAAGACTTCAATTGAATTCCTAAAAAGTAAAATAATGTCATTGTTGATACCTATAATGATATTAGGCACAATAAACGCAATCATAGCTTACATAGCGGAATCCAAACCTCTGTTTGACCGTTTGGTCGGTCTTGCCGTACAAATGCCGGGGGCTTGGGACGATTTATGGTTTGTCGCTTGTTTGTTTACCATGGAACTTGTTTTTTATGTATTTACAAACGATAGGTTTTCAATAAGAAAGATTGGTATGCTTTGTTTTACAGCTTCGCTTGCAAGCTCTTTTTGGATTTCATCCGTTGGATTAAGATTACCATGGCATATTGAGAACGCTTGCTTGCTTCTTCCATTTATGTTTGCTGGGTATTTTATGAAGCATAACACATTACCTGCTAGACTTTTTAAGGGTGTGATAGGAATGATGGCGATTTGTTTATTACTTTCATTTTACAGTGTGTTTGTATTTGTGTATCCGAACTACCCCATTGATGTTCATCTGTTGGAATATGGGAATTTATTCATATTCTTTATAAGCGCATCATTAGGGGGCGGCTTTCTTACCATTTTTACTGTATTTTTAGATAAATCAGGTTTACGCTTTGCTCCACTAATTTTTATAGGTCAAAACACATTGATATATTATGCTTTTCAATCCAAGGCTATTCGCTTGTTTGATATTGTGGGGAACTTTATAAATTGTGATAGAACTTCTTATTTGGGGAATATTATAGGTATGCTGTTCGTTTCGTTCGTATTGGTTGTACCAGCTTTTATTGTCAACCGCTATTTCCCTTTTATACTTGGTCGTTTTTCAAATTGTAAATTCATTAAATAATCATGAAAGCCTATGTCACGCTTTTATCTAACGATAAGTATTATGATGGTGTATTGGTGTTACATCGTACTTTGTTAGAATTAGGGTCTCAATATCCACTATACTGTTTGTTGTCAGAATCAGTGGATGATAAATTAGAGAATCGTCTTAAAATGAACAATATACCCTGTATCCGTTTAAATCATAAGACAGTAAATGAAAGGGCAAATTCAGAAGGACAATTCTTTTCCCACTGGAATTACACCTTTGACAAACTCCAAATATGGGGATTAACCCAATTTAATAAAATTGTATTTCTTGATTCTGACATGCTCATTCTTAGAAATTTAGATTCCTTGTTTGAATGCGATTCTTTCTCTGCTGTATGTGCAGGAGCTTCATACCCCGGTCATGAATCATGGAATGCGTTGAACTCTGGGTTGATGGTGATTACCCCAGACAAGTCAATAGAAGCAAATTTGATAAAATTGTGCCAGACTGTTGTCCAGGAATTTAGACAAAAGAATTTGTCTGTAGGAGATCAAGATGTTATCCATCGTTACGATCCATCATGGGGGGATAAGCCCTATTTACATCTTGATGAGGGATATAATTTATTTGCCGAATACTTGGCTTATTATATTCGTCATTTAGGATATTCTATGGATTCGGGAATTTCTCAAAAGCCTATATATGTTGTACATTTTATAGGGAAATTCAAACCATGGATGAAACCTACTTTAAGAAATAAAATTTGGTTGTTACGTACATGGATACGCAATCCTTACTATTATAAAGCATATAGGAAATTCCGTAGCTATCTTTCTAAAAAATGAAACTCATCTACTGCATTCGAGCCACCTATAACCCCGGCGGCATGGAACGTGTCCTGCTGAATAAGGTGTCGTATCTTGTCAGAGAAAAAGGGTGGAACGTGACCATCGTGACCACCGACCAAAGAGGACGACCACCGTTCTATCCTTTTCCCGAAGAAATCCGTATGATAGATTTAGGCATCAACTATGCGGATGACAATGAGAAGAATGTATTGCTGAAAATAAACGGGTATCTAAAACGAAGAAAGGTGCATAAAAGAAAACTTGCCGCTTTATTGGATAAGGAACGGGTGGACATTGTGGTGTCTCTCTATCCTTCGGAGTCTTCTTTTATCCCGGAACTAAAGGACGGCAGCAAAAAAGTTTTGGAATTGCATTTTTGCAAGTTCTTCCGCTTACAATATGGAAGAAACGGTTTGTTAGGGCTAATTGACAGACTCAGAACAAAGCAGGATGAGAAGATAGCCCGCAGGTTTGACAAGTTCGTGGTGTTGACCAACGAGGACAAAGAATATTGGGGAGCAATGCCCAACATAGAGGTGATTCCCAATGCTGCCATGCCTATGGGAAATAATTTGTCTGATGGTTCTGCCAAGCGAGTGATTGCCGTAGGTAGGTTGGATTACCAGAAAGGATTTGACCGACTGATTCAAGCATGGGGAATAGTGCAGCAACATGAGACTTTCAAGGATTGGACTCTTGACATCTTCGGACAAGGTGAATGGAAGAAGATGCTACAAAATATGATTGATAAAGCCGAATTGAATAAACATACACACATCAACAAACCGACTAATGCAATCGGAAAAGAATATGCCAACAGCTCTTTAATCGTTATGACCTCCAATTATGAAGGGTTTGGTATGGTACTGGTTGAAGCTATGGCTTGCGGTGTTCCTGCCATCGCCTTTGATTGCAAGTGTGGTCCGAAAGACATTATTAAAAATGGAACGAATGGGCTTTTAATAGCAAACGGTGACATCAATGGACTTGCAGAAGCTATGATGAAACTGATGTCAGACAGGGATTACCGGAAATTTCTATCAGGAAATGCCCACAGAGTGACGGCTACTTATTCCGAAGAAGCCGTCATGAACCAATGGATAAATCTGTTTACTTCATTGACAGAGCAATGAAAAAACTACTTCAAATCAATCCGGTGTTGCGCACTAACACTTCTACGGGGCGCATCATGCAAGAGATAGGTGAACTGGCTATGGCAAATGGTTGGGAAAGCTATATCGCATACAGCTATGGTCGCGACGGAATGAAGCCGTGCCAATCAAATTTGTTGCCGATTGGGAATAAGTGGGATGTGGCTTTACATGGAGTTATCACACGCCTTTTCGATGCGCATGGATTGGTGTCCCAAATTGCCACCCAAAAACTGGTGAAGCAAATTGAAGAGTTGAAGCCGGATGTGATACATATCCACAACATTCACGGTTATTTCCTGAACTATCAGATATTGTTCAACTTTTTGGTCCAAAGCGACATCCCCGTGATATGGACGATACACGATTGTTGGCTCTATACCGGGCATTGCTATTATTATACCTTTATCGGATGCAATAAATGGCAAACAGGTTGTGGCCATTGCCCACAACAACGGAAATTTCCTGCCAGTTGGCTGGTTGACCGCTCGCGGAGAAACTATATAGATAAGGAGAAAGCTTTTACCTCTTTGCCCAAGGGGCTTCTCACATTTGTTCCCGTCTCTGAATGGATGGCTGGTGAGATGAACCGCTCTTTCCTGTCTGGATGTGATATACGTGTCATTCATAATGGTATAGATACCGACACTTTCTCGCCTCAGGACGGCAGTGCGCTCTTGGCACGCTATGGGCTTGAGGGAAAACACATCCTGCTGGGAGTGGCCAGCATCTGGAGCCGCGAGAAGGGACTCAATGATTTCCTTCGTCTCTCCACCATGCTCACTCCCGATGAGTGCATCGTGCTGGTGGGAGTGGATGAACACACAGCCAAGCGCCTGCCTGCCAATATCATTCCTATTCGCCGTACTGAGAATGTTCAGCAGTTGGCCCAACTCTATAGCGTTGCCACTGCTTTTGTGAATCCCACTTGGCAGGACAATTACCCCACAGTCAATCTTGAGTCCATCTCATGTGGTACTCCTGTGGTCACTTACCGCACAGGCGGCAGTCCAGAGTCTGTCACACCTCAAACAGGTATGGTGGTCAGTCAGGGTGATGTGGATGCACTGCTCCGCTCTGTTCGTCAGATAGAACATCTTGGCAAGGAGTCCTTCGTTGGCCCCTGCCGTCAATACGCATTACAGCACTTCCGCAAGGAAGACCGATATAAGGATTACCTGCGCCTCTATGATGAGGTGATGCAGAAAGCACGTTAATCACAGCATATTTCTTTTTCCAGATGAAAGTCCTACAGCTTGGTAAGTTCTTCCCTATACAAGGGGGAGTTGAGCGGGTGATGGTTGACCTGATGGGTGGATTGTCGGAAAGGGGAATTCCTTGCGACATGCTTTGTGCTGCCGTGGGGGATGACTGTGGGGAGCTTAAGGTCAATGAGCATGCAAGCATCTTCAGGGTGCCTGCCTGGGGCAAATTGGCCGCCACGATGATCAGCCCTTCGATGGTAAGCACGCTCAAGCGCATCTGCCGGCAGTACGACATCATCCATGTGCATCACCCCGATCCCATGGCTTGTCTCGCACTCTACCTGTCGGGCTACAGCGGACGTGTGGTGCTTCACTGGCACAGCGATATAGCCAAGCAGCGTATCCTGCTCCAGTTCTACCGTCCCCTGCAGGAGTGGCTCTTGCACCGTGCCGATGTCATCGTGGGCACTTCGCCTGTCTATCTGGCCGAGTCGCCTTGTCTCGAGCACTGGCAGCACAAGGTGGTGAGTCTGCCCATCGGCATCCAGCCATTGATGCCTGACTCTCAGGCTGTGCAGGCTTTGCGCCGTCAGTATGGCGGGCGTCATGTGGTGTTCTCGTTGGGACGGTTGGTGCACTACAAGGGTTACCGCTATCTGGTAGAGGCTGCCCGCTATCTCACCGACGATTATGTGGTGCTCATAGGCGGTACAGGAAAACTGCATGATGAGTTGCAATCGCTCATCCAGCGCTGGCACGTAACCGACCGCGTGCAGTTGCTGGGCAGGGTGAGTGACCATGATTTGCCAGCCTATTACGGTATGTGCGACCTCTTCTGCCTTAGTAGTGTGCAGAAGACTGAGGCTTTTGGCATCGTGCAGATTGAAGCCATGTCGTGTGGCAAACCAGTGGTAGCCACCCGCATCCCGCAGTCGGGAGTCGCTTGGGTCAATAGCGATGGCGAATCCGGACTCAATGTGGAACCTTGCGATGCACGTGCTCTGGCCCATGCCATCATGACTGTCTGTTCCGACGATGCCCTTTACCAGCGCCTCTCAAACGGCGCACGTGAGCGTTTCGACAAGATATTCACTTACGACAAGATGATTGATAATACACTTACAATATATAACCAACTATGGAAAAAACAGCAATAGCAACCCGACCGAGTGAGGCGGGAACAAAGGTGCAGACCTGTAATCGGGAGATTATCAGCACAAGGACCAGGATGGTGAAGCGTGGGCTTGATGTTCTGGCAAGCCTTTGCGGCATGATTGTCTTTTCGCCTCTTTTCTTTATTGTCTGGCTGGCCGTACGCCTTGAGGACGGTGGGCCTGCCATCTTCTCCCAGCAGCGAGTGGGCTACAGGGGACGTGACTTCACACTCTATAAGTTCCGCTCCATGGTGGTCAGCTCGGAGGCTGACGGGCAGCCTGCCCTTTGCCAGAAGAATGATGCCCGTCTCACCCGCGTGGGCCGCTTCCTGCGTGACCATCATCTCGACGAACTGCCGCAGCTCTGGAATGTGTTGCGCGGTGATATGTCCTTTGTGGGTCCACGTCCGGAACGCCGTTTCTTCGTCGAGCGCATCAAGGCTGTCAACCCCGACTACGAGTTGCTCTACCAGCTTCGTCCAGGCCTCTTCTCATCGGCTACGCTCTACAACGGCTACACCGACACACTGGCCAAGATGCTTGAGCGCCTGCGTATGGACCTCGAATACTTGCACAACCACTCCTTGTGGCTCGACACCAAGATCATCTTCATCACCGTGATTAGTATCATCACGGGCAAGAAGTTCTGATGTCTGCCGGGATTCAACCAATCAGGAATCGATTATGAAGAGACGCACCAACCTGACGCTCCGCCGCATGGGGCGAAGATATATGATGGTCAATGCCGCATCGGCAGCGCAGGATACGGCCGATGTATATACGCTCAACGAGACTGCCGCCCGCCTGTGGGAGCGGTTGGGCGATGATGAAATCTCCCTGCCCTCGCTGGCCAGTTGGCTTGCCGGTGAATATGGGATAGCCTACGACGATGCTCTGGCTGATGTCACCACACAGGTGCAGGAATGGCGGGAGTTCGGACTGATAGAATAGGGTAGCCACCCGATACACATACGTGCGTGCGCACACGTGCATGCATAATATAATAAGGTAATATAGAGTCCAGGAGGAACAAACTTGGATGGAATGACCTGCAAACTATGACCAGCCGTGAGGCTCGTCTTGTAGGGTGTTTCTCCTGGCTCTTTTCAGCACAATGCTCCCCTGTGGAGATGGCTTCAAGCAAGCATCTGCATCGGTGAGCAGCAAGAAACACAAGCAACAGGAGGATAGAGTGAAGAGAGACGACAGCCTGGGCACCAGTCCCAATATTCCTTCGGCCGCATGCCGTACAGCGCTGCTGCAGTTGTTGCAGTCGGCTCTGTGGGGACGTGCGCCACAGGAACAGGCTTTCCAAGGGCTTACACGCGCCGACTGGCAGAGCATCTTCCTCACAGCTCAGGCACAGACGGTGATGGCGCTTGCCTTCCAGGCATTCGAGTTTCTGCCTGATGAGCTTCTGCCCGATGATACGCTTCTCACCCGATGGATGGTGCAAACCGAACAGGCCGAGCAGCACAGCCGTCACATGAATGAGGCGCTCGCTTCGCTCTGTGAGTTCTTCACCACACGCGGTCTGCAGCCTGTGGTGCTCAAGGGCCAGTCGATAGCCCGCCTCTATCGGCATCCTCTTGCCCGCGAGTGTGGTGATATCGACCTTCATTTTCCCATCCACGGGCAGGCTGCCCAGGCACTTCGTGCCCTTCGCGATGCAGGTGTGCATCCCCAAGCCAAGCCTGATGGCAGTCATCTCTACAGCTGGCAGGATGTGCCTGTGGAGCATCATCCCCGGCTCACCGACCTTGCCAGCCCCTTTGCCCGCAGGCGTCTGTCAGGGATGCTCAGCCGTTTTCCATCCCAGAGTGTAGCCCTTGGCATGGGCACTCATGCGCAGATTATGGTACCCGAACCCACTGTTTCGCTCTTCATCCAGAGTACCCACATTCTCAAGCATGCTATGGGATGGGGGATAGGTTTGCGTCAGATGGCCGACCTGGCAGTGAGCCTCTCCTGTCAGACTTCGCAGATTGACGGCCGCGCCTATCAGCGGGCTTGCTCGCAGGCACATCTCCTCCAGTGGAACGGCTTGCTGCATGGTTTTCTCACCCAGTGTCTGGGATTGCCCCTCCAGCGGCTTCCCTATGCCGACCGTCTCTTCGACAGCCAACCCTTGCAGGAACGTGTGTGGAGGGACGGAAACTTCGGACTGCTTCACACCACCCGCATCGCTTCGCAGTCTTCCTGGCGCAGCAAGTGCCGCACGGCAGTCTCCATGCTCCGTCATGCACGCTTCGGGTGGACCTATGCTCCTGCCGAGACCCTCTTCACAGCCCTTCAGCTGATGGCAGGACAGTTCTTCACTGGAGCACTTCATACAGATGACCACAATGAGTGATACTCAATCCACATACAGTTTCAGGGTGGGAGGTTTCCTCTTCAGCCTGACTCTTCCCCAGTGGCAGGATGTCAGCTTGCTCCTGCCTTCGTTCAGCGCCTTCCGTTGTGAGCCAGAGCCTGACGAACCTCAGCTCTTCACGTTCACCACCGAAGGCCAGACTCTCTGCCTCACAGGCAGCGAGCAGATGATAGAGCAGAGTGAGAGCGACTTGGGGCTGGTGAGCCTCTGGCGCAGTGCTGACGGTTACATCATGCAGGTTCGTCACACTGCCGATGCTCCCTCTCACACGCTCCTTTGCAACGATGATTTCACCCACATGAGCGCCACTCTGCATTGGGCCGATCCTATGGTCTCATCGGTGCTCAGTTCTATGTTGCGTATGGCTTTTGCCCAAGCCATTCTGCCTCACGGGGCCATCTCGCTGCATGCAGCGGCAGTGGTGCTTTCGGGCAGCGCCTATCTCTTCATGGGACAGAGCGGAACAGGCAAGAGCACCCATGCACGGCTGTGGCAACAGTGCTTCCCCGGCTGCCTGTTGCTCAATGATGACAATCCCATGCTGCGCCTGCATGACGGGCAGGTGTGGGCCTATGGTACCCCTTGGAGCGGCAAGACTCCTTGCTACCGTTCCGAACACTATCGGGTGCAGGGGATAGTGCGACTGGCTCAGGCACCCCACAACAGGTTCTTGCCTGCCGCCGAGGTGGAGGCATTCAGCCTGCTGTTGCCAGGCATCTCGGTCATTGGCCAGCACGAGCGCTATTACCAGCTCATGGCCGACACGCTGGCCCAGGTGGCACTCACCGTCAGGGTAGGCGCACTGGAGTGTCTGCCCGATGAGGCTGCCGCCCGTCTCTGTGCCGCTTCGCTGGCATGAGCAGTTGGCCAGCACACATTATATATATAGAATTCTATCCAACAACGAAATAATAGCATAACTACAACAATGATGAAGAAAAGAGAGATTCTGATAGGCTGCGTAGCAGTCCTTATGTTGTTTCCATCCTGCGCATCACGCAAGGATATTGCTTACTTCAGCGATATGCAGCAGGGTCAGGGCTATGAGTATGACAGCCGTTATGAAGCCACTGTGCACACCCATGACCGCCTAAGCATCGTGGTGAGCTGCAAGCGTCCCGAATTGGCACTGCCCTTCAACACCCATGCCAACAGCATCCAAGTGGGTGCGGACGGCACTGTATCCACCTCCTCAGGCAGCTCCCAGGAGAGGGGGGCCAAAGGTTATCGTGTGGATGTGGACGGCAACATCGACTTCCCCATCCTGGGCACTCTGCATGTCGAGGGACTTCGCGTGAGCCAGGTGACCGAAATGATCAAGAACAAGATAATAGAAGGCAACTACATCAAGGACCCTCAGGTGTCGCTCGAGTTTCTCAACTTCCGCTACACAGTGCTGGGCGCTGTGGGCCATGCCGGCACCTTCTCGGTGGATGATGACCGTGTGACGCTCCTCGATGCCATTGCCAATGCCGGCGACCTCAAGTCGAATGCCAAGTTGGGCTCTGTAGCAGTCATCCGCGAGAGCAATGGCGAGCGCAAGATATATGTACACGATATCCGCAGCAAGGAAATCTTCCAGTCACCCTGCTACTATCTGCAGCAGAACGACATCGTGTATGTAGAACCCAAGCACAAATCCCGTGAGCGTGAGGGTCGCATCTTCCAGATAGGCGGCATCGTACTCTCACTGGCCAGCGTGGTGGCTTCCATGCTGTGGGTATTCAAGAAGTAACAACGAACTCATTCTATCCCTATGACATACGAACAAGAAAAGAACAGCCAGGACATCAACCTGAAGGACCTCTTCTTCTATCTCCTGGCACGCTGGCAATGGTTTCTCGTCAGCATGTTGATCTTCGGTGGACTGGCTTGGCTCAAGTATGCACGCACTCCGTTCACCTATTTCCGTCAGGCTACGGTCATCATCAAGGACCCCTCCAACAAGACCTATACGGCCGGGCTTGACCGCTATGACAACTACATCAACAAGGTCAATGTGGCCAACGAAATCCTGCAGTTCCGCTCCAAGAAACTCATGCAGGAGGTGGTTCGCCGCGTGCATGCCGATGTGAGCTATCAGTACAAGGACGGACTGCGCACGAGCGAACTCTATGCTATGGCTCCTGTGGCTGTCTGCTTTCCCGATGCAACGCCCGAAGCATACATCTCGCTCAATCTGCGCGTCGAGGATGAGAAGCATGTGCGCATCACCGACCTCAGTAGTGCAGGCGAGGGCGATTCGTGGGTGATAGCCATGAAGGATACCGTCAAGCTGGGCGGTATGCGCCTGGCAGTCTCTCCCACCAGCTATTGCACCCGCTCGTGGTTTGGCAAGGAAATCAATGTGAGCAAGCGCCCGCTCTCGTCAGTTGCCGCCTATTATCTGGCCAACTTGGGTATCCGACAGGAGGAGGATGCTTCCAGCATTCTCACCCTCTCGCTCAAGGATGCTTCTCCCTCACGTGCCGAGGATGTGCTCAACATGCTCATCACTGCCTACAACGAGGATGCTATCCGCGACAAGAACCAGGTGGCTGTCAATACCGCCGACTTCATCAATGAGCGTCTCATCATCATCAGCCGCGAACTGGGCGGTGTGGAGAGCGAGCTGGAGACCTACAAGCGCGACAACCGCATTCTCGATATCGACAATACCGCCAGCGCCTATCTCGACGAGAGCCGCAAGTCCAACAGCGAAGCTCTGGAGATGGAAACCCAGCTCAGGCTGGCCACCTACATAAAGGATTATCTGGAGGACCACACCAAGGACGGCGACCTCATACCCAGCAACACAGGTATCGACAATGCCAGCGTGGAGAGCCAGATAAGCCAGTACAATGCCATCAAGCTCCGTCGCGACAAACTCATAGAGGACAGCAGCAACAGCAATCCCGTGGTGGAGGAGCTCAACAACTCGCTACATGCCATGAAGCAGAGCATCATACGCGCTGTGGATAACATGATAGTGAGCATCAACGTGAGAAAGCGCGATGCGCAAAGCCGTGAGGTGAGAGCACAGTCGCGTGTGGCTTCTATTCCCACCCAGGAGCGTGAGATGCTCTCCATCGAGCGTCAGCAGAAGATCAAGGAGGCTCTGTATCTGTTCCTGCTCAACCGCCGCGAGGAGAATGCCATCACACAGGCTATGGCCGACAACAATGCACGCGTCATCGATGGTGCCACTGGTAGCAATGCTCCTATCGCTCCTGTGCGTTCACGCATCATGCTGCTGGGTTTGCTCATCGGTTTTGCCCTGCCTGCCGTGTGGCTCATGGTGCGTCTCTTCATGGACACCTATGTGCACAGCCGGCGTGACCTCAAGGGCAAGGTGAGTGTGCCTTTCCTGGCCGAGATTCCTCAAGGCCGCGACAACTCACGCTCCAAGGGCAAACGACAGGAGATGGTGGTAACAGCCGATGGCAACGACATGACTTCAGAGGCATTCCGCATCCTGCGTACCAACATGGAGTTTATGGGCCGCAAGGAACATCCTGCCAAGGTCATCACCTTCACCTCCTTCAATGAGGGAGCCGGCAAGACTTTCATCTCGCGCAACCTTGCACTCACACTGGTATTTGCCAAGAAGCGTGTGCTGCTGCTCGATATGGATATCCGTAAGGGTACTCTCAGCCATCACTTGCATGGGCATGGGCACAAGATGGGACTCACCAACTATCTGGCTGACTCCAGCGTGCAGGTAGATGATATCATCCGTCCCGTAGAGGGAGTGGATGGGCTGGACATCATCCCTGCAGGCACAGTGCCTCCCAATCCTGCCGAACTGCTCATGGATGAGCGACTGGACAAGTTGGTGGAGGAGTTGCGCCGGCGTTATGACTATATCGTGGCCGACAGTGTGCCTGTGGGCATCATTGCCGATGCTTCCATTGCCAACCGTGTGGCCGATCTCACTATCTTTGTAGTGCGTGCAGGCAAGCTCGACCGACGCCAGTTGCCCGACATCGAGAGCCTCTATCAGGAGAAGCGCCTGCGCAATATGGCTCTGGTGCTCAATGGAGTGGATATCGCACATCGTGGTTATGGCTACGGATATGGATATGGTTATGGCCGTTACGGATATGGTTATGGCTATGGATATGGTAAAGGAAAGAAAAGTAAAAAATAAGATA
>JAXJBE010000028.1:0-21828 GCA_036303125.1 Bacteroidaceae bacterium
CATCAATCATGAGTACCCCGTGGTATTGGGGTACTCATGATTGATGAGTCCTCCATCGTAAGCGTCGGCAAAGGAGAAAGACCCTCTCACATGTGTGCCGTAGCTGCCCCATTCCTCTCCGCTCATGCGGCATGTGGTGAAATAATCCATGCCGTCTATGGGTCCTCTGAATCCGAGATACATGTTGGAACCGAAGGTGTAGAGTCTGCGAGCCCCTTGCGTGCCTTGGTCGTGCATGCGGAAGTCTTTGACCATGTCGGCCATAGCCTGCTCGCTGCCCCAGAGTTCGTTGCCCAGTCCCATCATGACAAAAGAGGGATGGTTGCCGTAGGTGTTGAGTATTTTTCTGCCCTCGTCCTTGAGATAGTCCATGAGCACGGTGTCTTTCTCGTCAAATCCTCCCCAGATGGGCAGTTCGGGTTGGAGATAGATGCCGAGGTCGTCTGCAGCCTTGAAGCAGGCTTCTGGAGGGCACCATGAGTGGAAGCGCACGTGATTGATGCCATACTGTTTGCAGATGCTCAGGTGGCGATGCCAATCTTCGTAGCTCATGGCCGTATGGCCTGTCAGCGGGAAGACGCATGCGTCATGCTTGCCTCGCAGGAATGTTTTGCGCCCGCCGACGGTGAAATGATGTCCTGAAGCTTTGAAGTCGACAAAGCCGAATGTTGAGCACTTCGTGTCGCTGCACCCTTTGTCCCTTACTTGCACACGGAGCGCATATTGGTTTTGTGGAGCGTGCTCGCTCCATTGGGTGTATAAGTCATTGAGTCGGATGGTGTAAGTGGCGCGATACGTGCTTTTGTCCAGAGGCTGTATGCTTAGGTCGCGGCAGGACAGCGTGATGGTGTCCCCTTGGGTTGCGTCATTGCGTGTGACGCTGTTCACTATCCTCATGCTTTTGCTTGGAATGCCAGACATGGTCAGCGATACGGCCACGGATTTGTCTGTTACAGAAGGTGATGTGCGTATGGCATCTATGCACACGGGACAGTCTGTGGCAGAGAGTGTCATGCGGCCGATGACTCCGTTCCAGTTTGTCTGAGTGTCTTCGGTGTATGCGTGTGAGCTGCCCAGCAGTTGTTTGGGCACTCTGCTGGCATTGTCGATGAGGAGTGTAAGTGTATGGTGTCCAGGGGTGAGTGCAGATGTGAGAGTGTAGACATGTGGCACGGAAGTGTCATCGCATGTGCCAATCTCGTTGCCATCGATATATAGCGTGGACGGTTTGGTTCTCTCCAGATATAGAGTGATGTGTTTTCCCTTCCAAGTCAGCGGCACTTCAATCTCTTTGCTGTACCATGCTTTCCCAACGAAGGAATGCAGGCGGCTGAGATGAGTTGTCTCGCTCTTGTCTGTTATGGGTGTGCCTTTGCTGTTGGTGTCAGTTGTGCCAGGCAAGGTTACTGTGCCGCATTTGTTGTCTGGCTTGTCCAGCGACAGCGTCCATTGTCCGGTGATGTCGATATAAGTGCGTTGTGCTTGTGCTGTCAGAGAACAAAGCAGGATGAGCAGGGAAAATATCTTTCTCATGTTGATATAGATTTAGTGAATGTGCAATTGTTTTTTATGGATATAAGTTGCTTGACCGTTGCTCTATTTATACGAAAGTGTCAGAGTCTCGTTGCAAAGTTATAAAAATAATTGCAGATTCTCATGTGAATGGATGAGAATCTGCAATTAAAATGAGTGAAACAGGCGCTGGGGGCTGATAAGAGGTTGATAGCTCCTTTTATTATAGAACGCTCCTATAGTTTCTATGTGTACTATTCTGTTTTAATGCTTTCCACCGGATTCATCCTTGCCACTCGCCAACTTTGCGCGACAATGGTGAGTATGACGATGATGCTCACCGTGAGGAAGGACAGTGGGAACAGCCACCAGTGTATGGGGGTCTGCTCGGCGAAGTTTTGCAGCCATTGCTTGCCGAGCATGTAGCCAAGGGGAACGGCGAGGACAAAGGCAATCACTAATGGCAAAGCATAGCGGCTGGCGAAAAGCATGGTAACTTCGTTGACGCTGCTGCCCATGACCTTGCGGATGGCAATTTCCTTGCGGCGATATTCGGTCTCGAACAAGGTGAGGCAGAAGACACCGGCAAGCGTGATGAGGATGCAGATGAGTGCGAACACCTTCACTTGATTGATGAACCTGAACTCTTCTTTGTATGTTTGCTGAAGACTGTCATCGAGGAAACTGAAGGTATAGCTTTGTGTGGGGTCGGCCTCTTCCAGTGTATGTTCTATTTGTCGCTTCGCCTCCAGTTTGTCATATCCAGACGCGACTCGCACTAAGACATGTGTGTTGCGGTTGCCCCAATTGGCCATGTCTGGCCCCATCACAATGAATCCAGCAGCAAAGGAAGCATTGTCTTGGCGCATAGAGGCAATCTTGATGTTGTCGCATACACCGACGATGGAATATGCTCCTTGTGTCCACTCGCCTATCAGCTCATTCACTTTCAGCCAGTCGTACTTTTTCATCATGCACTTGTTGAGGATGTAGGCGCCAGTGTTCACATCGTGATCGTTGAAGTCCCTTCCTTCTATGATTTTTATCTGCAAGGTCTTTAGGTAGTTCTGGTCTACGGGGATGACTGTGAATTGCACATGGTGCTCACCATTGTTTTCGCTTCGTCCCCAAGACATATAACCATCTTGATAGCCCAGTCCGCTGCTGCCGAAGGCCACGCTCTCGACAAATGGCAGTTTCTCCAGTTCTCCCTTGATGTATGGTTGTTTCTGCATCCCTTCGTCGGACAGGTCGCAGGATACGAGTACTTCTTGCTTGTTGAATCCGTAATCGCATGAGAAGATGTAGTGGCTCTGGCTGCTCATGAGACAAACATAGATGGTGAGCACAAAGGCCACGATAAACTGCATGAAGACCATTGCCATGCGCAGACGGCGGCCTTGTGGAGAAAGTCCGAAGGCTCCCTTGAGCACCAGAGCGGGCGTGAACGATGTGGAATACCACGCTGGATAGAGGGCGGAGCAGATGCCTATGAGCAATGCTGCGAGGGACATGCTGCCGACAAGCCATAGATGGTCGGCCATGGCTACGCTGCCCGACACTAATGTCATGCAGAAGGGGACATGTTGGAACCATTCTATCAGCACAAGTGCCACGGCAAGTCCGAGAACGGCAAGCACGATATTTTCCATGACCATCCCAGCTCTCAGGCTTGCCACAGAAGCTCCCATCACCTTGCGCGTGTTGATGCCGCGTATGCGCATGGGGGTCTCAGCCAAGGTGAAGTTGGTGAGGTTGATCATGGCTACTATCAGCACAAAGATGGAGGCCACCAGCAGAACCATCTGTAAGTTGCGTTTGCCATTGTCGTCGGGACCGATGTCGGAGAAGTGTATCTCGCTGACGGGATTGAGCCTTGCTTTGAAATTGCCCTCTCGCTCAAATTTCTCAAGGTCGGTATATGGGGAGAAGGCCATCATCTTCATGGTGATGCTCTTTTCCACATCGGCTTTGGAGGCAGCGTCGTCGAGGCGCAAATAGATTGTGTAGGAGAATTCGCTGTAATCGTCGGCTCCCCAGTTTAGACAGCTGTAAATGCCATTCTTGATGGTGCAGTTGTGGGGGAAGTCCTCATAAACGCCTACGATGGTTAATTCACAATTTCCACTCGAACTTTTCAGGGTCTTGCCTATAGCACTTTCATGACCGAATATTTTTTCTGCCAGGCTTTTGTTTATTATTACGGTAGGACCGTTGTGCCAGTCCTTGATGTCGCCATCAATCAGCCGATTTCCGAAGAATTCCATTCCAGGCAGGCTGGCTAAAGCAGAAAGGGTAATATATTCATGGTCGTTGTAGGTCACTTTGATTTCGTCCATAAAAGTGGTTGTCATTTGTGCTGCCTCTACATGCGGAAGGTCTTTGATGGCATAATAGAAGGGTTGGCAGTGGTTGCTGGACCATCCCATACCAGCGTCATTTATTTCAAAACGATAGGTGCGTTCATAGTCCTTGATGCAGGCATTGTAGTTTTCGTTGTACTCCACTTGCGTCATGAACAGGTAGAAGGCGGCGAGTGCTATGCTCAGTCCCAGCACATTGAGCGTGGTGGCGACTTTATATCGGCGGAAGAAAAATATCAGACTCTTCATACGCTATGTGTGTTATAGTAGTCCGTTCATATTGTCCACCACCTCTCCGTCATGGAGATAGATGGTGCGATTGGCGAATGCAGCATCATGTTGCGAGTGGGTGACCATGACGATAGTAGTACCTTCGGCATTGAGTTGGGCAAGCAGTTCCATCACCTCAAGACCGTTCTTTGAGTCCAGGTTGCCTGTGGGTTCGTCGGCCAGGATGAGGCTGGGCTTGCCCACCACGGCACGTGCTATGGCTACTCGTTGCTGTTGGCCGCCAGAAAGTTGCTGAGGGTAATGCTTGGCACGATGGCTGAGATTCACCTTGCGCAGTATTTCGAGCACTTGCTCTTTGCGCTGCTTGCGTGGAATGCCAATATATTTCAGTTGCAGGTCTACATTCTCCTCTACGGTCAATTCGTCGATGAGGTTGAAGCTCTGGAAGACGAAGCCGATGCGCCCTTTGCGGAATCTAGTGCGTTCTCGCTCTTTCAGATGTCCCACCTCTTCGCCAGCGAGATAGTAATTGCCTTCATCGGGATTGTCGAGAAGCCCGAGAATGCTCAAGAGTGTTGACTTGCCGCAGCCTGATGGCCCCATGATGGCGACGAACTCGCCTTCTTTCACTTCTAAGCTGACTCCATTGAGAGCTGTGGTCTCAATATTCTCAGTGCGAAAGATTTTTGTAATGTTTTCAGTCTTAATCATTTCTTTATATGTTTTTGTTGATGGTTAATATTTCATGTGATATCTGGTATCTGCCGATGACGGCTGATGGTCATTCCAGTTTAAGCATGTCATTGTCCGCGAAGGCTTCATAGCCGCTTGTTATGACATTCTCTCCTGGCTCCAGCCCGTCTTCCACTTCATAGTATTGAGGGTTTTGTCTGCTGATGCTGATGTGGCGTCTGTATGCTTTCTTTCCGCTCTTGTCAAGCACGAAGATCCATCTTCCGCCTGTGGACTGGAAGAATGTGCCGCGCGGCAGGAGTGTGGCTTGCGTCGGTTTGCCCAGTTCGAGATTAAGATAGTAGGTTTGTCTCGAACGGATATTGTCAGGACGTTCGCTTGTGAAGACGAGGTCTGTGCGAAACTTGCCATTGCTCACTTCGGGATAGACCTTGCGCACTTTGAGATTGAACAGCTTGTTGTCGCGCTCGAAGGTGGCATGCAGTCCTGCTTTGATGCGGTCAATGTAGTGCTCATCTATCCAGGCCATAATCTTGAAGGAACTCACATCGTTGATTTGTCCGACTTTTTGTCCTGCGGATATATTCTGTCCCAGCTCCACGTCGAGCAGACCCAGTTCTCCATCAATGCTCGAGCGCACCTCCAGTTTGCTCTTGCGGTCTCTCACCAGCAGCACGTTGCGCTGCATGTTGGCAAGGTTGTCTTCCATCTGTTCCATCTGTATGCTGCGGTATTGCTCGTCTTTCTTCAGCCGCTCTCCAATGAGTTCCTGCTTTTTCTTCGCCAGTTCATAGTTTTCCTTGGCCTGCAGGTATTCCTCTTTGGGTATAAGCTTTTCGCCATATAGACGCTCGTTCTGTTTGTATGCCCTGTGTTTGCGGACTACGTCTATCTCCAGCGATGCACTCTCTGTCTCATTGTTCAGACGGTCCTGCTGCATGGCCACTTGGGTGTTGCGGAGCTGGTTTTGCTTTTCTGCCAATTCGGCTTCGGCATTAAGAATCTGAAGGTCGAGATGACTGTTGGACAGGCGCATGATGACATCGCCCTTCTTCAGTTTTTGTCCTTCCTCTGCTACCTTCTCCATCACAATGCCTCCCTCCTCGGGAGAAATCTGCACGACCTGAATAGGTACGACCGTACCGTTCAGACGTACATAGTCATTGAATTTGCCTTTGGTCACTTGGCTTATTATGACATCTTTGGCATCAACCCTCATGGTGCTTTTTTTGTCACTGAAGATGAGCCACAGCAGGAGTGCGAGGGCGGCTGTCCCTGCTGCCAGGTATGGGATATGCTTTTTCTGCAATAAGCTTTTCTTCTCGATTATTCTGTCCATAGTGGTGTTCCTTTATAGTAGTTGAGTATTCTTGAGTTATATATGTATTTGAGTTGGCTTTGCAGTAATTGGGCTTTGCTCTGCATCAATGTCACGGCTCCTGTCTGCACGTCAATGGGCGATGCGAGTCCCTCTTCATATTTCCTTGTGGTCAGTTTGGAGGCTATGCTGTCGGCTTCCACCTTCTGCTTCATCTTTTCCGTCTCACGTCGGCTGTTCTCCAGATTGGTGATGGACTCCATGATGAGTCTTTGAAGTTCGCTTGTCTGATATGCCAGTTCTTCTTCGGCCTTTCTCACGTTGTTGCGCTGGCGGCGTATGTTGGAGATGGTGTTCAATCGGTTGAAGATGGGGAGTGACAGCGATGCGTAGATATATTCGCCTGTGTTGTTTCGGAACTGGCTTCTGAAATTTTCTTGCGCGGGGGCGTTCAACTGCTTGTAGTATGTGGTGGAAATGCCTGCGCCCAAAGATATGGATGGTAGCAGTGCGCCTTTGCTGGAACGGTAAGCATATCTTGCTGACAGCAGGCTGTATTCCGCTTGTTTTATCTCAGGATTGGACAGTTTGGCCTGTGCGTAAATGTCATGGTCTGTTTCCATCAATGGTGTTGTTTCTTGGGTGGGCGGAATTTCAAAGGCGCAAAGGAGCAGTGGCTTGTCTGCTGGATAGTTCATTTGCTGTTTCAGGGCGAGCAGGGCTTTGTCGTATAGCCCCTGCTGATGTGTCACCTCGTAGTCGTCTGCAGCGTATGTCGCCTGCATCTGCGCCACGTCTGCTTCGCTCTTCCTTCCCATCTCGGCCATCACCTTTGTCTGCTTGAGGAGCATCTCGCTTTCACTACGTTTTTGTGTGGCTATCTCTATGCTCCCTTTGCAATACAGAACTTGCATATAATTGTAGAGCACCGCCTGGGCTGTCATGTCCTTTTGTGCCTCTTGCCGGCTTCTGCCCATGAGCAGGTTGGCTTGACTGGCGCGCAGATCGTTGTAGCGTTGCAGGCCGTCGAAGATTGGAATTTGGGCTGAGAGTCCGTATGAATTGTAGAATGTGCTCACGTTTGTGTATGTGTTGGTTTGCGGGTCTATGGCGCGACCGAAGTTGTACTGACCAGACATGCTGGCATTGACGGAAGGTAAGAATGAACCTATGGCTCTTGCTTTCTCTGTCTTGCAGTCGTCCATATAGATGGCCTGCATGCGCACGCTGTGGCCTTGTGTCACGGCATACTGTATGCATTGTTCCGCTGTCCATTGGCTGCGTCCTTGTCCGTCGTGACTCGGCATAATCCATGCGTGACTTGGCTTCTGCTCTCGCTGCTCCGTCAACCGCTCTTGTGCTTGGCTACCCATGCTGGCCGATAATAAGATAATGCACGTTAATGTTTTCATCTGCTTCTAACTTTGTTTTGATTTTCGATGCAAAGGTACCGTAATGATGGCGAATGACAATGGGATTTGGAGGCATGAGGATGCGATTGTATTAAAACAATACGATAATCTGTATTAAAATAATACACACCATTGATTAAAATCTAATCTTGTGCTTTTATTGTGTGGAAAAGTGCTAACTTTGTGCTCATGAAAAATTACGGGACAATACTTGTGGTGGATGACAATGAGTCTGTCTTCACCACTTTGGAGATATGCCTTGACGGCGTGTTTGACAGAATTATGACATTGTCGAGGCCTGAGAACATCTTGCCTCTCTTGGAGCAGGAGAGGATTGATGTAATCTTGCTTGACATGAATTTTTCTCTTGGAGTTAACATGGGGCAGGAAGGATTGCTGTGGGTGCAAGCTGTCCACAGGAGACACCCTGATATTCCTATTGTGTTGATGACGGCTTATGCGGACGTGAAACTTGCTGTCAAAGGATTGAAAAGCGGTACGGTGGACTTTGTGACTAAACCGTGGGACAACCATGAACTTATCCGTGTGCTGAAGGATGCTGTAGACGCCAGTACGGAAGTCACACCTCTGGCGAAGATGGAGGAGGAACATGTGCGAAAGGTTGTGGATAAATGTCATGGCAACATCAGCAAGGCTGCCGAACTGCTTGAGATTTCTCGTCAAAGGCTATATAAAAAATTGGGGAAATGATACTGGCTGTATTGACTGTCATCGTGATTGTGGCCATTATCCTGGTCATACTTTTCTGTCGTCATCAGGACAACCTGAAGCTTAGGGCGCATCTGATGCTTGAGGCTGTCAGGAGTAGAGACTTCACTTTTCATCTTCCTGTTAAAGGACTTTTCTATGGTGAGAGGGCTATGCAAGAAGCTCTTAACAACCTTAGTCGCAGTATTAACAATCTGATGGCAAGAAATGAGGTGGAGTCTTGGCAGAAATTGACTCGAGTGCTTACTCACGAAATAATGAATGTGACAACTCCTATTCAGAGTATCAGCCAGGCATATTTGGAGAATCCTAAAGTGCAGGGCACTTCTCTCGAAAAAGGTATACATGCTATCAATGAGGCCAGTTCACATCTTGTAGCGTTTGTGGATAGCTACCGTAAACTTGTTCAGTTGCAGGAACCTGTGAGGGAGGTTGTTTGTCTGTATGTATTGGTGACAGATGTCGCATCGCTATATCCTGATGTGTCTTGGAATATAAATGTTTCCCAGGATACTGTTGTTAATGTGGATGGCTCACTTGTGCGTCAGGTCATCTTGAATGTTGTGAAGAATGCTGTTGAAGCAGGGGCGAAGACTGTTGGTATTGCTTGGCGGGATTCTCTTCTTTATATCAGCAATGATGGGTGCCCTATTCCAGGAGAAGTTAGAAGGGATATTTTCATACCATTCTATACAACAAAGCCGACAGGTTCGGGCATTGGTCTTGCCTTGTCTCGGCAGATTGCAACCATGCAAGGTGGTTCTCTTTCTTTGGCGCCGACCGCAGTTGGTGGTTATCACACTACATTTGTCTTGGATTTCGGACAAGAAGGCCTGATTAGGGATTAGGAGGAATTGCTGATTATAGAGCACCCCTTATAAGTAGGTGTTCATAATTAGCTTTATAATATCTTCGTTCTATTTTGAATATCTACTTACATGTACGGTTGTTATTTGTCTGCAGCCTTGAACTTCTGTACGGCAAGGATGAATAGGCCGTAGATGGTGATGTCTATGAACAGTATGATGGCCGTAGGTATACCAGCTGTGTATACCCCATAGTTGATGGTGCAGATGGCTATGAAGAGGGTCAGGATGACTGCGAGAGTCTGGTGCATGTCGAGTCCGAGATTCATGACGCAGTGGTGTATGTGGGTCTTGTCAGGGTCAAACATGTTCTTGCCGTTGAACTTGCGCTGCAGGGCTACTCTGACTACATCAATGCAGGGAAGGAAGACGAGGGAGTAGGAGATGAGGAGGGAGTCTTCACGATAGGGGAATCCGCCTTGCTCATTGTCCATCTGGTACTTGATGGCGAGATATGCGATGACATATCCTAAAAAGAGTGACCCTGAGTCTCCCATGAAGATTTTAAGTTTGCCTACTTTGCCGAAGTAATTGAAGATGAAGAAAGCGAGGACTGCTCCTGCCAGACTGATGCTGATGAGGCTGAATAGTTCTGACCCGAGCTGGAGGAAAAGGTAGGCGAAGGTGGAGAGGATGAGGACGGCGAGGCTTGAGGCCAGTCCGTCTATGCCGTCAATGAGGTTCATTGCATTGACTATTAGGAGAATGACGAAGACGGTGATAGGGTAGCTGGCCCAAAGCGGCATGTCGTAGATGCCGAAGAGGCCATGGAGGTTGTTGATGTGGAGGTTGCAGAGGGGAAAGAAGAGGGCTGCAATGGTCTGGATGATGAATTTGTATGTGGCCTTGAGCCCTTTGAGGTCATCGAGGATTCCTATGAGATATATCAGAAGTGCTCCTGCTATGACAATGACTGAGGAAATGTTGATTTCTATGTTTTTGTCAGCGTCTCGATACATGATGAGCAGTGTGGCTGCCACTCCTATGCCAAGGGAGGGCATGAATAGAGTGCCGCCGAGACGCGGTATGGACTGCTTGTGGACTTTGCGTGCATTGGGCTCGTCATAGAGGCCGTGGGTGTTGCATAGCTTGATGACGAGTGGTGTGCAGATAAGGGAAAATATCATGCTGATGGCGAAGGCGAGGATAAAGTATAAATAGTTAATTATCATGTGTTATTAGTAGTATTGATTTATAGGGGTGTTCTATAAATTAGTATTTATGTTTTTATAGTTATCATGTATGTTCGCAAACATGGTGTATGGTGTGTTTATACTAATAAACGTAAATGATAGTTGTTTATTGTATAGTAGCGGAATTTTTCATGTCTTGTCAATACTTTGGACATCTGAGGTTTTGTCAATACTTTCGGAATCGGAGCCTGTAATATCTATTAGAGATAGTGAGGGTGGAGCTGGTGAGCTGCTGGATGGTGAAGGTGTCTGTAAGGCTGGTTATGCCGAAGGGGTGTAGGATGTCTTCGGAGGTGACTTCCTGCATCTCATCTTTATTCTCCGCAATGATGGGGTTGGAGACAGTGAGGGTGTCGTTGCTGTGTTGGTAACGGAGGAAGAGTGTGCGGTTGTTGTTGGATATGTGGCGCAGTTGGAGCACATCACTTTGGAAGCCCCAATAGATGGTGCTCTTTGACATGTCGGCTGTGTTGCCTGTTGTGAGTGTGTCAATCTGGCGTAGCTGCCAGTTGGCATAGAGACCTCCTGTGCCAGATGATTCTATATCGCAGGATATGAGTGTGAAGCAGGAGAAGAGTAGGATGATAAATGCTGATGTTTTCATTTTATGGGTAGTGGTAGTGCGTGTGTTATGGAAGTGTGTATGACATGGTGATGCGGCCGCCTGTGGAGTTGCCAAGCAGCTGGCCGCGGTCGATGGCAAGGCCTGCTCCAAGGGATAGTCCCTTTGTGAGGCTGCTTAGGTCGTAGCTGGCTTCTGCGCTTATGCTGACATTGCGGCGCGGATTAAAATATGGTCTATCGTAGGTGCCGAGTCCCTCTTGCCATGTAGCTCGCAGGCGATAGTGAAGGAGTGGGGTCGGCTGCCCAGCAATGGCAATATGCCAGGCTGTAAAACGGTTGCACTGGAAGGTGAGGTTGTGGTCTGAGTTGTATATGGGAGAGATGTAGAGCGGGTTGCCGAGCGTCTGTCCCCAATGTTGCCATCCAGGTTCAAGGCCATTGTTGTAGTAATTGTCGTTGCCTCCGATGTGGTCAGGAGACAGTGGTGTGCGGTCTGTGTAGACAGGCCCGCTCTGGTAGCGCGTATAGATGTATTCCACGGCTGCATCGGTAATCCATGGGCATTTGTGGATATGCACATCAGCTCCGAGCATGATGTCCTTGAGTGGATACATGATGTAGCGGTTGTCTTTGCGTTTCATGACTCCGTCTTCATAGGCGTAGCCATCATAATCAAGGAGGAACATGGCTGAGTGATCTTCGAAGAAGTGGTCGGCATAGAGTCCGTAGTCGACCTTGGGTGTCTTGTAATTGAGTCGGATTACCCAGCTGCCAAGCATGTTGCCCTCATTGTTTTGCCGCGCTCCGTCTGTGGCGTCTCCTCCTCCACCGATGAAGGCATGCCAGAAGGATGATAGACCCCGTCCGTTTTGTGTCTTGATGTAGGTGCCGTTGTTATATTCATAATGTGTGGAACCGAACTGTGAACCCATCTCAAGTCCTGCCTCGACGGTGAATGGGCGGTCTGGGCATCCGAAGCGGAGATACCCGGCCTTGGTGTGCATGAGGACATCCTGGTCGTAGCTGTTCTGTCCATTTACAAAGTCTCGCTGGAAATGGTTGTCTGTATACATGCCTAAGGCTATATGGCCTTTGAAGCCAATGAAGTTGCGTGTGCCAGGCACTGACCAGTAGTCGGGGAGTGAAAGACGTATTTCAGGATAGGGACGAGCGTTGATGCCGAATGTCTGAGAACCTGAAGATAGCTCATTGTTCTTGAGTTGCAATGGATGCTGTTTCTGTCCGACGGTGAGTAGTCCTTGCTTGTATCTCAGGTCAGCGTATAGCTGTTGGACGAAAAAGGTACTGGTGTGTTCGGCTGCGATGACAAAGTCTGCTCC
This sequence comes from Bacteroidaceae bacterium, assembly GCA_036303125.1. Classification (GTDB taxonomy): domain Bacteria; phylum Bacteroidota; class Bacteroidia; order Bacteroidales; family Bacteroidaceae; genus Minthosoma. The sequence continues at coordinate 12,222 of JAXJBE010000028.1, forward strand.
CATGCCAAGTGACCACTCTTTGTTTGTATCGGTGAGTGCATCTCTGCAGAGTCCAGCTGTGAGGTAGGTGGAGTTTGGCTGTATGGATGCTATGCCGTAGCGGTTGGCTGTGAGCCATAAAGGTGCATGGGCACCGTCTGAGACGATTGTTTCGGTGGCCGCATGATACGAAAATCCTTTGCTCGGCTTAGTCTGCTGAGCAAAGGATATGATAGGAGTCAATCCGAGGAGGATCGTGATTATGTTTATTCTCATAGTGAAAGATATGTGAGAGATATTACTTGGCGAATGCGACGGCGCGTGTCTCTCTGATGACTGTGATTTTAACCTGTCCAGGGTAAGTCATTTCGTCTTGTATCTTCTTGGCGATGTCGGCTGAAAGCGTGTCTATCTCCTTATCTGATATCTTGTCAGCTCCTACTATGACGCGGAGTTCGCGACCTGCTTGGATAGCATACGTTTTTGTGACTCCTGGATAACTTGCTGCAAGGTTCTCAAGGTCGTTGAGACGTTTGATGTACGCTTCGACTATTTCGCGGCGTGCGCCTGGACGTGCACCGCTGATGGCATCACAGACTTGCACGATTGGAGCGAGGAGCGTGGTCATTTCCATCTCATCATGGTGTGCGCCGATTGCATTGCAGATGTCGGCTTTCTCCTTGAACTTCTCGGCGAGCTGTGCTCCGTAGAGTGCATGTGGCACCTCAAGTTGCTCGTCTGGCACTTTGCCAATGTCATGGAGGAGTCCTGCTCGGCGTGCTTTTTTGGGATTGAGACCAAGTTCTGCTGCCATGACGGCGCAGAGGTTGGCTGTCTCTCGTGCATGCTGAAGGAGGTTTTGTCCATAGGATGAACGGTATTTCATCTTTCCGACGATGCGGATGAGTTCAGGATGAAGTCCGTGTATGCCGAGGTCAATCGTGGTGCGCTTGCCTGTCTCAATGATTTCTTCTTCAACCTGCTTCTTTACTTTGGCCACCACTTCTTCGATGCGTGCTGGATGTATGCGTCCGTCGGCCACGAGTTGGTGAAGTGCAAGACGGCATATCTCACGGCGTACAGGGTCGAATGCGCTGATGACAATTGCTTCAGGTGTGTCATCGACAACGATTTCTGTGCCTGTGGCAGCTTCGAGAGCGCGGATATTACGTCCCTCACGTCCGATGACACGTCCCTTGACCTCGTCAGAATCTATGTGGAAGACGCTGACGGAATTTTCCACGGCTGTCTCTGTCGCCACTCGCTGGATGGTTTGTATGACAATCTTTTTTGCTTCCTTATTGGCTGTCATCTTAGCATCGTCGACAATCTCGTTGATGTACTGTTGTGCTTGTGTCTTAGCCTCGTCTTTGAGGGACTCGATGAGTGAGTCGCGTGCTTCTTCTGTGGTGAGGCCTGAGATTGCCTCGAGTTTGCTGCGCTGTTCGTTGATGAGTGTGTCAAGTTTCTCATTCTGTTTGGCGAGCTTGTCTTTCTGGTTATCTGCTTCCTTGTGCTTTTTCTGAAGGTCTTCGTTCTGCTGATTGAGTGCAAGTTCGCGCTGTTTGAGCTTGTTCTCGTAGGCTTGCATCTTCTGGTTGCGCTGGTTGGCCTCCTTGTCAAGTTCAGCCTTACGGTTGAGGAATTTCTCCTTCATCTCCAGCTGTTTCTTTTCTTTGATTACTTCGGCTTCTATCTTAGCCTCTTTGATGATTTGGTTGTACTTCTGCTTAACAATGTATCGGAAGAGTACAAAACCGATAACTCCTCCGAGGAGAAGGCAGCCTATGGCTACGATTATTGCTACTATGTCCATTTCTTAAATATTTGTTTGTTGTTGGTTATACGGAATCTTGATTTGTTTTGGTTGCAGGGGCGAGACTTGTTGGATAGGCCTGTCATCTATACATATATATATAATAATGACGGCATAAGTCCAGATTCTGCCATCCGCACGGAGCAGTGGTGGAGTTCTGAAATTGTGCCGTCAAGTGTAGATTACAGGTTGAAGTTCGCTTGTGCCATAACAGGTGGGGTAATGCGATGGGGAAATCACATTGTTGGAGGGTGGTGGTGGCTGTTATAGCAATGGCAACAACAAGTGGTGAAGGGATACTTTCGGTGTTACCACTAAGCGAACCAACCTGTAGTCTGTTTCTTGTATTTTAGATATCTGTATGTTGATAGCTTGTACACTCTTGTACTTGCATCTATTTTATACTTGTATGTCTTTATACGCGTATATCTTTTACTTGATACCTTGCTGGTCCATTTCTTTTTCGAGGTCATGTATCATCTCGACATAAGGCTGGGTATCTATTCTCTCCGCAGCTTTGGCTGCTTCTACAGCAGTGTTGAGCATAGCCATTACGTAGTAGTATTTGTCGTTTGGCAAGTGCGGATATGCATCACGTAGCCTTTGGATGCGTCGTTGTATTGTTGACGCAGCATCGCGGTATATCTTCTCTTCTTCTGGAGTCGCTACTTGAAGAGGAAGCTGGATGTCTTCAATGGTTACGTTGATATTGAGTTTCTTTGCCATCTTCTGTACTATTTATCCTTGTAGTTTGGAGCTGTCCTGCCTGTGTGTTAGTAGACAGGGGAATGGGACTTAAAACCTGTTTCCATCGAGCATTTATGCTCCATCTCCACTTGAAAGGATGCTGATACACTTGTTGATTTCTCGAACCAGTCTGGTGATTTTCATCTTTGACTCTTTTATGTCTGAGTCTGTGATTTCAATCATTTTGGCCAATTTCAGGTTGTTGTATTCGTTCTTGCTTCTGGATAGTTCTTCTTTCAGCAAGCGAATCTCCTCGTCTTTTTTTTCGAGCTCTGTGTAGAGGTCGGTATTTTCCTGCTTTAGCACACTGTATTGAACGAGGATGTTTCTCACCCTCGCCTCAAACTTTTTCATTGACTGTCTTTCTTCAGGTGTCATGGTTGTGTGCTTTTGTTTTTAGTGCGGTGAGGTTTACAACATTTCAGTGCAAATTTAATTATTTATGCTGAATCTGCCAACTATTCTATAATCAAATCTTGGCAGAGTGTTATTTTTTTGTTGTTTAAACTTCGTTATATGCTATTATTGATGTATTTTTGTTACTTTTTCATCTGGGCCTTGGCTTTCTCCACATCATCTTCTGATGGACTGGGTTCTTTTTTTGCAAGTGTGATGAGGTTGTATACATACTCCTGTGTCCATGCTTCGCTGAATCCGAGCATCTGTTGTGATTTGCGTATGCTGATTGCTGACTTGAAGGCGGCAGGATCTGTCCAGTTGTTTTTGGTGAGTATGTCGTGGACCGTATTATCTGTGATTTTACGCATCATTTTCTTCATGAAGGAAGGGATACGGAACTTCCATTTAAGCATATTGCCGAGGAGCATCATGAGATCCTGGCTGTATCCTTGGAATAGGTATAGGTATCGAGCGACATCGTTTTGGTTGCGGCATCCTTTTTTGATGCTTAGGTCTATTTCTTTGAAGAAGTTGTCGCTGATGCCGTATAGGTCTTGCAGCATTTTCATGCATGCCTTCTTTTCTCCGAGTCCGAGTTTGTTGTTGACAGTAGCTACATGAAGTGTACGTTTGAAGGTTAGCAGGTCAGGGAGGGCTGCAAGGTTGGATATGCCGAGGTTAGCTGCCAGTACACTCTGGAAGTATACGCGTATGAGTGTCATGAAGTCTTCCATTCCTCCCACATTTTCAGTCTGTTTTTTCTTGAAGATGTCTATAAATGCCATTTTATATATTTATGTGTATTGAATAAAATTGTATGTGTTATTTTTTATTTTATAATTATGTACGCATTAGTATGCGTTGCCTTTTTCTCTTCCGAGCATGTTGGTGACCGTCTTGATGATAATCTTGATGTCGAGCCAGAAGCTCCAGTTTTCAATGTATTCAATGTCTTTCTTCACACGCCCCTCCATCTGGTCAATGTAACGTGTCTCGCCTCTGAAACCTGACACTTGGGCGAGGCCTGTGATGCCTGGTTTGGCGAAGTGACGGAGCATGAATCGGTTTATGAGGACGGAGTATTCCTCTGTGTGCTTGAGCATGTGTGGGCGAGGTCCGACGATTGACATGTTTCCTATGAACACATTGATGAATTGTGGCAGTTCATCAATGTTGAGTTTGCGCATGAGATTGCCGAAGGGGAACTTGCGTAGGTCGTTTTCTGTGGCTTGCAGCGTGTCTGCATCCTTGTTTACCTTCATGGAGCGGAACTTGATGCACTTGAAGACCTTTCCATCGAGGCCTGTGCGTTTCTGCAAGAAGAAGATTGGGCCTGGTGACTGAATCTTGATAACGACAGCTACGATTATAAAGATGATGGGGAATATTGTCAATAGGACGCACGACGAGAATACGATGTCGAAGGTGCGCTTGATGAATTTGTTCATTGGGTTGCGAAGGGGCTCCTCTCGTCTGGCTATGACAGGTATGTTGTTCATGAATGATATCAACATGTTACCCTTGAAGACATCAATAGCAGGAATGTAATATAGGCGGACGAGGTGGTTGTCGCAATATTTGCTCAGCATGTTGATGTCTTCCTGCTGTTCCTTTGGGTAATATGCGTATATCTCATTGACTTCTGGATGTTCGGTGAGCCACATATAGAGATTGCTGATAGAACCGATATGGATGTTTTCCATTGCCTCATCCGCATAGTCGCCATCGTAAAAAGCTCCCATAATGTTGTACCCGTATGATGGGGTGGACATGTGTTTGCGAAGCATGCTTATTGTCGGTTCGTTGCCCACAAGAAGCACGTTTCTTATATTATGCTTGTTTGCTCTCAAATGAGTTAGTATGAATCTGATGGTAAGTCGTTCTGTTATGAGGACAATGGCGAAGGATGCTATTGAGTAGCAGAAGAAGCTTCTCGGAAAGTGGGAGTAGGGACGCGTGAAAAGTGAGATGAGGGAGATGAAGAGCAACATCATGAAACATGTGGTGATCGCTCTCTTGATTACATCTTCCCACTTGGCGTCTCGGCATTGGATTATGGACGGGTAGATGACAAAACTGGCCAAGAAGCCACAAATGTATGTGATGACGAGCCTTGGCAAACTTTCTATCTCGCTCATAGAGTCAGGGTTGATTTCCAGCATGAGGAAGAAGAATCCTATGATGTGCAGGGTCAAAACACAAATGTCTATTGTCAGAATTCCTGACCTGATGTCCTTTTCTGTTATCATAATCTTGGATAAATTTAATAGTTAATAGTTGGCCTGTGAAAGTCAGAATGCTCTAATGCTATTAGATGATGATTCCGTTTATCAATCCAAGAGACGAATGAGATAAGATGCATTCCTCTTCTAAGTACAAGGCTCGTTAGAGTGCCCTATTGCCTAAATTGTATGCAAAGATAAACAATAATTCTTATAAGGCAATACAAAATGTAAAGAAAATTTCGTATGTGATGCTGTTTTTGTTTTGAAGGCTTGCTTATCCCATGATTCACATTGCAATGAATGGCAATAAAATCAGGGAAAGACATTATTTTAAGATGCTTGGTTCTTCTTGTATGTCCCATTGTGGGAGATTGTCTTTGCGAGAGTCTCTAATATATAATCGGGAGTAAAAACTATGGTAAAATAATCTTTTGTTGTACTTTTTTTTGCCCGTATCATAGGAAATCACTACTTTTGCACTAAGAATGTATGCCTCGATAGTCTATGGCATAATTACAAAAAGCCACAGCGGTTATGTCGCTGGCATACATAAGTAGTATTAACTAAATAAACATTAGATGGATTCAGACAGTTATCCGGCGGAAGACAGTAGCCGCATTCAAACACACATCTCTTCTTGCTTTAATTCAGTTATCAACAACGACAAAATCACGCAGGCATGGATAATCAGTTATCACTCTTAATAACCTTCATGCTGTTGTCGTTGGTCATCTCGGCAATATGCTCGTTGCTCGAAGCAACAATCTTATCTACTCCGATGTCATACGTCTCTACTCTTGAGATGCAGGGGGTGACAGGTTGGCAGCGTTTGAAACAATACAAGACAAACATTGACCGTCCTATCTCAGCTATACTTATTGTCAACACCATAGCAAACACTGTTGGTGCATCTCTCGTTGGTTCGCAGGCTGCAGGCTATGCCGCATCCCATTATAACACCTCCGATGAGGCCAGCTTCTTTGTCGGGGCGGTATCGGCTATATTCACCCTTATGATTCTCACTTTCTCGGAAATAATACCCAAGACTATCGGTTCGACATACTGGCGCAAGTTGGCTTTGCCTGCCGCCAAAATAATCCATTTCTACATCATCATCACATACGTGCTTGTCATTTTGCTCGAACGCTTGACACGCATTGTGAGCGGAACCTCGCCTCAAGAGTCAGTCACTCGTGAGGAGGTGTCTGCCATTGTCACGGTAGGCACAGAAGAGGGTGTGCTTGAGAAAAAAGAGAACCGTATGATACAGCACCTGCTCAGGCTTGACAGCATCACTGCACATGAGATAATGACGCCGAGCGTTGTTGTTGCAATGGCAGAGGAGGAGATGAACCTCAAGGAGTTCTATGGTGATGAAGAATATAAGAATTACTCGCGCATACCTGTATATAAAGGTGAGGAGAGCGACTATATCACAGGCTATGTGCTCCGTCAGGAAGTGCTCGAACGTTTGGCTGAGGACAAGTTTGACATCAAACTTGGAGATTTGGCCCGCCCCATCCTTTCATTCTCAGAAGATGAGGACGTGTCTACTATTTGGGAGAAACTTCTTGAGAAGAAAGAGCACATATCCATTATCATCGATGAGTATGGTTGCTTTAGAGGCATTGTCACCCTTGAGGATGTCATCGAGACGATGCTCGGTTTTGAGATTGTCGATGAGAAAGACGAAGTGGTGGACATGCAGCAACTGGCGAAAGAGCAGTGGAAACAGATGCAGAAAGAACAGCACAAGTAAACTACGTAATTTGACGTTTTTACTGGCCTGATTAGAACGGGTAGGCTTATTATGAACACCGACATGAAAGAAATATTCAGCCGACAAGAGTTGCTATTGGGAGGGGATGTGATGGAACGCATTGCCTCCCTGCGTGTTATCATATTCGGAGTTGGAGGGGTGGGCTCTTGGTGCGCAGAGAGCCTTGTCCGTTCAGGTGTGCAGCACATGACCATTGTGGATTCTGACGTTGTATGTATTACCAATGTCAATCGACAGTTAATGGCTACTACGGCTACAGTAGGACTGGTTAAGGTGGAAGTGATGCGGCAAAGACTTTTGGAAATCAATCCCGAGGCGGAGGTAAAGGCCATTAGAGATGTATATAGCGAAGAGAATGCTGATCGTTATGACCTTGACAGCTATGATTATGTCATAGATGCTATTGATTCCTTGCGCGATAAAGCTTGCCTCATACTCCGTGCTACAGCATCTAAGGCAGCCTTTTTCTCATCTATGGGAGCTGCGCTGAAGATGGATCCGACCAAGATAGATATAGCAGAGTTCTGGAAGGTCCGGGGCTGTCCCTTGGCTGCAGCCTTGCGCCGTAAATTTAAGCGTTCGAAAACATTTCCGTCGAGAAAATTCAAATGCGTGTATAGTGAAGAACTTCTCTCCAACCATGGTGATGAAGAAACCGCAGTTGGTTGTGCTACATGTGGTTCTGATTCAGCCTATCAAGCTGGTAGCACTGTTAAGGCGAGAGTTAATGGTACCATTGTTCACACCACGGCCATCTTTGGCTTCATGCTGGCAGGTCTCGTCATGCAGGATGTGTATAGTCAGTTTGAGGGAGGGGAATAATGCAGCAGATAATGTAATGCGGTGCAGTACCTATTGTTTAGGCATTGTGAATCCCTTGTTTGCGTGCCTAACCAACCTGTTTACGATTCGCAAACAACTATCTGCCATATTCAGCTCTTTGTTTCTGCGGCTAAATACAAAAAGATAGAATCTGATTTAATTTATGTTATCTAATTGCAAGGAGTGTGTTGATATGCATGTTGCGTTCCCACATTTGTTCTCCAAAACTAAGCTGACCTGGAAACCCTTGCTCCGCTTATGATGTCGATGGCCGTAATCTGCGGATAATAATCCTTGTAATTCCATCTTTTGTAGCGCTTGGTCATATTTTGATTCCGAAAACACTCCGATGTGCGTCCGATTAACCTGTGCAATCCGATTAGAGTCACAACGGAGGCATAACGGAGGCATAATAGAGTCACGATAGACTTGCGTTGTTGCCATGGATGACCAGACCTTTCTTTACAGTAAAAACATGCCCGGAATATGCATGTGCAACCCTGTGAAAAGTCCTTCTCAAGTCTTCTTGTCAGCAATATTTGCCAGGTTGCAGCCCTCTATGCCATACCGGTCAAGCGTTATGCTCAAAATCTTAATGGTTTATTTTGTGTTTGAAAAAGATTGTTGATGTCTGGTGAAACTTTTGCAAACATTATAGAAATAAGGCAGACGCTTCTCACGAGGTATCTGCCTAACTTTATCCATTGTAAATAAAATACGATATAAATAAAATCTGGAAAATCGCGTTTTTTTATACATTAGATTTACAAAATTCCTTTGTACTTTTGTGCTTGATTGCAGAAAAGCAAACCGCCCGGACATCACACAATATGATGCCCGGACGGTAGGGTAAGTGTATGTAGATATTATGCAGCGCCTTTATTTCACAACGACTTTTACGACTCTTCCGTTGCCCATGCGGACGATGTTCAGGCCGCGCTGGGACTGATTGAGCAGACGCCCCTGGAGGTCAAAGTGCTGTATCGGTGTCTGTGTAGTCGTACTGATGTTGCTTACAGCAGTGACAACATCGTTGTAGTTTCCTGCTGGAACGGTCTCCGTGCCCTCGGTGCCGAGATTATCGTAACAGAAGTATGCAGGAGTGTTTATGCCGTATGCACCGGTGTCACTGCTGCTGAGCGTGAAGCGTATCTGTCGTACTGCGCCGAGCGTGGAGAGGCTCATGTATGCCCAGTTGTTGAGGATATACCAGTCGTTGCTGTCTGCGGAGCGGCAGTCTGCAAGATAGAAATCCTTTGTGCCGGTAATGTCCCCGTTGTCGTCATATCCAGTGGCGGTGAGTTTAAACCAGTCGCCAGCTCCGAATTTCTTGGCGAAGGAATCGCCGTTTGTCATGGAGACAAAACTGTAAGCGGCGTTTGTAACCTGTATGCCCGGTACCTCCATGAGGCCGTTTGTGGTGAGGGTGACGTATACAGGACCCATAAAGTCGCCGACGTAAGCCACACCGTAGTTGGCAGAGTCGTCCGCGCCCTTGCCTGTGCATGAGTTGAACTGATCGTCGAGTGTCACAAAGTTTGTGGCAGTGTGGTTTGCGACACCGTATCCCCACCATGTGTCATAGTCGCTCATCACGTTCATGTCAAACCAGAAGTCACCGCTCTGGAATCCTTCCGCCTCTTCATCCTCTGCCGTAAACTGCGGCTTATGGCTGTTCTCTGCCAGCTCTATGTCCTCAAGTGTAGCCACTGACAGCGGTAAGGTGACAGGTATGCGAACCTCAGGTATTGCGCCGAAATATGTCTTGTGGGCAATGGCGGTGAAGTTTGGCGAACGTCCTGCCGTGCGGCTTATCAGACGGTGTGCACCGATGGGGTC
>JAXJBE010000029.1:0-33564 GCA_036303125.1 Bacteroidaceae bacterium
GGATATATGTTGGGGGACTCGGGAGTCCATGGTTTGACATTCTCTATCTTCTCCACAATCCTCACTTGGCCGTCGCCCCACACCTGCTTGCTGAAGGTCATGATAGATTTCTCTCCTTGTATCTTGAACTCCACTGCATACTCTTTGCCTTTCTCAAGCCCTTCAAGTTCTGCTGACAGTTCTTCGTAGGCCGAATGTCCGTCAAGGAATATTGTCGTGGCTGACAATCCCCACTCGGAGAGACATGACTTTGGGGTCTGAATAAGCTTTACAGGACGGATGATGCCTGCTCCAGGATACCAGCGGCTGCTCTCCTCCACATTGGTCAGATGGACTGCAAGGGTGTTGGGTGAACCGTCCTTGTGGACGTAGGGCGTGACATCGACATTGAAGCTTGAGTAGCCGTTTTTCCATTCGCCAGCCTTTTGCCCATTGACATAAACCACTGGTTCGGCCATGGCTGCGTCAAAGTTTATGATGGCTCTCTCGCACCCATCCTTGACGGTGAATGATGTCCTGTACCATCCGCTGCCAATCCATGGAAGGGAACCGCTGCGGCCCGTCTTCTCTGTAGCCTCTTTCTCGCCATTCTGTTCGATGGCCACAACCTGCTTGTCTATCTCTTTGTCGAAGGGACCGCTGATGGCCCAATCATGAGGAACGCTGACGATCTGCCATTTCTTATCGTCATATAGACTCTCAGAAGGAGCTATGAGGTCGAGTCCTTCAGCTCTGGAAAATCTCCACCCGTCACGCAGGATTGTCTCTGTGCGCTGAGCAAGGGATGGCATAGTCATTGCCATTGAGGCGAGGAAGAATAAGCCGACCTTTGTTGTTTTGCTAATATACATAAATGTGGGAATTATAAAAGTCGTGAATAATAAATTGCATTGATTGGTTAGCGGCAAGAAAGAAAAACATTTCTTGTTTTTTCCTTTCAATGGTTTGGATCGTTTCTTTTGCGCAGGAGAGGGAGTTTCTTTTGTGCAGGAGATGGAATCTCTGCCATCTTTTCGTAGATAGCATAGTCCTTCATCTTGACCCATGAAGACTTCTCTGAGTAGGTAGTTTGGTACGCGCCTATTCCGACAGTAGCATTCTTCAGCTTGAGAGGAGAGCCTGGCATGTTGCTCCATGTCTTGCCGTCTTTGCTTGTACGAGCGAAGAGCAGGTCGCCACGACGCTCAAACTGCATGATTGGGTCATAGTCGTAGCCTTTGTAATTGGGGAATTGCGGCCGGCCTCGGCTGCTAAGCGAAGTGAGCATGTTGCCACAGTTGTAGAGTGGAAATGCGCCAAGTTGGTAAAATGTTTCTCCATCGCGCACGAGGATGCCGCCTTCATTAAATCCTGTGACACTCCGCGTCTGGAGTCCCTCCATATCTTCTATGGTTGCCATTACGACGAAGTTGCCTGTCACGTCTTTGTATATGCTGCCACCATTCTGGAGTGGCGAGTCATTAAAGAGAGCCTTGGAGGTGGAAAGGGTGAAGGATTCCGCTTTCTCAAATGAAGCGCTCATGTCTGCAGGCATGACAAACTTGCTGTCTGGGTCTATCTCTTCGAAATCGTCGTCGCCAAGTGACTGGCGGTCAAACTTGCTTGTTCGTTCATAGCGTCTCAGTATGTCTTCCTCGCTCATTGACGTGGGCGAGATGGTGAGACTGTTGATGTATCCCATGAAGTTGTTGGCACCTGTCCCATCAGCGCCGATGGTGATGTTTCCTTCTGGGCGCAACATGATAAAGTTGTTCTTCTCTTTCACGAGATGTCCGTTGCAATAAGCACGTTCCATCCAACCGTCGTAGGTTATCACCCAAAACTGCCATTTGCCTTCGCCCTCGGTTATCTCCTTTGGGGCGCCGCTACTCTCGAACGAGCCGTTATGATTGACAAGGCCAGCACCCGGATCTGTACCAAGGCGAAACTCTGTTGTGGCAAGGTCGGCACGTGACGAGGAGAGAGAAGCTATCGTAGAGACGGGACCCACCTTCGTGCTGAGTACCCATGCAGAGATGGTATAGGGAGAGTTGTACCTATACACCTCTGGAAGGCTGCGGTTGCTGGTGAGTGTCTGGGTCCCGTTAAAGAAGATGCCCCACTTGCCATCCTTGACTCTCACGCGCAGAGGCTTGTTGGCAGTAAACGTGATGCCGTCTTTCCGCCTTGTCTCTTGTGCTGTTTCATCCGCATCTGCCTTGCCACGGCGGCGGGTGAACGGTTTCACTTCCATTATGTCAAAGGGGGCGGAAGCATCGCGGGCTATCATATCTGCGCTAATCATCACTCGGTTGCCTCTTGTGCTTCGCTCGTCAGCCGCAACATCCTTCTTGTGCATGCCTGGGTAACCGTCATACGAATCCGCTTTCATCTCAGGCAGTTCTGGAGCTTTTGCCCACACCTTGATGTTCCACACAGCAGGCATGTGCCCGTTCTTCTGTGTGTCCGTGATGGTCAGTTTGACGTATCGAGCCTTGACAGCCTTCTGGTCAATCATGGGCGAGCCTTGCATCGTGTTTGATGTGCGGTCAGCAAAAAGCGTCCATTCTGTACCATCCACTGAGGTCTCAATCTTATATTGGTAGAAGAATGTGGCATATTCAAACTGTGTCCATATCTCGTTGAACTTCTTAACCTTTCCCAAGTCTAACTGAATCCATTCTTCATTGTACTCACCTTTCTGGCCGTCCCAATTAGTATGCCGTGCCTTCCATAGCGTTGCGTTATTGTCGTCGACTGCATACTCCGGCTTGAACCATTCATCGTAATAGGAAGAACATTTTACGCTTGCTCCAAGAGCGAGGTTCTTATACTTGGACTTTGCGACCACGTTCACTCCCATGGCATTGTGTGTGGGCACAATGGGGAGTATATTGCCATCCTCATCAAAGTGAATCTCATCTATGCAGACTTGACGGTTGAAGCCGTGAATGGATTTAGGGTTGTTATGCCGATGATATACGATATAGTATTTGTCGTCTTTCTCTATGACGGAATGATGCCCTGGCCCATGCACCGTCTCGTCTTCATTGGTGGTGAGAATTTCTCCCTTATATTCGAACGGTCCCATTGGACCAGTCTTCGATGTGGCATACTGCACCCTGTATGTGTCTGTGTGGCAACTGCCTGAAGAATAAGTGAAGTAGTACACACCGTTGCGCTTGAAGATGAAAGGAGCCTCAAAGATATCCTTCAGCTCGGTGTTTGGTATGAGTCTTTTGTCTGTAAAAAACTCATCAGCAGCAATAGGGAAGGGGCTGTTTTCATTCCAATGGCGCGCGTCGGCCTTCTGTTCTGAGGAGAGCGCGGATATGTCAAAGTCACCATCCTTCAGTTTTGCGACACCGCAACCAAAGCCTTTGTATATGCCCCAGGTGGTGAAGTAAAGATATTGGCTCTTGTCATCATCCTCAAAGAGCATGGGGTCAAGAGTGATGACATTATGAATATATCTGTCAGGCACCATGACAGCATCTTCCTTCCCCAGGATATTTGTCCAAGGGCCAATGGGGGTATCGCTTTCTCCAATATTGATGTTGCATGGTTCGCAGTAGTAGTAGCGGTATTTTCCGTTAGGCTGTTTGACAACATCTGGTGCCCATACGACTTCTGTAGTGGGCCAATTCATCACAAAGTTCTTCCAATGAAGGAAATCCTTGCTTGCCCACACTTGCGCCGGTCCATAGCCATTGCCCGTGCCATCAGTTGTGGCGTAGACATAATAAGTGTCTCCAAACTTGCGTATGGTAGGGTCAGCAAAGTATCCGGGTATGAACGGGTTCATGTTGTTGGGAGCATTCCAAGCAGTTCCTTTTACAGGCGAAGGCAGGTATTCCCTCTCGCGAGGTTGAGCTTGAATGGCGGAGGTGCATAACAGTAAAACAGGAATAAGTAGTTGTTGGTTAGTTTTCATTATAAAGCTAATTGGTTAAATAATACTTCAATAAAAGGAATAATAATATCAATATAGAATAAAATCACCTAAATCAATCAAGTAACAAATAAACATTCATTGTCCATTTGTGTGATTGTGTCTATCTTAGATGGTGTTATGCAAATGCATGTTCAATATTTTATGAGAACAGTCATAACACTTTTATCAGAATAAACACAATCCCCAATGGAATCCGAATCCACTTAATGAATATTGCGCTTGTTTAGGGCTGATACGTATCTCGCAGCATTTCGTTGATGCTCAGCATAAGAAACAGCAAAGTTGTGTGTGCCAGAGAAGTCTTCCTTGGCACACATATATATATAATCATTCCTTGAATGGTTAAGCACAGCGTCTATTCCTGCAATACTCGGCACACAGATTGGGCCTGGAGGCAGCCCCTTGTTTTTGTAGGTATTGTAGGGTGAGTCTACTTCAAGATGCTTGTGCATGATGCGCCGCAGAGCGAAATCCTGAAGAGCGAACTTCACAGTCGGGTCGCTCTGCAAAGGCATGTTGATGCGCATCCTGTTCATGTAGAGAGCTGCGATAATGGGTTTCTCACCGTTGTTGGATGTCTCGCTGTCAACGATGGAAGCAAGTGTCACCACTTTGTTTATAGTCATCTCCTCTCCAGCGTATTCACTCACCTCCGCCAACTTGGCTTTTCTGTCATCCGTCCAAAAGTTCTCGCTCTCCCTTTTCATCCTTTTCAGCAGATTGTCTACCGTTACGTCCCAGTATACCTGATATGTGTTGGGCACGAAAAGGCAGGGGAGTGTTTGTTTGGAATATCCCATACTCTTGATGAGAGTCTCGTCGTTCAAAGCTCGCATAATGGATGCTGAGTCCACCATGAGCTGTGAAGCAAGCCGCTGCGCCATGTCGCCCATCGTTCTTACAGAAGGCACAACGAGATTGAGCGGATCTTCGTTGTGATTGCGAATGCGATACAGCGCTTGCATGGCGGTCATCTCCGGGGTGACCACGTAACGTCCGGTGTGCATGCGGTTATCAATGTCGAATATGGCGATGTTGATATTAAAGGCTAAGTCGCTTGATGGCCTGCATACAGAATCAAACTTCTTTCTAAGTGAATCAACATTATCATCGGAGTCAATGTAAATGGCCGTGGGATGTTCGATAATGAAACCTGAGCTGACGACAATCCATCCCATTGCAACGACAAGCATTGCAATGACAGCTGTGAATATCAGAATAATCTTTTTCTTCATAATGAGGATATATTTTTCAATTTGCAGTTGTTCGGCAGATATACAGTTATGCTCGAATCACCCACATATATCTTAAATATACTTGCAAAGATAATAATTATCCATCAAAAATAGCGTGTGGAAGTGGAAAGTTTTATAACTTTACACCAAAATAATCATATACCCATCAATAAACTATGGAAAATTTTAAAGATTTAGTACAAAGACGGCGCAGCGTGCGCAAGTTTACAGAAGAAGAGATTAAGGCTGAAGACCTGCAGACAATCCTCCGCGCAGCCCTCATGTCACCAACGGGCAAAAGTGTCAGAGGATGGCATTTCGTTGTGGTAGATGACAAGGCTCTCTTGGAGAAAATGTCGCTTTGCCGCTCCATGGGAAGCCAGTTCCTTGCAGGCGCAGCAGTAGCCATCGTAGTGCTCGGAGACCGCGAAGCGTCGGACGTATGGTGTGAAGATGCTTCTTTGGCGGCTCTCACCATGCAATACCAAGCAGCCGACCTCGGACTCGGGTCATGCTGGTGCCAGATACGCAACCGATTTATGGAGAACGGAGAACCGTCTGATAACATCTTGCGTTTCCTCCTTCGTTATCCAGAGCACCTCACAGCTGAGTGCATCATCGGCATTGGTCACCCCGCCATAGAGCGCAAGCCACAGGACGAAAGCAGCCTTAAGTGGGAGAATGTGCACGTGGGACCATTCCCTGAAAACGAATAGACTATCCCAGAAGACCATGCTTATCACATTCATAGGAGCTGGCAACCTTGCTACAAATCTGTGTAAGGCTGCTAAGGATGCAGGGCATAACATCAGGCAAATATACAGCCGTACTGAAGAATCCGCTGCTACACTTGCGCACATTGTCGGCGCACCTTACACCATAGACCTCACGACAATCAATATGGAGTCTGACATCTATATAGTCTCCGTCAAAGATGATGTCCTCCAGAATGTTGCGAACCGACTGAGAGAAAGAGTGGGGGAGCGGCTCATCGTCCACACGGCAGGCAGCATGCCAATGGATGTCATCCCTCCTTCACGAAGAGGTGTCTTCTATCCCATGCAGACTTTTTCACGCAAGAAAACTGTCAACTTCAGAGATATACCATGTTTCCTCGAAGCGTCTAACCCGATGGATCTTGCACTTCTCCACGAATTTGCAGCATCCGTTAGCAGCAGCATTCACGACATGGGCAGCAATGACAGGCGTTACCTCCATCTTGCAGCAGTCTTTTGCTGCAACTTTGCCAACCATTGCTATGCTATCGGGGCAGAACTTCTCAGAGCGCATGGCAATATCCCGTTTGAAGTAATGCTGCCGCTCATATCAGAAACAGCTGGCAAACTCCGCCAACTCTCGCCTGAACAAGCCCAGACCGGTCCGGCTGTGAGATGGGACACAAACGTCATTGACAAGCACATATCTCTATTGTCCGAAACACGTCAGTGGCAAGATATATACAGACTTCTCAGCCAAAGCATCCATGACATGTCCTCATCTGAAGACAACGACGCATCGTTTATAGAACACCCCTTTATTTATCCCCAATACGATGATGCGTCAAACTGCAACAGTAGCAACAAATAAATATTCAACTTCTCAATGATAAACTACAATCTTAATAAGATAAAGGCTGTCTTCTTCGATGTGGACGGAGTCCTCTCATGTGAGACTATCACACAGCATCCCAATGGCGAGCCAATGCGAACAGTCAATATTAAAGACGGATATGCCATGCAGCACGCAGTCAAATGCGGACTTCTGCTTGCCATCATCACAGGTGGAAAAACCGAAGCTATAGCAAAACGTTATCATGGATTAGGCATCGAAGAAGTGCATACAGGAGTCAAGGTCAAGATAACGGTTTATAATGAGTTAAAAGATAAGTACGGGCTCTCTGATGAGGAAATAGCCTTTGTGGGTGATGATATCCCTGACTATGAGGTCTTGACCACATGCGGGCTTCCATGTTGCCCGTCAGATGCAGCCCCAGAGATTAAATCAGCCTGTGTATACATATCCCATAAGGAAGGAGGCAAAGGATGTGCACGCGACATTTTAGAACAAATATTAAAGACAAAAGAATTGTGGATGCACAACAGCGTGGCCTTTGGATGGTAAGGAATTTCAGAAATGATAAAAGATTATAAAGGATATAGGGATGGTAATAAAAGAATCTTTAGATAGTAAATAAAGGATTTTAAAATGGAAAACAAAGTTTTTTTTGAAATGGTAAAAGACTATAAGATTATACTCGCAAGCAACTCTCCACGCCGCAAAGAACTTCTTGCAGGGCTTGGCATCGATTTTTCCGTCCGCATTATCAAGGACATCGATGAGAGTTATCCCGAAACACTTTGTGGAGAGGAGATCCCCAAATACATATCTGGCAAGAAAGCCGAGGCTTACAGACAAAGCATGGCTGACGATGAACTTATCATCACGGCCGACACCATCGTTTATGACAACCATCATGTACTCGGCAAACCGTCCACACGAGAAGAGGCAATCGCTATGCTTACAGAACTTTCCGGCCATGCTCATGAAGTAATTACAGGAGTGACACTCTGCACGTTAAGCAAGAAAAAACAATTCGTCTCTACGTCACGTGTGTTCTTTGACAACTTGACTGAAGAGGAAATAATATTTTATGTTGACAACTATAAACCTTACGATAAGGCAGGTTCCTACGGCATACAAGAATGGATTGGATTTGTCGGAGTCACACGCATAGAAGGTTCATACTTCAATGTTATGGGACTCCCCATACAAAAGCTGTACAGAGAACTTAAAACATTCTAAAATGGAAGTTGGAAGCATTAGTCAAATCCATAGCCCTGTATGTCAAATCCATAATCCAGTAGTCAACCAAAAGCGTTAAACTGCAGTATCTTTTTCAGTGTAGCCTATCTGGTACTGGAATTTTAGTCGTCTGGTACTGGAGTATCTCATAGCTACGACTGCTCTCGAAGCTAATATCCTTATCAATGTCATTAACCATTACAATCTCGACATGGCTTGTCCCTCCGTTCTCCCTCCGTTTCCCCCTTTTCGGGTATTAGAGTCACAACGGAGGCATAACGGAACCACAACGGAGTCATGATAGAGCCAGACACCAGGCTATTTTGACTCAAGCAAGTGGGCACTCAGAGGGTAACATTAAGTTTTTTATCTGGGCACTGGTATAAACCTGTTAAAAGAAAATATACCACCAGAGATGTTCTATACTGATAAACAATAATATAACAGACGAGTGTCTGGAGTCAAATTATTCCATTATTGAAAGGTATTCCTCCAAAAGGAGTGAGTTTCTCAGATTTTATTGCTACCTTTGCAATGTTATATAAGAGTTTTGCTTGTCTTTTATTTCGCAACACTAAGATAGGTGAAGTTTATGATATGACAAAATCCCGAGCAACTTTTTGTTGTTAAGGTACTAAAAAAGCTATATATAATAATAGTGTTGCATATTTAATGATGAACAAGAAAACTATCATCGCCGCACTGGTTGCCCTCGTCGCAATGGTGGGGCAGGGGCAAGTGAAATCTGGACTCGACCTATGCCTGAGGGACGAAGCAACGGGCGAATGGCTCATAGGGCTGTTCGACGACTACGCCATCTACGACTGTGAGTATTGGGACTATGCCGAGACAGGGAAAGACCATATCGCGCTGACTAAGGACGGACAGCGCAAGGAGGTGCGCCTGAAAAAGAACATTATCACGATAGATGGCGTTAAGCACAAGACATCGGTAATCACCTCGAAGTTCCTGCCCAACTATCCTGTGGCAGACGAGACAACATTCAATGACACTTGGCTTGACAGCGAGCAGGAGGCCACCTTGCGCGTAGTACACAGAAGCGGAAAGGCGGGTATTCAAACGATAACGCATTTCAACCATATAGTAAAAAACGACATAAAAAACTACACCGCAGCAAGCGACTCCTTAGGACGCTATGAGATTAGCGTTCCCCTCGTTGGCCAGACAGGCTCAATGCTTTTTACCAGTGCTACACAGAATATCTATCACTTGGGCAACTGGGTGTGGATTCCATACGTCATCGGACCTGGTGATAAGATGCTGTTCTATATTGACGACATTGAAGGGCGCATCTACGTGATGGGAAAGACGGCACGCATGACCAACGAGTTTTTGAACTACCCGATGTATGGCTACGACATAAAATACGATGAGCGCAGGCAGATGGACTTCACAACGTTCATCAACAAATATAACGACGAGGAACGTCTGCTATTACGGCATCGCGATTCCGTTCTTGCTGCCCACCCGCAGCTCTCGAAACGCTATAAGGACTATACCGCAGGGATGATGATGTCGTTCTTTGCCAATGATTTGGGGCAGTTGCGCTTCAATCGTGGCAAGGTAAAACGCGAGGAAATCATAGGCGAGGCTCAACGGAGCAAGCTCTTCAACATCAAAGTACCATATACGGTGATGGAACGCTACAACCATTTTCTGGATGATATTTGCGATGCCGCCATCGAAAACTATTGCAGGATTGGCAGCGGTGTGCCCTTCTTGCACCACATCTTGCAGAAGACACACGACGGTCGGTTGAAACTCTCGAATGATGAAATCAACCTCATCCAAAGTGAACTGCCTGCCGAAGCAGCCATTGAAATACCCAAACAGGAAATGCTTGATTCTGTTGGCATCTGGATTGAAGGCTTTTACCTCACCGACACACTGAACGCGATGTTTGGCAGTCGCCCAGAACTCTTCAACGAGATACTTGCGTACTACCAACAACGTCGTTTAGCCGCACTCGACTCCCTCGGACTTCCGTCTCTTTTACGCGAAATAGCCATAGCCCGTATGATGACTGATAAGATAACTCACGATGTAAAGCCGATGGAAGAATATCAGTTGCAGACATTGCGCGAGAATGTGCATCAGCCCTACCTCTTAGGTGAAGTGTTAAGAATCAACGACCAGCTCATTGCTGCCCTCAAAGCAGCAGAGGCCATCGTCACCCCTGACCCGAGACCGCTGGCTGACCTGAGAGAAGGCGAGGACATCTTCAACAAGATCGTGGAACCATACCGAGGACGCTACATCTACCTCGACGTGTGGGGATCATGGTGCGCCCCCTGCAAGCAGATGATGACCTTTGTGCCGCAGATGAAGGAACAACTGAAAGACCTCGACATCGTATATCTCTACCTCTGCAACCGCAGCAGCGAAGAGTCGTGGAAAACATCCATCTCCCTGTTCCATCTGACGGGCGAGAACTGCATACACTACAATCTGCCCGACAACCAGCAGAGCGCTCTTGAACGATACATCGGCATAAGTGGCTATCCTACCTATAAGATAGTGATGCCCAATGGAAAGCTTTTACCCACACAGGCACCACGTCCCGACCATCCCGAGGCAATCCGCAAAATGATTGAGGAAACGAAAAACAACAAATAGAACAAACAATGAAAAAAATTTTTTTTGTTCATAGGAATGATAATTTCATGTAATGTAATGGCACAAATGTCATAGATACATCATCATTTTAATTTCTAATGTGAAAAATAATGGCTCCCGAGGGGTATTGTCCTCGGGAGCCATTAAAGACTTCCTATTTAACATAACCGTGATACCATCCAAAAGGGCTTGTTGTCTTGGACAGCCAGTCTCAGCAGTTTTCTCATCTCATTACTTTCAGATAAATATAAATCAGAAGGCTTATGTAATGTGGTGGCACTTTGCTTTGGGCTGCTTAGATTATGGTCTCTTAGTTTAGATGATTGTTTTGACTGCTTCGAGCATGCCAACTTGCTGGATAAGGTCGAGATCCTTCTTTACAAGTTCGGTAAGTCCTGGTACAGTCTCGTTGAGATTTTCTTTCCAGATATTCTCAGCTGCCAATACACCTTCTGCCACCATTTGTGTGCTGCCAGTTGCCCAAAGCTCTTTTAGAAGCTGCATAATCTCTGGAGCATCATTTGGTTCTATAGGTGCACCGTCAGCTCGAGTACCGCCCTTGTAGTATGTGATGATGGCAGCAAGACCAAAGACAAGTCCCTGTGGAAGTTCCCCCTTGCGCTGGAGATAAACCTTGACTCCAGGAAGGTCCCGCGTCTCGTACTTTGGGAACGAGTTGAGCATGATGCTTGTCACCTGATGGTCGACATAAGGGTTGTTGAAACGCTCCAGTACATCAGTTGCGAACTGTTGAAGTTCTTCCATTGGAAGGTTTAGCGTCTGCATGAGCTCTTCAAATTGCACCTTGTGGATATATTTACCGACAACAGGGTCATTGCAAGCGTCACGCACAATATTGATTCCACTCAGATATGCTACAGGGGAAAGGACTGTGTGAGGACCGTTGAGGAGAGTGACTTTGCGCTCGTGATATGGCTTTTCACTTGGAGCGATAAGAACGTTGAGACCAGCCTTGTTCGCTGGAAATTCCTTTTTGAGAGTGTCAATGTCCATATTCTCAGGCTTTTCAATGACCCAAAGATGGAAGGCTTCGCCCTGCACAACGAGGTTGTCAGCATAACGCACCTTTTCCTGTATCTCCGCTATTTCCTTGCGAGGGAATCCAGGGACGATGCGGTCAACAAGCGTTGCGCACACATAGTTATACTCTGTAAACCATTTTTTGAAGGCCTCGTAGTCTGTCCCGAAATCATTCTTCCAAAGCTCAATATACTGATAGATGCACTCCTTGAGATGGTGTCCGTTAAGGAATATAAGTTCGCAAGGCATGATGATGAGCCCCTTGTCTGGCGCGCCGCCAAAGGTCTTGAATCGGCGGTATAGAATCTGGGTGAGTTTTCCTGGATATGATGATGCAGGAGTGTCACAGAGTTGGCATGATGGGTCGAAGGTGATGCCCGCCTCTGTTGTGTTGGAGATGACGAATCGTATCTCTGGCTGGTCAGCAAGAGCGAGGAAAGCTGCATTCTGACTATATGGATTGAGTGCGCGAGAAATAGTGTCAATGCGTGTAAGAGAGTTGACGGTTTCTCCGTTGAGGCGTCCCTGAAGATTGACATGATAGAGACAGTCCTGTCCGTTGAGCCAGTCGACCATACCCCGTTCGATAGGTTGGACGACTACAACGCTGGAGTTGAAGTCTGTCTTCTGATTCATTTTGTAGACAATCCAGTCGACAAAACAACGGAGGAAGTTGCCCTCGCCAAATTGGATGATTCTCTCTGGCGCGTGGCTCTTAGGAGCTGTGCGTGCGTTAAGTGCTTTGAGTGACATATTGGTTAAATATATTATATATGAAATGTGAGTATTTGACAATGTGTTCTTACTGATTGCAAAGTTACAGTCATTTAGCGAAAGGAAAAAGCGTTTGTGTGAAAAAGATGGGATTCAAGATGAGATTTTTGTTGTTTTTGATTAAACAGATAAAAAAATAATACTACTTTTGCACTATGTTAGGATGAATTCAATCAAAGTAATAAATGCAGCTTCTTTCAGCTATATGATATTGCAGCGACGGATTTTAATAATATAACTTATAAAACACAACTGACCTATGAAACCATTTATGGATGACAATTTCTTGTTGCAGAGCGAGACTGCCAAGACATTGTATCACGAACATGCGGCTCAAATGCCCATTATTGACTATCATTGTCACCTTGTGCCTCAGCAGGTGGCAGAAAACAAGCGTTTCGAATCCATCACACAAATATGGCTCGGGGGTGACCACTACAAGTGGCGCGCTATGAGGAGCAATGGTGTGGAAGAGCGTTTCTGCACTGGCAAGGACACCAGCGACTGGGAAAAATTCGAGAAATGGGCTGAAACTGTACCATACACTTTCCGCAACCCGCTCTACCATTGGACTCATCTTGAACTCAAGACTGCCTTTGGCATCAACGAGACCCTCAACCCTCAGAATGCCCGCAGAATATTCGATGCCTGCAACGACCAGATTCAGAACGACCCAAAGTTCACGCCAAGAGGACTGATGAAGCACTATAACGTCAAGGTGGTCTGCACGACAGACGACCCAATAGACAGCCTCGAGTATCACAAGGCTGTGGCGGAAGACCCGACAATGGAGACGCGCATGTTGCCTGCATGGAGACCAGACAAGGCTATGGCTATCGAAGTGCCTGCCAATTTCAAGACTTATGTGGACAAGCTCTCAGAGGTGAGCGGCGTCAGCATAAACAATTTCAACGACTACGTGGATGCTCTGCAAAACCGTCATGACTTCTTCGCCTCTATGGGGTGCAAACTTTCTGACCACGGGATAGAAGAGTTCTATGCTGAAGACTATACGGACTCTGAGATAAACGCCATCTTCAACAAAGTCTATAACGGAGGCGAAGCTACCGCAGAGGAAATGCTGAAGTTCAAGTCTGCAATGATGTATATCTTTGCCGTGCAAGACGCTGAGGCGGGATGGGCACAACAATTCCACTATGGCGCTATTAGGGATAATAACAGCAAGATGTTCAAGCTGTTGGGACCTGACACAGGATTTGATTCTATAGGAGAGTTCAACACAGCAAAAAAGTGCAGCAAGTTCCTTGACCGCCTGAACGCAGAAGGAAAACTCGCCAAGACAATCCTGTACAACCTCAACCCATGCGCCAACGAAGTTCTTGCCACGATGCTTGGAAATTTCCAAGATGGCACATGTCCAGGCAAGATACAATGGGGGTCAGGCTGGTGGTTCCTTGACCAAAAAGACGGCATGACAAAACAGATGAACGCACTCTCGCTCTTAGGATTGCTCAGCCGCTTTGTCGGCATGCTCACCGACTCGCGCTCATTCCTCTCCTACCCTCGTCATGAGTATTTCCGCCGCATACTCTGCAACCTCGTTGCCACAGACATTGAGAACGGTGAAGTGCCATACACAGGCTATGAGGCAGAGAGGGTCAACCAAATGATTGAGGACATCTCATACAACAACGCAAAGAACTACTTCCAGTTCTAATCGCCTCAGGCTGCTCTATTATGACGTATTTTGCAGGATCAGAACACACCAATATAGAGATTTCCAACATAAAAACGAAATAGACATGCCCACTCCGCATTTCCATTTTAAGAAGTTCACCATCTGCCACGACCGCAGCAGCATGAAGGTCGGGACAGATGGTGTGCTGCTTGGTGCATGGGCCGGTCAAGGGCTGGACAACGAGCTGTCGCCAAAGACCATCCTTGACATCGGCACAGGCTCAGGACTCATAGCCCTTATGCTGGCCCAGCGATTTGAAAGCAGCCATATAACAGCGATAGACATACATGAGGAATCCGTGGCGCAAGCTCAGGAGAATGCTATGGCCTCTTCATTCGGAGACAGGATAGAGGTTAGCCTGCAAGACTTCTCAACCATGGATATAAACTCTAACAGATATGATTTAATAGTTTCAAACCCACCATTTTACACAGAAGATACATTGAGCGGAAAAGAATCGAGAGACAACGCTCGACACACAAGCGCCCTGCCTTTTGACGCACTGATAAGCGGGGCGGCCTCCTTGCTGAATGACAAAGGGCTTTTTTCTGTCATAATCCCCTACTCTTCTGTTTCCTCATTCGTATTCCTATGCACAAAAAACAGACTACATCTCTTGAGAAGAATGGATGTAAAATCCACTGAAAAGAAAGACATAAAGCGCAGTCTGCTGGAATTTGGCAAGCAGAGCAAGCCGACACAGACTGCCACCATAACGCTTTATGCAGAAGGAGGCTTACGTTCTGCCGAATATGCTAAACTCACCAAGGACTTTTATCTCTAAGAAGGCGATTCCACACTCTCAAAAACCAGCAAGCCCAACACCCTTCGGGAGCTTGCTCCCAAGGGGCTGTGAGCTTGCTCCCGAGGGGTTGTGAGCAGGCTCATTTGGGGTGTTGAGCAAGCCCATTCAGAATTGCGAGCAGGCGCATTGGAAGTGTTGAGCAGGAACGACTTTAGCAAACAAAATATGCTACCTTATAAACAAACATATACGTTACTATGAACTATCAAGCTATCATCGACAAGTATTATCCAGCAGACAGCGAGCTCAAGCACATCCTCTGCACCCACAGCAGGGATGTGGCAGACAAAGCCTTGAGAATAGTGGACTCCCATCCCGAACTGGGGGCAGACCGCCAATTTGTGGAAGAGGCGGCCATGCTCCATGACATAGGCATCTTCAAATGCGATGCCGACGGCATAAAATGCTTTGGCACAGAACCATACATCTGCCACGGCATCATTGGAGCTAATATTCTCAGGGAGGAAGGATACCCTACCCATGCGAGAGTGTGCGAGAGACATACAGGTGCAGGAATCACCCTCCAGCAGATAAATGAGCGGCAGCTACCCCTGCCGCATCATGACTACCTGCCAGAGACCATTGAGGAAATCATCATTTGCTATGCAGACAAATTCTTCTCAAAGACAAGACTTGGCCATGAGAAAACAATAGAAAAGGCGCTGGAGTCTATCGCCAAATTTGGCGAAGATGGGGCGGCACGTTTTGTTAAATGGTCTGAAATGTTCAGCTAAAAGTGGGTTTTGAATAAATTCAAGGCAGCGGGATGTCGTTTGTTTGACGAAAAATGACTAACTTTGCACCGATATATGAGAATGCAAAGAATCATAGCGTCGTTTACTGTTTTAGCAACAGTAATATCCATGACGGCATTTAATAATACTCTGGTCGGCAAATCAGCAAGAATTGCCGACCACATTGATGTTGTTACCGCAGGTGATGATAGTGTGAACGAAGTCAATATGACATCAAAAAAAAGATTGCCCGCGGCCGAAGATTCCTTAAAGTCAAATGGATTGAAAACTGACACGACCAATCGCATCTCTACAAGCACGCATGCGGATACCCTGCTCAACCAGCTCGATTCTCTGAAAAAGTCATTTAATAAAGAGCATGGCATAACGGATGAGGGGGCTTCTAAAGCTATACAATGGAATGACTCAGTCGCAGCAGCTGAGGACTCTGTACGCAAACATCAGAAACGCAGTGCGCTTGAAGCTCCTGTAGTGTACGAGGCAAAAGACTCCATGATTATGTTTATGGGCAACAAAAATGCCTTCCTCTACGGAGATGCGAACGTCAAGTATCAGAAGATAGAACTCACTTCCGAGAACATAAAGATGAACATGGACAGCTCGACTGTTTATGCTGTTTACGGCTTGGATTCACTCGGCAACAAGTTTGGCATGCCTGTCTTCAAGGATGGAGGAGAGGAGTATAAATCGGAGAACATGACCTATAACTTCGAGACAAAGAAAGGTTTCATCCGCAACGTGTATACAGCACAGCAGGACGGCTTCCTCACCTCCGAAGACTCAAAAAAGGGAGCCGACAACGAGATGTACCTGCGTCACGGACGATACACCACATGCGACGAAGAGCATCCACACTTCTATATAGCACTCTCACGAGCCAAGGCTCGCACAGGCAAGGATGTGTTCTCAGGCCCGGCATGGCTTGTAGTAGAAGATGTCCCTCTGCCCATTGCTATTCCCTTCGCTTATTTCCCAATGACAAGTTCCTATTCAAGCGGATTCATCATGCCAACATACGGAGATGAATCCACCCGCGGCTTCTACCTGCGCGACGGAGGCTACTATTTCGCCTTGAGCGACATGATGGACTTGAAGGTGACGGGAGAAATCTTCACCAAGGGATCATGGGGCATCGGCACTCAGACCACATATAAGAAAAGATATAAATACAGTGGCAACTTCTACTTCAACTATCAGGTGACAAAGGAAGGAGAGAAGAACATGCCCGACTACTCTGTGACAAAAAACTTCAAGGTGCAATGGAGCCATCGCACAGATGCCAAGGCTTCGCCAAACAGTTCCTTCTCAGCGAGCGTGAACTTTGCCACCCAGTCCTACGAGAAAAAGAACTTGTCTTCTCTCTATAACCCCACCTCCTACTCCCAAAGCACCAGAACCTCCTCAGTCAGCTATTCACGCACCTTCCGCAAGATAGGGCTCTCACTCTCCAGCTCGTTCAACATCTCGCAAAATATGCGCGATTCCACTATAGCCCTCACCCTACCCTCGCTCTCCATCTCCCTATCACGCTTCTATCCATTCAAGCGCAAACACGCTGTTGGCAAGGAAAGATGGTATGAGAAAATAAGCATGAACTATACGGGCAACCTCTCCAACAGCATCAGCACCAAGGAGGACAAACTCATGCACTCATCCCTCACAAAAGATTGGCGCAATGGCATGAAGCACAGCATACCAATCTCCGCCTCATTCAACTTGCTCAAATACGTCAATATAACTCCAACGCTCAACTACACCGAACGCTGGTACACCAACAAGGTCGTGCAGTCATGGGACACAGAGAGACAAGCCGCGGTGAGAGATACCATCTATGGATTCAACCGCGTCTTTGACTACAACCTCACCCTCTCAGCCAACACCAAGCTCTACGGCTTCTATAAGCCCAACCCCAAAGTATTCGGCAAGAGACTCAACATGGTTCGCCATGTCTTCACCCCGACTGTCAGCTTCAGCTATGCTCCCGACTTCGGCGAGAGCAAGTGGGGATACTGGGACACTTACACAAAGACAGACGCTGAGGGCAACGTCTCACTCGTCTCCTACTCACCCTACGCAGGTTCACTATTCGGCACACCATCCAAAGGCAAGACTGGACAGGTCAGTTTTGACATGTCCAACAACATAGAGGCTAAAGTACTCAACAAAGATGACAGCATAAAGAAAATCAGCATCATCGACGAACTCGGCGCATCCCTCTCATACAATATGGCAGCAGAGAGGCAGCCGTGGTCAAATCTCTCCACACGCCTCCGCCTCAAATGGGGCAAGACCACATTCAACATGAATGCTGTATTCGCAACCTACGCATACGAGTTTGACAAAAACGGCAATGTCATCGTAGGCAACAGAACAGAATGGTCATACGGCAGATTCGGGCGCTTCCAAGGAATGTCAAAGAACCTCTCCTACACATTCAACAACCAAAGCTTCAAGAAGATCCGCAAGTCCATCATGAGGCTCTTTGGCAAAGAAGTGGAAGAGGAAGAGACCAGCTCGCAGGACAATCTCAATGACATGGAAGACGAAGAGGCCACCTCCCTTGAGACCAACGAAGACGAACAAGCAAAGCCAAAAGAGCAGAAATACAATGCCGATGGACTTGACAAAGACGGTTACATGAAGTTTGACATGCCCTGGTCTTTCTCCATCTCCTACGGCATAACTATGGCCGAAGACCGCACAAGAGACATCAATGTGAAGAACATGAGATACCCTTACAAGTTCACACAAAACATGAACTTCTCTGGCAGCCTTCGTCTCTCTTCCAATTGGAACTGCAGCTTCTCTTCCGGATGGGATTTCACTACCAGCAAGATATCCATGACCACAGTCAACATCTCGCGAGACATGCATTGCTTCAATGTTAACTGCGGCCTTGTCTTCGGCACCTACACCAGCTACCACATTTCGCTACGCGCCAATGCAAGCACACTGACCGATGCGCTCAAGTATGACAAGAAGTCCAGCTACTCAGGCTCCATCAAGTGGTACTAAAGGCACACCATCACACAAATAGCAACACTCTATAAAAATAAATAGGCACACATATATGGCACGAATACTCGCTATCGACTATGGACAGAAACGCACAGGCTTAGCTGTCTCAGACACCATGCAACTTATCGCTGGCGCACTTGGTACAGTGGACACCAAAGATTTGGAAAAATATATCCTCAACTATGTATCCAAAGAAGATGTCAGCACCATCGTCATCGGCAAGCCCACTCAGCTCAACGGTGAGGACAGCGAGAACATGAAGCGTGTGGAGCCTTTTTACTTTCGCCTCAAGAAGCTTTTCCCCGACAAGGAAATAACCTACTACGATGAGCGTTTCACCTCTGTCTTAGCCCACCAAGCCATGCTCCAGAGCGGCATAGGCAAGAAAGCAAGGCAAAACAAAGCCCTCGTGGACAAAATAAGCGCGACAATCATCCTCGAAGACTACATGCAGAGTCGCCTGCTGCAAAGGTAGTCTAAGGCAACAATACTGAAAAGTAACAATGGTGACAATAAAAACTTATTCCTTCCATCCCACAAGAAAAAGAAACAACTAAAACATCCACATAACTATGATTCTACCAATGTACATATTCGGTCAGTCCGTTCTCAGAAAGACAGCCGAGGAAATAGATTACAAGACATATCCAGATTTGAAAGGACTCATCAACAACATGTTTGAGACACTCAAATACTCAGAGGGAGTAGGTCTGGCTGCACCACAAATAGGTCTGCCCATACGTCTATTTATCATCGACCTTGACGTTATCTCAGACGATGAACCACAATACAAAGGTTACCTCCACACTTTCATCAATCCAAGAATTCTCGAAGAAAGTGAAGAAACATCTGTCATGTCAGAAGGATGCCTCTCTATCCCTGGCATCAACGAAAATGTTCGCCGCCCAAATAAGGTGCTCGTGGCATATACAGACGAGAACGGCGAAGAGCAGCAACGCTGGCTTGAAGGATTCGAGGCAAGAGTCTTCCAGCATGAGTTTGATCATCTCGAAGGAAAGATGTTTGTCGACCGCCTCTCGTCATTGCGCAAGCAACTAATCAAAAAGAAGCTCATCGCTATGGCCAAGGGTAACTTCTCTGCCCACTATAAGTGCAAGCCCAACAGATAACAAAAGCATTATGCGCACACATAGAGCCAAGCTACAGCTGCATGCCAGCAGCAAAAAAAGGCGGCACACCAAGCAATGTGTCGCCTTCCTGCTTGCGCTCTTCACTTTATGGCCCCCTAAAGCTATCGGGCAGATAAACACAGACCGCATGATGAATATAGCGCGCAATGCCATAGCGTATGATGATTATGTCCTTGCCATCAGCTACTTCAATATCGTTATCAACTACAAGCCTTATCTCTACGAGCCCTACTTCTTCCGCGGAGTGGCAAAGTTCTACCTTGACGACTACTCTGGCACCATCCTCGACTGCAATGAAGCCATCAAGCGCAACCCCTTCTATCCCAACAGCTATGAACTGAGAGGGCTGGCACAGATTAACATGTCCAACTATAACGAGGCTATCAGCGACTACTCCAAAGCCACAGAGCTTATGCCAGAGAACCGAGCTGTCTGGCACAATCTCGCCCTCTGCTATATCAATGTAGACAGCCTTGACAGAGCTGACAGCGTCATAAACGTAGTCACAAAGAAATGGCCCAAATATGCCGACGGATACTGCATCAAGGCTCAAATACTGATGGAGAAGAAAGATACTTTAGCCGCAGAAGCTGCGGTTGACAGTGCACTCCATGTTGACAAGTTCAGTACCAGCGCTGTCAACATGAAGGCTCACATACTCATGGCACACGAGCAGTATAATGCGGCCATTGACTATTTCACAGAGTCACTGCGCCTAAACCCCAAGCAGGCGGGCATACTCATCAACAGGGCTCTCAGCCACTATCACACCGACAACTACAGAGAAGCCATGAAAGATTACGATCTGGCTCTCGAACTTGAGCCACGCAACTTCATCGGCCACTACAACCGAGGTCTACTCCGAGCCAACGTGGGTGAAGACAACCTCGCCATTGAAGACTTCAACTTTATCCTATCCATCGATCCCGATGACATGATGGCCACATTCAACCGTGCCACCCTACTCGACAATATCGGCGACTACCACGGAGCCATACGCGACTACACCACCGTCATCAACGAGTATCCGAAGTTCCTTTACGGGTATGAAAGGCGAGCAGAAGCCAGACGCAAGGTTGGCGACAAGGCAGGAGCCAGACGAGATGAGGAACATGTACTCAAAGAGCAGATAGCCCACCGCTATGGTTACTCCACCCCAACGTCAAGAATGAAAAACAAGACAAGGAAGAAGTCGGAGTTCAATATCGAAGACTACAACAAGATGGTGGAAGAAGACGAGAGGGAAGACGAGCAGACCTACGAGAGCGAATACAGAGGCAAGGTGCAGAACAAAGACACCGATGGTGCACTTATGAATCTATCTCAGCACACATTATTTATATATAAGGAAGCTGGCAAGACTGATGTCATAGCGATCTTCAACAAGGCCTATAAAGACTCTCAGGAAGGCAAAATCAATGAAGCCATCGAAGGTTTCGGAAAGGTTATAGAGACAAATCCCAGCATAGCTGAAGCATACTACAACCGAGGTCTCCTTAGACTTCTGACAGATGACACCATAGGAGCTATTCCCGACCTATCCAAGGCTGGAGAACTTGGCATCTATCAAGCCTACAACATCATCAAGAAAAATCAGAAGAGAAAGAAATGATACAGTATCACCCAGAATCATGCGAGCAGAACCGATTGCCATTTACCAACCCACTTTTGTATCAGCAACAGCATTTGAATCGACAAATCCTGCTCACGCTATCGTTTTTTTCGTTCCGCAGCATCATAATTATAAATAAAGATGTTAAATTTGCAGGTTGAAAAAGGAAGAAACAATCCTCGCGGAATTGAAACAAAGCAAACCGTTTTTGCAAACTCGCAGAAAAGAAAAATAAAATATAATAAATACATACAAAAGGACAATGATAAAAATTACTTTTCCTGACAACTCTGTCAGAGAGTACGAAGCTGGTGTCACAGGCCTCCAGATAGCAGAGAGCATCAGCCAGCGTCTTGCTCAAGATGTCATCGCCTGTGGAGTCAACGGCGAGACGACAGAACTGAACCGCCCTATCAACGAGGACGCAACGATAGCTTTATACAAATTTGAAGACGCTGAAGGCAAGCATGCTTTCTGGCACACGTCTGCCCACCTTATGGCAGAAGCTATTGAGGAACTATACCCTGGTACACAGTTTGGCATCGGCCCCGCTATAGAGAATGGTTTCTACTATGATGTCATGCCACCAGAAGATGTCAAGCTCAGCGATGCAGACTTCCCAAAGATAGAGAAGAAAATGCAAGAGCTCCAGCAGAAGAAGGAGGCTCTCGTGCGCAAAGACATCTCAAAGACAGATGTCATGGCTCTCTTCGCTTCGAAAGGACAGACATACAAGAACGAACTCATCGCAGAACTCGAGGATGGCAAGATAACTACATACACACAGGGTAACTATATAGACCTCTGCAAGGGACCTCACCTCATGACTACGGCCCCCATCAAAGCATTCAAACTCCTCTCACTTGCCGCAGCCTACTGGCGTGGCGATGAGAAGAGACCAATGATGACACGTATCTATGGCATATCCTTCCCCAAAAAGAAGATGCTCGATGAATATCTTGTAGCCCTCGAAGAAGCTAAAAAGCGAGACCACCGCAAGATAGGCAAAGAGATGGAACTCTTCATGTTCTCTGAGCGCGTCGGCAAAGGACTCCCCCTTTGGCTTCCCAAAGGCACAGCCCTGCGTCTACGCTTGCAGGACTTCCTGCGCAAGATACAAAAAAGATATGGCTACCAGGAAGTCATCACACCACACATCGGCGGCAAGAACCTCTACGTCACCTCTGGCCATTATGCCCACTATGGCAAAGACTCTTTCCAGCCCATCCACACACCAGAGGAGGGTGAGGAATACCTGCTCAAGCCTATGAACTGCCCTCACCACTGCGAGATTTTCGCCTCACAGCCCCGTTCGTACAAAGATCTCCCATTCCGCTGCGCAGAGTTTGGAACAGTCTATCGCTACGAGCAGTCAGGCGAGCTCCACGGACTCACACGAGTGCGTTCCTTCACACAGGATGATGCACACATATTCTGCCGTCCCGACCAAGTGAAGCAAGAGTTCCTCCGAGTAATGGACATCATCAATATCATTTTCAAGGCACTCGACTTCAAGGATTTCGAAGCGCAGATATCCCTTCGCGACCCCAACGACAAGGAAAAGTACATCGGTTCCGACGAAGTATGGGAAGAAGCTGAAAACGCAATCATCGAGGCATGCGCAGAGAAAGGACTCAACACCCGCACTGAACTTGGCGAGGCTGCTTTCTACGGTCCCAAACTCGACTTCATGATTAAGGATGCTCTTGGCCGCCGTTGGCAGCTCGGCACCATTCAAGTTGACTATAACCTCCCTGAACGCTTCCAACTTGAGTATACAGGCTCCGACAACAAGAAGCACCGCCCTGTCATGATTCACCGAGCACCATTCGGTTCAATGGAACGATTCATCGCAGTCCTCATTGAGCACACGGCAGGCCACTTCCCACTTTGGCTCATCCCAGACCAAGTGGTTGTCTTGCCAATCTCAGAGAAATTCAACGACTACGCACAGAAAGTCGCAGAGGCACTCAATCTGCAAGACATACGTACCATTGTCGATGACCGCAATGAGAAGATTGGACGAAAGATACGCGACAACGAAATAAAGCACATACCATACATGCTTGTCGTCGGAGAGAAGGAAGCTGCAGATTGTACTGTAAACGTAAGAAAACAAGGCGCACAGGCACAAGAAACAATGAAAATTGACGATTTTGCAAAGAAAATCCAAGAAGAAATTCGTCAAATGACGGAAAATATATAACTTTGCAGTCGGAATTTAAAACTAATAAACATATAAATTAAAAGATTATACCGAAGGAACACTCATATTTAATGAAAGGTGATAATAAAAAACAACAGTACAGAATCAACGAACAGATTCGCGTACACGAAGTGAGAATCGTTGGCGAAGGCATCGAATCCACGGTCATGAACACAAGAGATGCCATACGTCTCGCTGACGAGAAAGGTGTAGACCTTGTAGAAATATCTCCTAATGCGCAACCTCCGGTATGTCGACTCGTCGAATACTCTAAATTCCTCTATCAGCAAAAGAAGAAAGCGAAGGAGCTCAAAGCTAAGCAAGTGAAAATAGAAGTTAAGGAGATTCGCTTCGGACCCCAAACAGGAGAAGCCGATTACGCCTTCAAACTCAAGCACGCACAAGAGTTCCTCAATGACGGAAATAAGGTCAAAGCATACGTTTTCTTCAAGGGACGATCTATTGTCTTCAAAGAACAAGGGGAAGTGCTCCTGCTCCGTTTTGCCAACGACCTCGAAGAACTTGCCAAGGTTGAAAGCATGCCATCTTTGGAAGGCAAGAAAATGTTTCTCACGCTCGCTCCCAAAAAGGCTGGCCAACCAAAAAAAAGTCAGCAGAAGAGGGACAACGAGGCTGCTGAGGCACAAGCCAAGGCTGAAAGAGAAGCTGAGGCCAAAGCAGAAGATGACAGGCCAAATCCTAACAGTCCCTTTGCAGGACTCGCAGAGAAACTCGCTGCTGCTGACAAAGATTAGTATTGCTAACGAGCACACAAGCGAATAGAGAAAGGACGGGAAGATGCCAAAGCGTGCCCTACGAACACGTCTCCTCGGCTCTGTCAATTGACGCAGTCAATAAAAGAAATAAGAAAGTGCGTAACGCCGGGTATATGCGTTGCCACAATACATTAATAATTTAAAACAACAAAAAAATGCCAAAGTTAAAGACTAAGTCCGCTGCTAAGAAGCGTTTCACTCTTACTGGTACCGGCAAAATCAAGCGTCAGCACGCTTACCACAGTCACATCCTGACTAAAAAAACAAAGAAGCAGAAGAGAAATCTCGACCACAGCACAATTGTCGTCAAGGCAAATCGCAAGATGGTGCGTGAGCAACTTTGCCTCGCTTAATCAGCAAGTGACCAGCCGTCAGCAAGAACTTTTAACTTTTAAGTTTAACCGATTTGTTAGCACCAAAGAGCTATAAACACAAAGAATCGCCGCTAACATTCAAAACAACAAAACAAAACTATGCCAAGATCAGTAAATCATGTTGCATCACGCGCTCGTCGCAAGAAGATACTCAAGCGCGTAAAAGGTCAGTTCGGCGCACGCAAGAACGTTTGGACCGTTGCCAAAAATGCCTATGAAAAGGGCTTAACATATGCTTTCGCAGACCGCCGTCGCAAGAAGCGCGAGTTCCGCGCTCTTTGGATTCAGCGCATCAATGCAGCTGCACGCCTCGAAGGCATGTCTTACTCACAGCTTATGGGTGCTCTCCACAAGGCAGGCATCGAAATTAACCGCAAGACACTTGCATACCTCGCAGTAAACAACGCTGAGGCATTCAAGGCAATCGTTGAGAAGGTTAAGTAAATCGACATCAATTACTATCATAAAGCATCTTTCTCACTTTGGGAAAGATGCTTTTTTAATTTAATAACCATCAAGGGCGACAATAGACAACCTATGCAGGGACATAACAAATATTGTCTTCACTGTACAACGCACCCAATAATTGTCTGACATACTATTAGATTCAGCAAATAATTGTCTGGCATGCCATAAGACGCAGCAAAAGAAACTGGTGCACTAAGGAAACAAGCCTGCTCGCCCCCTTAAAACAAACTATAACAGAAATGAAAGCATTTGTATTCCCAGGTCAGGGAGCCCAATTCACAGGTATGGGCAAAGACCTCTATGAATCCAATCCAACAGCAAAGGAACTCTTTGACAAAGCAAATGAAATCCTTGGCTTCGAAATCACAAAGATAATGTTTGAGGGCACAGCCGAAGAGCTCAAGCAGACCAAGGTGACACAACCAGCCGTCTTCTTGCACTCTGTCATCAAGGCTATATGCCTCGGCGATGAGTTTGACGCAAAGATGGTAGGAGGCCACTCCCTGGGCGAATTCTCCGCTCTTGTAGCAGCAGGCGCAATGTCATTCGAAGACGGACTGAAACTCGTGTCACAGCGCGCTATGGCCATGCAGAAAGCTTGCGAGGCTGCACCATCCACAATGGCAGCTATCATTGGCCTTGACGATGCCAAGATTGAGGAGATATGTGCCTCTATCTCAAAGCCAGGACATATCGTTGTGCCAGCAAACTACAACAACCCTGGCCAGCTTGTCATCTCAGGTAACGTGGAGGCTGTGAACGAGGCGTGCGAAGCCCTCAAAGCAGCTGGAGCAAAGCGTGCTCTTCCCCTTCCTGTAGGCGGCGCATTCCATTCTCCTCTCATGCAGCCAGCTAAAGACGAACTGCAGGCAGCCATCGAGGCTACCAAGTTCTCCACTCCTAAGTGTCCCGTATATCAGAATGTGGATGCCAAAGCTCACACATGCCCAGAGGAAATCAAGCAAAATCTCATCGCCCAGCTTACAGCCCCAGTCAAGTGGACCTACGAGGTGCAGGCAATGATAGCAGCAGGAGCTGACGACTTCACAGAGTGCGGTCCTGGCAAAGCTCTCCAGGGCATGATTGCCAAGATTGACCGCAACGTTGCTATCAAGGGCATCTCATAAAACGACTATTCACCCACCAGATATGGAGAAAATAGTCATATACCAAGTATTTACCCGCCTTTTTGGAGCTAATGCTAACAAGAATGTCAGCAATGGCTCCAAAAAGGATAACGGGTGCGGCAAGATGGCAGACTTCACATCAGCCGCATTAGCTGAAATAAAGAAATTGGGTGCTACCCACGTCTGGTATACAGGCATCATCGAACATGCCACTAAGAGCGACTATTCAGAGTACGGTATTAAGCGTGACCACCCAGCCGTTGTGAAAGGGAATGCAGGAAGTCCATACGCCATCAAGGATTACTACGACATCGATCCCGACATCGCTACAAATGTGCCAGAACGAATGCACGAGTTCGAACGACTCATCGTGCGCACACACAGGGCTGACATGAAGGCTATCATTGACTTTGTGCCCAACCACGTGGCTCGTCAGTACTGTTCCGACGCTAAGCCAGAGGGTGTCAAAGACCTCGGAGAAGGTGATGACCCAACAATGATGTTCTCCCCTCACAACAACTTCTACTACCTGCCCGGGACAACCTTCTCGCCCAATTTTTCCCTTCACGACGACGAGATGGGCGACTATGTCGAGACACCGGCCAAGGTCACTGGCAACGATTGCTTCACACAATGGGCAGGACGCAACGACTGGTATGAGACAGCCAAACTCAACTACGGAGTTGATTATCAAGGATGCCACCATCTCATCTTCTGCCCCTCCACCCCTGACACATGGCTCAAGATGCGAGACATCCTCCTCTTCTGGGCGAGCAAGGGCATCGACGGCTTTCGCTGTGACATGGCTGAGATGGTGCCATGCGACTTTTGGGGATGGGTCATACCACAGGTCAAGGCCAAGTATCCCAATATCATATTCATTGCTGAGATATACAATCCCCATGAATACCGCAACTACATCTATCGCGGTCACTTCGATTACCTCTACGACAAGGTAGGCCTCTACGATACGCTCCGCGCTGTCATGGGCGGACATTCGGCCATGGGCATCACTGGTGCATGGCAGAGTGTGGACGACATTCACACGCACATGCTCAATTTCCTTGAGAACCACGATGAGCAGCGCATTGCCTCCAAGTTCTTCGCGGGCAACCCCGAGAAAGGCAAACCAGCCCTTCTCGTCAGCGCGCTGATGAATACCAATCCCATGATGGTATACTTCGGTCAGGAACTTGGCGAGCAAGGCATGTACTCCGAGGGATTCAGCGGACAAGACGGACGTACCACCATCTACGACTACTGGACCATCGACCTCATCCGTCGCTGGCGCAACAACAACAAGTTTGACGGCACTCTTCTCTCAAAGGAAGAGAAAGCCTTGCAGGCATACTATACCAAAGTGCTCAACATCTGCAACTCGGAGAAAGCCATCCGAGAAGGCCAATTCTTTGACATCATGTATGTCAACTACAACGAGGGCATGAACGAGCACCGTCAGTATGCCTTCCTCCGAAAGAGCGGCAAAGACCTAATACTTGTCGTGGCCAACTTCGCAGACACAGCAGCTCGCGTGTGGATTAAAATACCTGCTCATGCCTTTGACTGCATGGATATACCTGTCAGCAACGAACCGCTCGTCTGCAAAGACTTGCTCACAGGAAAGAAAGAACAGAAGAATCTTATCCCCGACGGCACCATGTACATTGAACTTCCTGCCAACGGTGGCAAAGTGCTAAAATTCAAACTGTAATAGTCTGCCATTGGCATTGATGCTTATGCGCAAAACCTAACATCATTGGCATAGATGCCTATACATAGAACTTAACATTAAGGGTCGCGGAAATCAACTTCCGCGACCCTTGTTTTATCAAATGACTTCTTAATTCATTCTTGTCAGTAGCAGTCTGACAATCT
The DNA here is from genome assembly GCA_036303125.1 of Bacteroidaceae bacterium. Lineage (GTDB taxonomy): Bacteria > Bacteroidota > Bacteroidia > Bacteroidales > Bacteroidaceae > Minthosoma. The sequence continues at coordinate 28,290 of JAXJBE010000029.1, forward strand.
CCGAGTACATATCAATTTTAAAACCGGCGCGCTCGCCATGCTCGCAGACTTCAGCCACTGAATATTCTTTACTCAGCTTCAGCTAAAAGAGGGCAAGTCCTCAAAACAGAAACAGTAGCCCCACTCTCCCATGCCTGCAAGCTCACAACTCCAAACGGGCAGGCCCAACACCCTTCATGAGCAAGCCCACAACCCCTCGGGAGCAGGCTCCCATGGCGTTGTGGGCCTGCTCCCGAGGGGTTGTGAGCTTGGGGGTATTTTAGAGTGGCTGATATCCTTCTTTAGCAGTTAATCTTCATCATCAGCCTCTTCATCCTTTGCCTCCTTCATCTCGAGTTCCTCGCGCGAAGGAAAGTGTCCGAGCCATTTCATCTGCCGTATGCACCACGACTGTCTGCGATACATGTAGCGAGTGGGAGCAGCGGAGTTCATGCGCAGCGGATTGGGCAGAGAGATGGCAATCATGGCACATTGATTGCGCGTGAGATTTTTGGCGTCACAGCCGAAATGCTCCTGCGCTACGGCTTGCGCTCCATATATGCCGTCCCCCATCTCGATGGTGTTGAGATAGACCTCCATGATACGATGCTTGTCCCAGAAAAACTCGATGAGGACAGTGAAGTAGGCTTCTGCCCCCTTGCGCACCCAGGCGAGCTTGCCAGTAGAAGATGTGGGAAAGAGAAACACATTCTTCGCTGTCTGCTGGCTGATGGTAGACCCGCCGCGGAAGCGCTCCCCTTCCTGTCGCTCCTCCACCACCTTCTTGATAGCCTCCCAGTCAAAACCGTTGTGGTGGAGAAAGTTCTGGTCTTCACATGACATGACGGCCAGAGGAAGATCTGGAGAGATGGAGTCGAGGCTGACCCACGAATGATGCCAACGCAACTCTCTGCCTTCGCTCACCTGCTGGTAGGCTCTGATGAACATGAGGGGCGACGTGTAGACTGGCATGTAGCGCAGCAATAAAACAAGCAGGATGCTACCCGCCACGAGGGCGATTAGCATCCACTTGAAAAAATTGCATATCTTGGATAATAGCTTCCTCATTTATTTGAGTGTTCCTTCGTTGGCAGCTTTAATCATAGCCTCTGAAGCATAGAGATATACTTCTACTCTACGGTTCTGCTCCTGTCCTGCCTTAGTGTTGTTGTCGGCCACAGGGTTCTCCTGGCCGAAGCCTGTGCTGCTCTTAATCTGTGAAGCTGGTGCTCCGGCTGCAAGGAGGTACGCTTTGACAGCGTCAGCGCGGTTCTGGGAGAGAGTGATGTTCTTCTGTATGCTCTGCTCAGCTGTTGAGTTCTTCCATCCCTGATTGTCAGTGTAGCCCTGGATAGCCACATCACAGTCATTGTAAGCCTTCAGCACGTTGTTGGCGAAATCGCTGAGGTTCTTCTTAGCAGCAGAACTGAGAGTAGAGCTGCCTGTAGTGAAGAGGATGCCTGAGTCAAAGGTCACTTTGACAGCATCGAGGCCTTGAGCATCTTTCACGCTCTCAACCTTGGCATTCTCCACAGCTTCCGCTGCCGCCTTGGCCTTGTCCATCTTCTTACCGATGAGGAGACCCGCTCCTGTGCCCACGGCTGCACCGATGCCTGCACCGATGAGTGTGCCCTTAGTGTCCTTGCCGATGAGATTACCAATGAGAGCACCTACTGCGGCTCCACCACCGCCACCAATGAGACCGCCCTTTGTTGTGTTACTTGCTCCGCAGCTTGAGAGAATGATTAACGCTGCCATTACGACTGTTCCAAACTTAAACTTTTTCATAATCGTGTGATGTTTATTAGTGTTTTTATTGATGAATAGCAATCTGCTGATAGCTTTTGAGTGTGAAGCCTTTGTTGGCTTTCGGATTGCAAATTTCGATATTTCCCTTGAATTATCATCATGATTTGTCATTTAATTTATGAAATAGACTCTAATTTAAGTTTTATTCCGTAATTTTGTGGTTTGAAATTGAGAAACAACATATTTTTTGACGTTATACACACATATAAAGATTTATGGCAACAGAACTGAAAGAACTCACTAAGCGTTCGGAAGATTATTCAAAATGGTATAATGAACTTGTGGTCAAGGCCGACCTTGCGGAGCAGGCTGACGTGAGAGGATGTATGGTTATCAAACCTTACGGTTACGCTATATGGGAGAAGATGCAGAGAGTGCTGGACGACATGTTTAAGGAGACAGGCGTGCAGAATGCCTACTTCCCCCTCCTCATCCCCAAGAGCTTCCTCAGCCGCGAGGCAGAACACGTGGAAGGCTTCGCCAAGGAATGCGCAGTGGTGACCCACTACCGCCTGAAGACCAATGAGACTCACGATGGAGTGGTGGTTGACCCCAATGCCAAACTGGAGGAGGAACTCATCATCCGACCTACATCTGAAACTATCATCTGGAACACATATAAGAACTGGATTAAGTCTTACCGCGACCTGCCGATACTGTGCAACCAATGGTGCAACGTGATGAGATGGGAGATGAGGACGCGCCTCTTCCTGCGCACATCTGAGTTTCTCTGGCAGGAAGGCCACACAGCCCATGCCACAAGGGAAGAAGCTGAGGAAAGAGCGAAGATGATGCTCAAGGTCTATGCCAAATTTGCTGAGAAATATATGGCCGTGCCAGTCGTGCAGGGCGTGAAGAGCGAGACAGAGAGATTTGCCGGAGCTCTCGACACATACACCATCGAGGCCATGATGCAAGACGGCAAGGCTCTGCAGAGCGGCACAAGCCACTTCCTCGGACAAAACTTCGGCAAAGCCTTTGACGTACAGTTCCTCAACAAAGAGAACAAGCCAGAGTATGCTTGGGCCACATCATGGGGCGTGTCAACCCGACTGATGGGCGCTCTCATCATGACACACTCTGACGACAACGGTCTCGTGCTTCCTCCTGCCCTGGCTCCTGTGCAGGTCGTCATCATCCCCATCGGCAAGGGCGACCAAATGGCCATGCTCGATGAGAAGGCTGAGGCCATTGCGGCCAAGCTCAAGGCCATGGGCATCAGCGTGAAGTATGACGACGCAGACAACAAGCGTCCAGGATTCAAGTTTGCAGACTATGAGCTGAAGGGTGTGCCTGTCCGCCTTGTCCTCGGAGCGAGAGACCTTGAGAAGGGCATTGTTGAAATCATGCGCCGCGACACCCTTGAGAAGGAGAACCTCCCTCTCGAAGGCATAGAGGAACATATCCAGACTCTCCTCGGCGACATACAGAAGAACATCTACGAGAAGGCTGTCAAATTCCGCGACGCCCACATCTTCGAATGTGAAGACTATGAGGAGTTTAAGGAGAGAGTCAAGGACGGAGGTTTCTTCCTTTGCCATTGGGACGGCACAGAGGAGACTGAGGCAAAAATCAAGGAAGACACACAGGCCACCATCCGCTGTGTGCCATTCATGTTTGAGCAGACACCAGGAGTGGACATGGTCAGCGGCAAGCCTGCCAAATACAGGGTGCTGATAGCCAGGTCTTATTAAGGAGTCAAGCACATGACACCTAAACGCACCATACAAGATGCCACTAAGGGCGAACCTTACTAATAATACAAAATGAGAAGAACATCACTTTCAATAATATTTGTGCTGGCAGCCACTGGCCTGTCAGCACAAATTGATTCAACGGCATTCATGAAGAAGCTCTGCTCCGTAGAGGGTGTGAGCGATGTGAAGCCCATAGAGTCCACATGCTTCAAGGAGAAGTATGTGATGAAGATGGAGCAACAAGTGGACTGGAAATCGAAATCACAGGGCACATTTACGGAGAGAATCTTCGTAGGACTAAAGGGAGAGGACAAGCCAACCGTGATTGTCACCGAAGGATACTTCGCCGACTACGGCATGAGTGCAAACTATGAGGAGGAACTCTGCCGCATGTTTGACGCCAACCTCGTCCTGTGCGAATACCGCTATTTCGCCGAGAGCATCCCTACCCCCACCAACTGGGACTATCTCACCGTGGACAATTCTCTGGCCGACTATCACCACATCAGACAAGCCCTGGACGAAGTCTTCAAGAGCAAGTGGATAAGCACAGGCATTAGCAAGGGCGGGCAGACTACCATGTTCTACCGAGCCACATATCCCGATGATGTAGACGTGAGCGTCAGCTATGTCGCGCCCCTCAACCGAGGTGTCGAGGACGGCAGGCACGAGAAGTTTCTTGCCAAAGAGGTTGGCACGAAGAAGGAGAGGAAAGCCATCAAGGCTGCCATGCAAGAGCTGATGAAGAGGAAAGGTTCTCTGATGGACGACTTCGAGAAGTATTGCCAGAAGAATGATTTCAAGTTTTACATCCCCACGCAGGACATCTACGACTATTGCGTGCTCGAATATCCATTCGCCCTCTGGCAATGGGGCACTCCGACAGACGAGATACCAGAGGAGGACGCCACGGACAGCGAGTGGTTCGCCCACTTCGTGGAGATAGCTTCCCCTGACTATTTCGCCGTCCCCAACAGATTCATGGCCTTCGACGTGCAAGCTCTCCGCGAGCTCGGCTACTATGGCTACGACATCAAGCCTATCAAGAAATTGGCCTCTGTAAAAGACACGAAAGGCTATCTCAAACAGATAATGCTGCCAGAGCACTTGCGACACTACGACTTCGACTCAACCCTCTACGAACGCACCGTCAAGTATCTCACGGAGGAAGACCCAAAGCACATCTTCATCTATGGCGAAATAGACCCATGGAGCGCAAGCGGAGTGTGCACATGGCTCGACTGTTCGAAGAAAGAAAACATGCGCGTGTACGTGCAGCCAAGGGGAAGCCATAAGGCACGCATATCCAACATGCCTGACGAGATGAAGAGAGACATTACTGACAGATTGGCAGGCTGGCTGTCCGAATAATCTTTCAGGCATCGTATTTGCAACGTCAGCCTATATACGCGAGAGGAACATGCGGGCACTATCAGTGGCAGCATTGACCTCTCATTGTGCAACCAGCGGTGTGAAATACCACCCCTGTTGAACAAGACAACGGATTTTGTAGAACACCCTAAACAAATTGATTAAAGCTGATGAACTATAAATATTCAAACAGGGTAACACGCATCCTCGGCTACAGCAAAGAGGAAGCCATGAGACTGAACAACGACTATATCGGTCCTGAACACATCATGCTCGGCATCATACGCGACGGCGAAAGCGAAGCGTTTCGCAAGCTCCAGTCTTCCTTCTTCCCTGACATCAACTACCTCAAGCAGAAGATTGAGACGATGGTCAAGGAGGAAAAGAAACAGACGAAGTTTTCGGAGATAACCATGAAC